>JBMFOT010000053.1:0-23594 GCA_049969495.1 Armatimonadota bacterium
GTTCGAGGTCAGGACGGACCAGGGCGCCCAGTTACGAGCCTACCTATAAGGGATTGAAACCTACGATCAACAGGAGTACTATCATGGATTTCATCGGTTACGAGCCTACCTATAAGGGATTGAAACATCGATGCCGATGCCCCATACCGCCCACTGCACATCGGTTACGAGCCTACCTATAAGGGATTGAAACACGAGATCGATGCCCAGTAGCGCCGCTCCTCCATCGTTACGAGCCTACCTATAAGGGATTGAAACCGCTGCCGGTCCGGACCACGGCGAGCTCGGGGCTCGGTTACGAGCCTACCTATAAGGGATTGAAACTGCGGATAAAGGTGATCGTGCAGCCCGTTTTGTCATGCTGAGCGTTAGCGAGCATCTCTGCGTGGCGGTAGGGCGAGGTGTATTGAACCTAACCTCCTCTCCTCCCCCCGTATACGAGGGGAAGGGGGGCTGTACGGGGCATCCGAAACACGGCTCCCCTCTCCTTGTAGGAGAGGGGACGGGGGAGAGGTTCGGGTGTTCCCCTGCTTGCGAGGGCTACCTCACCCCCGTCATCCGATCCAGCCGGCGCGCCCAGGGGGTATCCTCTATCCATTGGCTCAGCGAAATGCGCTCCGCCGCCACGTGCAGTGCCACCAGCAACGCCAGCACCACCGCCTGCGCCCACAGCGGCACCCCCGCCACCAGCGACACCCCCAGCACCCCGCCCAGCAGGTTGGAGCCCACATCGCCCATCATCGCCTCACCACTCGCATCATGCCGACGCAGTAATAATGCCGCCGCCATGAAGAACCCTAGCATCGCCGCCGTCAACGCCTGCCCGCTCAGCAGTAAGTAGAACACCACCAGAACCGATAACGCCAAAAACACCGACACCGCCCTGCCCGGGCGCATGTCCAGCAAGTTCATGGCGTTTGCCATCAGCGCAACGGTCACACCGCCGAGCAACGCCGCCCATCCGCCCTGTAACAGCCACGCGGCAACCAGCGATACCGTTAGCCCCCCCACCGCCTTCAGCAGCCCCGTCGTGATCCTGCCCTGCCGTAGCGCTCTCACGTGACCCCGCAAGCCTTTGGAGGTGGGGTCGCCCCACAGGTCGTCTATCCAGCCCAGCAGCCCGAAGCCAAACGCCGCCACCAGAAACGCCAGCGACAGCGGGCGCGCCTGCTCGTCCGCCATCCACGCCAGTTCCGCATACAGCACGCTGCCAAAAGCCCACCAGATAACCCCGTAACCGCAGGGCACAGCCACCCCGCGGTAGTTCTGCCTCAGCCATCCCCAGCGACGGCACAGCTTGGGGAAGAGCGCGATGCCCCCCAGTAACACCACGAACGGCGCGGAGACAAACAACACAATCGGTATCACTCGTGCATCCACAGCTTCACCTGCCTTCGCCCCACAGCGGCGAGCAACACGTGCCAGCCCTGCCGTGCGCGGTGCAGAAAGCCTCGCCAGCTTCTGCCCGTGTAGCGGTGCGTCATACACACATCTATCTCCTTCACCTGTGCGCCCAGACGCATCAGGTCAACGCTCATCCCCACCTCCACCCCAAAGCCGCCCGCCAGCGCGCTCATCTGCCGAAGCGTGCGCCATCGTATCGCCCGTTGACCGCTCAAAGGGGCGCGGAATCGCCTGCCCGTCCGGCGCTGCAGCACCCACCGTGCAAACCGCACCACCAGCCCGAAACCACCCTGCCGCTCCGCTCCCCTTCCCCCCGTGCCCCTCTCTGCTCCCACTGTATGCGAGGGGATGGAGGGCGGAGGCAAGACGCCGATAGCCAGATCCGCCTCGCCTCGGTGCACCGCATCCAGCAGAGCAGCCACCTCACCTGCGCTGGCTCCCACGTCCGCATCCACCAGCAGCACCACGTCGTCGTCGGACGGCTGCTGTTGCGCCACCCAGCGCAAGCCTTTCGCCAGCGCGCGCGCCTTATCCCCTCGCCCACCCCGCACCAGAACCGCTGCCCCCGCTTCGCGGGCGCGTTCGGCGGTGTCATCTGCGCACGCATCGGCAACCACTACCACCTGCGCAGGCAATGCCAGCAGCGCGCGCACGGTTTCTGTCACCGTCTGCGCCTCGTTATGCGCCGGCACCACCGCAAACACACGCCTCATTTCGCCTCCAGAAGCGTATCGGGTAGCACCCGTTCCGCGCTGTCCTTCACACCGTATGCCGAGGGTTCCGCTCCGAACAGGAAAGGTAACACCATCTGCCCCAGCGCGGTGTCGATGCAGTCCACGCTGGGAATATCCATCTCCCGGTACACCGACACATGTGAACCGGCGCAATCACGGCGTTCCGTTGCTACTACCTCGATGCCCGTATCCTGCCACTGTCGGATAAGAGGTCGGTCAATCTCTATCGCGCGTGGGCTTTCTGGCGAAGAGCTGCCGCCCACCACCACCACGTAACGACAGGGCAACGTGTAATCGCCCGAAGTACGTATCAGCCCTTCCCGGCGCAGTATCTCCACAGCCCGGTCATAGCCGAACAACGCTACGCCGTTCGCCAGAGACTTGATGACGGCGGTGAAATCTTCGGGAAGGTTGGGCTTGAGAGCGCGCAAGTTACGGATGATACGTTGTTGTTCTTCCTCGCTCAGTTCGAGCCAGCGGTTGGTCACCACCGTGACCGACACGGTTTCCGCACCGGCGTCACGTAACGCTTTCAGCGTATCTGCCAGCGCGCGATCGTCGTCGCCCGTTTGCACCACCGCTATCCGGCGTGCTTTCAATCGTTGCTTGACCAGACGCGGTCTCAGTTCCCTCAGTGCCTGCTCCATGCGCTCGAAGTGGCGTCGGTTGCGGTCGCTCTCGGCGGTGATGCGGGCAAGGTCTTCCTGAATGCGCCGGATCAGCCGTTGTTGCGTTTCGGTCGGCGCAGTGTTCAAAAACAGCCCTCCGACAAGCATTCCCACCGCCAGCGCAAGGAACACCGCCGCCAGGCTCACCAGATGGTAGCGAAGGTCTGCAAACATTCCGTGCTTTCTCCCTAAAAGTGCAGGCGTAAACGCAGCCACACATACAGCAGGCGGACGAGGTCGCGCCCCACCGGCGACAGCAGAAACGCCACCACTACCGGCATCATCGCTGCCACGAACAGCCAGCCGAACTCGCGCCAGGCGAACCGCCGGGGATAGAGTCGGCTCACCCCCTTGGCGTCCACCAGCTTATCACCCACACGCAGACGTGTCAGAAAAGTGCTGGACATGCCCCGTCGCCCCTTCTCCAGAAACTCCAGCAGGCTGAAGTGCGTGCCCACCGCCACGATGAGTTGTGCGCCCTTTTCGTACGCCAGCAGCATGGCGATATCTTCGCTGGTGCCGGGCGCTCGCCACACCGTGTGCGGTAGCCCCAGCCGCTGCACCCGCTCCAGACCGGGCGAGACGCGCTCTGCGCTCGTGTATTGATGCACTATCAACTCTGCGCCGCATCGCAACGCCCCGTCGCTCACGCTGTCCATATCGCCCACAATGATGTGGGGCTTAAAACCCATCTCCAGCAGAGCGTCTGCCCCCCCGTCTACCCCAATCAGCACCGGGCGCATCTCGCGCAGGTAGTTGCTGATGGCGATAAGGTCTTGTTTGAACCGCTCGCCACGAACCACCACCACCGCATGGCGTCCCGCTATCGACGTGCCGATTTCCGGCACCTCCAGCACGCCCAGCAAGGCGTCGCTCTCCTCCTGCAGATACTCCAGCGTGTTCTGCGCGAAAGCGCGCAGCTCGCTCTTCAACCGTTGCTGGGCAAGCAAGAGCAACTGCTGAATGCGTTCTTCGTCCAGAGGTTCCAGCGAGAAAGAGGCTTCCGGTAATCGGCTCAGGCACAGGGTGTCGCCCGTGATGGTAGCGGTATCCCCCTCCTGCACAACCTCCGCCAGATGGGCGTCGTGGCATTCATACAGCGGGATGCCCGCACGCAGCAGGATACTGGCTCCCGAGCTGGGATACCGTCCCGTGATAAAGGGAGAGAGGTTGACAACCGCCGTTACCCGCTGCGCCGCCAGAGCCTCTGCCGCCACACCGTCCAGATCGGGGTGGTCGATAATGGCGATGTCGCCTGCGTGCAGCCGTTGTACCAGCCGTTTCGTCCGCCGGTCAAAACGAGCAGCACCCTGGATGCTCGATATGGAGCGTTGTATGTGGGTGGTAGTACGTGACACACTACATTAGTAACCGAAACGGCATAAAAAGTCAAGCCGTGTACCGGAGGGCGAACCTCCGGGTGAGCCGGTTTAGCCCCACCCCAACCCTCCCCGCGGGCGGAGCGGCATGTGAGGTGCACCGACACGTGCGGTCAAGTACTACTAAGGAGAGACAGAGTTTACCACCTCCCTCAGGAGGTTGACCACCGCGGTAATGGTCATCTGCACAAACGCTGTCACGTCGTCCCACGTCAGCCCTGTGAGTTTTATCAATTCCAGAGCGATCCCCACCGCGGTTACCAGAATGGCGGCTAAAAGCAGGTAGAAGGCGACCGTGGCTATCGCTGCCATAATGAACTTCGCCACACTCGCCCCCAGCCACACTATCAAAAGCAAAACGATAGATTTCACTCCCCAGCGGATCCAGTCTGTAATGCCCCTCGAGCTGAGGCGAACGCCCTGTCGGTTGTCAAAGCTCATACCGTCCAGCGCCCAGCGGATGGTGACCTGATCCGTCTTGCCAGCTGCCCATCGGGAGAGCCTGATAACATTTGCTTTCTCGGTGGGTTCAATTCGGAAAATCTGTCCCGCAGCCCCCAGAGTGACAGGGCGAACCCCCTGCTGGCTGTTCACGGCGAACTGTACAGCCATTCGGGTCTGTTCCGCGATCTGCTCTTCGCTTCCTGTCAACCAGAAATCCGGTTGAGGCGGCTGATAATAGGCATTGTCCGCCCCACCACAGCCGGCAAGGGCGGGGGCGAGGAGAAAAGATAAACGCAGAAACTCCCTTCGCGTCGTTTTCATCTTTGCGTACCCCCTCGGGCGCTTCCTTAACATTGACATGGGAATGGATGAAAGCTCCGTTAATGTCGGTTCGTGGAGGCAGAGACTTCAGTTTCATCAACTCGGCGACAAGATTATTCAGCCATCGCACACCGCCTTTTCGCGCCGAAACCACCCTCCTAAAGTGATACTGTACTGTAACCAGTATAGCACTCTTACCGGCAACCTGCAATCATTGGGCAACCGAACCGGATAATTTTCCGTACCCCCGTTACCTTCAGCGCATCCGTTGCGTCTAACAATCGGCGAACGGTACACTATAATAGAAGCAGTTGCCGGTCGCAGGCAGGAAAACCGTTTACCGTTGCCGAAAGAGTGCACACCAGTAAGCTCTCTTGGCACGAAACGAAGAACGAAGGGGAGGAAACCAGATGAAGAGCATGGCAGGCTTGCTCCGAAGAGGCGGAGTGGCAGGTATTGTGTTCACCGCTTGCTTGCTCGGGTGGATAAACCCGGCACACGCCATTGAACGCCAGTTTCTGGGCATTCGCATGTTGTCCAAAGTGCAGACCGTGCTGGCACGGTTCGGCAACCCCACACAGGTTACGGTAGGACAGGTAGCCTATAACCTGCCGGGCGCACAGGCAGGTGTAGCCGGCATGGCAGGCGCCCCCGGACGTGCGGGTCTGGCAGGCGCACCCGGAATGCCAGGGATGCCCGGCGTTTCCGGCTACATGGGCACGGGTCCGACCCCTGGCATGCCCCCGTACGGCGCGTTTGGCGGGATGCCTCCGATGGCAGGTGTCGGTGCAGCAGTAGGTGGCAGAGCCGGCATGATGGGAGGCTTAGGAGGCCGTGGTGGTAGACTGGATGAGGAAGAAGGCATGGCGATGATGGGCGGTGCTCCTCCAATGATGGGTGCGCCTACCTTCGGAGCACCCACAACGGGCGCCCCCGGCTTGCCCGGTCTGCCCGGCGGTATCGGTGCTCCCATGCGCCCCGGTATGCCCCCAATGCCCGGTACCCCGGCGATGCCCGGTATGCCCGGAATGGCAGGCATGGGAGGCACTCCCGCAGGCGTTGGCTTGCCTTCCATCGGCTTGCGCACCACACCGGGAGGTATGATGTACGAACAGGAGACCACCCTCATCTACGAGCGACCGGGTGGCGTTATCTACGAGTTTCTGGTGAATAAGGACGGCTATGTGGTGCAGGCAAAGGCGATTGGCTACGAGGACAAAACCGGCCTGGCACGCACTTCGCGCGGCATCAAGCTCGGTGACACCTATCAGAAGGTGGTTGCCGCGTATGGCTGGCCCAAAGAACACCAGAACATGGGAGCCACCCTGTACGTGAGCTATCCCAATCACCACGTGGCGTTCCAGTTCTACGATAACAAGGTGGTCTCTATCATCGTGGCGGCTATGGAGCAGTAGCCGACAACGCGCTCCGCTAAGCAGAACACAACAGGAGCCAGCCTGATGGAGGAAGGTGTCTGTGGCATCACGCGCCGGTGCAGACCTAGACGAAATTCGTGCGCGCAGCGACATTGTAGAGGTGGTCTCGCAGTACGTGGCGCTGAAGCGAACAGGCAAGAACTTCAAAGGTTTATGCCCGTTCCATGCTGAAAAGACACCTTCCTTTACGGTGAACCCCTCGCTGCAGCGATGGCGGTGCTTCGGTTGTGGACAATACGGTGACGTGTTCGACTTCATCATGCGCATCGAAAACGTCACCTTTCTGGACGCAGCCCGATTGCTTGCCGAGCGACTGGGGCTGGAGTTCCGCACCACAGGCGCAGGCTCCACTCAGGAACAGAAAGACCGCCGTGAGCAGATACTGCAGGTGAACCAGATTGCCGCGCAGTTCTTCCATGACATGCTGAAACGCTATCCCCTGCCCCAGCGCGTACTGCAACAGCGTGCTGTCACTGCCGAGACGCAGGAACGCTTCGGCATCGGCTACGCCCCGCCTGACTGGTCCGCGCTCACCAACCTCATCCGGGCGAAGAAGATACCGTTGACCATCGCGGCGGCAGCAGGGCTGGTGGTGCAGGGAGAGAACGGCGAGTACTACGACCGCTTCCGTGACCGACTGATGTTCCCCATCTGGGACAGGCAGGGGCGCGTTATCGCCTTTGGGGGACGGGCGATGGGCGATGCTCAGCCCAAGTACCTGAACAGCCCCGAAACGCCCCTGTTCCGCAAAAGCCGCACCATCTACGCCCTGCATCTGGCGAAAGAGCGCATGATGACCGAACGCACCGCCCTGCTGCTGGAAGGCTATATGGATGTGGTCGCAGCACATCAGGCGGGGTTCACCCATGCCATCGCCACGATGGGCACTGCCCTAACGGATGAACAGATAGGCATCCTTTCGCGCCTTGTGTCGCGCGTGATTGTGGTTTACGATTCGGACAGCGCGGGGGTGGAGGCGGCAAAGCGCGCTGCGGAGGTACTGCAGCAACACGAGATAGAGGTTCTTATCGCGCGTCTGCCGGACGGTGAAGACCCGGACAGTCTGCTGCGCCGGTTGGGAGCACGTGCCTTGCAGGAGTGTCTGGACAAAGCCCAGCCCCTGCCCGCGTTTCTGCTGGACGACCTCTACCGGCGGTACGATATCAGCACGGCAGAAGGTAGAATTAAAGTGTTAAAATCCGCTATCCCCATACTGGCGGCGATACCATCGGAGATCGAACGGGATGGCTACATCACGCAGCTGGCGCCGCTCCATCCCGCCTATTTTACAAATCCCAGTATACCTGAGATGCAGATTCGGCGGGAAGTGGAACGATTCTTGCGTTATAAAGAAGCGGAAAAGAAAAACGAGCGCTCCGCGCCGGATTCCGCTCCCGCCGTAGAAGTGGGCGAACAGCTTCCATCCGGCGTAGTGCGTGCAGAAAGTGCCCTTCTGCGGGGTATAATGTCAGAGGAGTGGCGGACGCTGGTTTTGCAAATCGCTCAGGCAGGCGATATGGTCAGTGACGCTGCTCAACAATTTTTTGAGTTGGTACGGCGTGCGTGGGACGCGGGTATGGAACTGCATCTCCCGTCGTTGCTTTCTGCGCTAAGCGACCCGCGCCTGCGAGAGGTGGTTTCCACACGGCTGTCGCTGGAAGAGCCGTTGAGTGAGCAGGTATTGCGCGATTCGGCATCCTTCCTGAAGCGATGGCACAAACGCACAAGACAGGTGCAGATTTCTGCACAGCTGGCGCAGGATTTCTCGCCAGATAGCGTGAACTATCAAGAGTACCAAAGGCTACTCAATGAACTGCACTCCGACGCGCGACGCGACCGAAGGGAGTGAATCGAGACGTGGAGATGGAGCATATCCACGACAACGGACAGATGCGACGGCTCGTCCAGCAGGGCAAGGACAGAGGATACGTCACCTCTGATGAGCTGAACGATGCACTGGCGGAGATGGATGTGGACGCCGACGAGCTGGAGCAGATGCTGGAGTTCCTGGATGTAGAGGGTATCCAGGTAGTGGACACCGTCAAAGGCTTACCCCTGACGGAAGAGGGATACGGGCTGAGCATCTCTGCCAAAGAGTACGAGATGGCGGACCAGGAAATCGCGCAACTGGAAGGTGTCCCTCTGGACGACTCGGTGCGCATGTGGTTGCGCGAAATCGGTAAGACGCCCCTTCTCAGCCCCGAGGAGGAACAACACCTCGCGCGATTGGTCGCTCAGGGCGATGAGGAAGCCAAACGCAAACTCACCCTCGCCAACCTGCGCCTCGTGGTCTCTATCGCCAAACGCTACAGCGGACGTGGCATGGCGTTCTCCGACCTCATTCAGGAGGGGAATCTGGGCTTGATACGCGCTGTGGAAAAATTCGACTACCGGCGCGGCTACAAGTTCAGCACCTACGCCACCTGGTGGATTCGGCAGGCGATTACCCGCGCCATCGCCGACCAGGCGCGCACCATCCGTATCCCCGTGCACATGGTGGAAACCATCAACCGCCTGATGAAACGGCGAAGCCATCTCGAGCAGATACTAGGGCGCACCCCCACCCCCGAAGAGCTCGCCGAAGACATGGGTATCCCGGTAGACAAGGTGAATGAGATTATTCGTATCGCGCCAGAACCCCTGTCGCTGGACACCCCCGTCGGGGAAGAAGAGGATAGCCACCTCCTAGACTTCATCGAGGATGAAAACTGCGACTCCCCCACCGAAGCCGCCGACCGCAGTCTGCTACGAGACCGCATCGAAGAGGCGCTGCTGGTGTTAACCGAACGCGAGCGCGAGGTTATTAAGATGCGCTTCGGGCTGATAGACGGCATGCCTCACACGCTGGAAGAGGTGGGAAGATACTTCAACGTCACACGCGAGCGTATCCGCCAGATCGAAGCAAAGGCGATTAAGAAACTGCGCAACCGTAATAACTGTAAGAAGCTGCGAGACTTCTCCAGCGGTTTGTAAGGGATGCCTTCCGGACGGGTTCACGACGCGATTACCACTCTGACCGCCGTAGCCGCGGTGCCGGTCATCGCCCGGATGCATCCCTCGCCCGACTGGGCGTCGGTAAGCGTCGGTATCGGCGCGTATCTATTCTCGGGGTTGGCACTATCACCCGACCTGGATGTGAACTCTCGCGCCTACCGCCGGTGGGGCGTGTTTCGCTTCTTCTGGCTACCTTACCAGATACTGATCCCCCATCGTCACTGGCTATCACACAGCTGGCTGTTGGGTCCGCTGTTGCGCGCGCTCTATTTCTTCTTCATGCTGTACCTGCTGATGAGGCTGGGCATGAACGCCATTGACCTGTGGATTGTGCCCATCAACCAGTCGGAGATACTGCGCGCGCTGGAAAAGGAGCTGCGCCTGAGCCTGCAATCTCATGTTACCTGGGCACAGTCCGCGCTGATCGGCTTAATCGCGGGCGGCATGGTGCACTCCCTGACCGATGGGATTGTGACGTGGTTTAAGAGGACAATGTAGACCCTTTGCTGGCGTTTGCCCTTGTCTCTACAAGGAAAGGCAAGGTTTGACACGCGGCTCTGAGATGATTCGCCGACGCTCAGCATGACAAGATTACGCAACAGCAGGGTTGTTAGCCAGCGCAGGCTGGCTTCGTTTGAGAGGGAACGGCTTCAGCCGTAGAGACTCCTCGATCGGGCGAAGTCGGCTCGGCAGCAGCTTGCCAGAAGCTTCCCCCCACCTCTCCCGTATGGTATAATGGGCTACGACGCCAGGCACAGGGAGCAGCGATGAAACCACCTCTTATCGGAATCACAACGGGCTACGAGCAACATAACGAATCGGTCGTCTCGTTAGGGCAGCGGTACATCCGCGCGGTGGAGCGGGCAGGCGGCGTGCCGGTGACGCTGGCTCCCCTGCAAGAGGAACGGCTGCTGGAACACGTCGCCCACCATCTGGACGGTCTCATCATCAGCGGAGGCAAGGATATTCCTCCTGCCCTCTACTGCGAAGAGGCGCATCCCCAAACGGACGCTCTTCCCGAAGACCGCCCGAGGTTCGAAATCGCGCTGGTGCACCTGTTCCGCGAGCTGGACAAACCGGTGCTGGGAATCTGCTACGGCTGTCAGCTGTTGAACGTGGCTTTCGGCGGCACGCTGATACAGCACATCCCCGCCCAAATCGGCGACGGGCTGAAGCATCGGCATGCACGCCATATCGTGACCATCCGCGAAGGAAGTCTCCTGCACAGGGTTTTAGGCACGAGCGAGGTAGAAATCGTCAGCTCGCACCATCAGGCGGTGAAACAACCCGCCCCCTGCTTGCAGGTCACCGCCACCGCGCCCGACGGTGTGGTGGAAGCTATCGAGCTGGAGGACGCGCGCTTTTTCGTCGGGGTACAGTGGCATCCGGAGATGGACCCAGAAGCGGAGGCAACAGCCCGGCTGATGCACGCCTTCATTCGGGTCGCTTCGGAGACAATCACACGATAAGGAGGCACTACCATGTACCGTCGTGCTGCGTTTACGCTGATCGAGATGCTGGTGGTTATTGCCATCATCGCCCTGCTGGCAGGACTGCTGTTCCCCGTCTTCGCGCGTGCCCGGGCGAAGGGACGCGAAACCGCCTGCCTGTCCAACGTCCGACAAATCGGTATGGCAATCATGATGTACGCGGAAGACTGGGATGAACGTTATCCCTTCGCGATAGACCCCACCGACCGATACACCCCGCAAATCTGGAACGATTACCCCGAATGGCAGCAGTGGATACCCTATATGCCGATGCTACACGAGGCATTGCAGCCCTACTGTCGCAGTATGGAGCTGTGGCACTGCCCATCCGATATCGGCTACGTGTATCAGGACTTCAACTGCGAGCCGCTGGATGCAACACCCTCCTCCTACCAGAAGTTCGGCACCAGCTACGTCTTCCGCACCGAAATCGCATTCCGGCAGATGATGCTGTCCAACTTCCAGTATCCCGCAGAAGTGAACGTCATCATGGACAGCAGTGGGGCGTGGCACGGCAGTGAAGGTATCATGCGCAGCCTCAGCGAATGCTTTAATCCACGAGTATATCGCGGCTACCGCTACAACGTGTTGTTTGGCGACGGACATGCCAAAAATATAAATTACTACGACCTGAACAGAGCGTGGAGTGTCCCGCTGTGATTCTGCGAGCGGAATGGGTGCTGCCTGTCGCCCGCGAACCGATTGAACAGGGCGAGGTAATCGTACAGAACGGGGTGATTGTGGACGTGCGCCGGCGTTCGGGCACGCGCGGCGGCGCGGATGTGTTCGATTTCGGTGAAGCGGTCATCCTGCCCGGACTGGTCAACACACACACCCACCTTGAACTCACCATCCTGCGCGGTGCGGTGGAAGACCTGCCCTTCTTCAAGTGGATACGTCGGCTGGTGGAGCTGAAAGAGATTCTGACCGAGCAAGACTGGCGCGATTCCGCGCTCTGGGGTGCACTGGAGGCGGCGGCATCGGGCATCACCACCGTAGCGGATACCACCGATTCGGGGGCGTCCGCGTACGCGCTCCTGCAAACGGGGCTTCGCGGGCGCGTGTACCAGGAGGTGTTCGCCGTACAGCCCGAGCAGTCCCCCACGAAAACGCTGGGCGAGCTGGAGGATAAATTACAGTGGCTACACCGCGCCACGCGAGGCAGCCTGGTGGAAATCGGCGTCGCCCCGCACACGCTGTACACCGTCCGCTCTGCCGTCATGACCGCCCTGCGCGAATACACGCGCCAGAAGGGCTATCCCGTCTGCATCCACCTCGCCGAATCGGCGGACGAAATCGCCCTGTTGCAGGAGGGCAAGGGCAAATTCGCGCAGATGTATGCGGAGCGAGGCATCCCGTGGGAGACGCCGGGGAAGCATCCCGTAGACATCCTGCAGGAACAGGGCTGGCTGGACACCAGCACCCTGCTGGTGCACGCGGTGCATACCGACTCGCGCCACGCCGAACTGTTCGCCTCCACCGGAACCGCTATTGCCCACTGCCCACAGTCCAACGCGAAGCTATACAACGGCGTCGCCCCGCTGAGCGAATGGCTGACACACGGGGTGAAGGTCGGTCTGGGCACGGATAGCGTGGTGAGCAACAACGCGCTGGACATGTTCTGCGAGATGCGCAGTGCGGTGCTACTACAACGGGCGACGCGCGGCGTGCACTCCTGCATGACCGCACGCAAGGCAATCGAGATGGCGACAACGGGAGGGGCACATGCGCTGGGCATGGCAGAGCGCATCGGCACGCTGGAGCCCGGCAAACAGGCAGACCTGTGCGTGCTCTCCCTGAACGGCGCACATTCTTTCCCCTGTTATGAACCATACACCGCGCTGGTCTTCTCCGCGAGCGCTTCCGACGTGTTGATGACGATGGTGGCGGGCAAAATCGTCTACCGGCAGGGCGAATATCCCCTGCTGCGCGAGCCGGTGCAGAATCTGCGCGAGCGGTTACGTCACACCATGCGCCACATCCGGGAGACCCTGAGCCACGATGGAACTGGGTAGCCTCCGGCAACAGCTGTGCGAGATAGGGCACTACTTGGGCGAGCGCGGGCTGGCGTGGGGCACCTCCGGCAACGTCAGCCTGCGAGTCGACGAGGAGCGTTTGCTTATCTCCGCCTCAGGCGCGTGGCTGGGCACGCTCACGCCTGAACAGACCTCCCTCTGCTCCCTGCATGGGGAGGATTTTGTGGGGGCGAAACCGTCGATAGAGACGCCGATGCACCGCGCGATTTACCGTAACCGCCCCGAGGCGCAGGTGGTGGTGCATGTCTCGCCCCTGTACACCACGCTGATTGCCTGCTCCGACATGCCAGTGCCCACCGACCTCAATATCGAGAACATCTTTTACCTGGGACGTATCGCCCGCGTGCCGTTCCTGCAACCGGGCAGCGCGCAGCTCGCCGACGCCGTGGGCGAAGCGGTACGCGAACACGAAACGGTTATCCTCTCCAATCACGGCGTCATCACCTTTCATCATTCGGTTCCCGACGTGTTGATGCGCGTGGAGTCCTTCGAGATGACCTGCAGGCTGCTGGTGATAGCGCGTGCGGCAAACCTGCCGTTGAACCACCTGCCCCCTGACGTGGTGGAAACACTGCGCGGCGGGTATCGGTGAACATGCAGGGGCGCACCTGCGTGGTGCGCTATACCAGCCCTAACCGCCCACATTCCTCCGCAAACCGCTGCAACGCCTGCTCGTGGGCAGGGGTCATCTCGTATTGCATGATGTCGCACAGGTAGTGGCGTACAAGGTCTTGCGGCAACCCCAATCGCGCTGCCTGCTGATGGACGACCTGATCAATATGCTCCAATCCCCACCGGCACGCGGTGAGAAGCACCTCCACCAGCGACGGCGTGATGCGTTCTGCTTCGCCCAGCCACAGCGCCCACACAAACGGCAGTCCCGTCCACCGATGCCACTCTTCGCCCAGGTCGGCGATGTACAGCCCCTCCGCCCGAGCCAGCATCCCCTTATCGCCGATGAGCAAAGCGGCGTCAGCCTGCTTCAGCATCGCATCCAGGTCGGGAGAGGCAGGCAGGTACTCCGGCTTCACCCCCCACCACCGCGCAAACAGCACCTGCACCAGCGCGGAAGAGGTGAGCGAGCTGGTATCCAGCGCAACAGAGCGCACCCTGTCCAGAGGCACCCTGGAGAAGAGCCTCACGCTGAGCACCCTGCCCGTACTGGCAATGGCGATGTGCGGAACCGCTACCCAATCGGAACGGCGAAAGAGCTCAATAGAGGAAACCAGCGCACATGCCACCTCGCCCACTCCCACCATCTGCGCCAGGCGCGAAGGCACATCACATACCACCTCTACCCCGCTGCCCTTCCCCTCCGGCGTATGGAACCACGCAATCAGCGGCTTTGCGTTCAGATACGGCACGCTCCCGATTAGCACCCATCACCTCCAGAACATCCACCAGTCCACTACCGTAAACGCGAAGAGCAGCACACTCACCCACCCGTTCAGCGTGAAGAAGGCGAGGTTGACCCGGCTCAGGTCGTTGGGCTTCACGAGGCTCTGCTCGTAGGCGATGAGCAGGGCGGCTACCACCACCCCCGCATAGTAGCCCCAATGCAGGTTTGCCAGCTGCCCCACCGCCACAAGCACTGTCACCATGCCCACATGCATCAGGCGCGACAGCCACAGAGCAGGAGCCTCGCCTATCGTTTGCGGGAGCGAGCGCAAGCCGACGCGACGGTCAAACTCCACGTCCTGCAGGCTGTAGATGATGTCAAAGCCCGCCGTCCACAGCATCACCGCCAGCGAGAGCAAGACGGGCACGAGGTCAAACTGCCCGCGCACCGCCAGCCATGCCCCCACCGGTGCAATGCCCAGACTCAGCCCCAGCCACAGGTGGCTGAGCGCGGTAAATCGCTTGGTGTAGGAGTAGCTCAGAACCCACAACAACGCCACCGGAGACAGCGCAAAGCAGAGCGGGTTCAGCTGCCACGCCGCCAGCACAAACACCCCTGCCGACACCGCTGTGAACGCCGTTACCTGTCCCACGGTGAGCATACCACGCGGTAACGCGCGGTTTGCGGTGCGGGGATTGAGGGCATCGTAATGCAGGTCGGCAATACGGTTGAACGCCATCGCCGCGCTGCGCGCGCCCACCATCGCCACCAGAATCCAGCCTAGCGTGCGCCACTCCGGCATTCCCCTCGCCGCCAGCAAAGCGGACAACAGCGCAAACGGCAGCGCAAACACCGTATGCTCGAACTTAATCATCTCCAGAATAATACCGATTGGCTTCAAAAACCTGCTGAGCATCACCCATACCCTCTGTTGGCGTCACTATCCATTATACCCTGCCTCTTGCCCTCTTTTCCTTTACAGTTAGGTATACTAAATACATGCATCTTTCGGAGGTGAACACTCATGAGAACAACCCTTTTAGCCGCTTTACTGGCTCTGCTCGTCTTGCCCGCAGGGGCACAAACCGTGCGTGGCGATTACGCGGAGGCACGCACCTGTAGCGTGTACGCAGGAGGTTGCCATTACTCGGGCGAATACGTGACCGCCGGGCGCGAGGCGTTACTCTTCTGGCACATCCGCGAAGGCAGCTGGAACAGCGTGAACCTCAGCGGAGTGTCCGCACTAGCCGCAGTGGTTGCGGACAACAACCTCGCCGAGCCGTCCGCCCGACGCCAGAGCGTGATTTACGTGGACGTCCGTGCGGACAAAGCGCAGCGTGAAGCGGTGGCGCAACTGCTGTCGCGCTACTACGCCGGCGTGTTGGGCGAGGTGCAGGCGGTGAAACCGGTAGCGATTCGCTACACCCGGCAAGACAAGCAGATAGCGATCGATGCACCCGGCGTGGCGACGCTACATCTTTCGCGCTACCCATGCAAGGGGTGCGTGCAGCCTCACCAGATATGGTATCAGCCTCTCGCCCCGGTGACAGACGCAGAGGTTGCTTCGGTGAAGCTCGCCGCCTACCGCGACCGCCGGCTGGGCACCGTGTGGCAACGCGGTGAGGAGAACAGCGCATTCGTTGGAGAGTTTGAGGTCCGTTAGCGCAAGTGTGCACCAACACCTTTCTGTCATGCTGAGCGTTAGCGAAGCATCTCCGCTTACTACCACAATCAGATGCTTCGCTTCGCTCTGTTAGTATATGAGTTGAGTATAGACGTGGAAGAAGAGAATACGATTGGGAGTTGCGCAGTTGACTGCGCCCCCCTTTTCACGCTACCAGTGTATAAAAGGAAAGTCTGTCAAGGGAAGGTATTGCCGTGTCTGTCACGACAAATAGAACAGTACTACACTACAAAACAGTGAGGGTAGACAGATGCCTGACGAAGAAATTTATTCTTGCAGGGTGAGCACAGGGCGCAGGACATACTTCTTCGATGTGAAACAGTCAACAAACGGAGACATGTATCTGGTCATCAGCGAATCGCGCATCGAGGGTGCAAACTTCCGCCATTCTCGCGTGCTGATCGAAGAGGAACATCTCGACGAGTTCGAAAAAGGGTTCAGAGAAGTACTGGGCTACCTACGTGGAAAGAGGGGGAAGAAAAACAGTGCGCAGCCTCGCTGAAAAGCTAAACCACCTCTCCTAAACCGCCCTCAAGCTGCTGCAGGGATGCCCAGCGAAGGCACAGGATGGCACGGTGCTCTACACACCCAATAGACGGGCGCACTTGAGTGCATTTTTGCTTTGGTTAGATAAGCGTTGACATGCCGCCTTGTGTGCTGGTAACATGTACGCGGAGGGAGATGCATGGCAGCACGTTCCGTTTATATTCCCGAATCTCAGTATCTCGAGGCAGAACGCCGGGCGCAAACTAAAAGCGAATACCTCGCCGGTCAGGTTTTCGCTATGGCGGGAGCGTCGCGCGGGCATAACAGGATTACCTTCAATTTGGGCGGCCTGCTATACACAGCGCTGCGAGGCAGAGCTTGCGAAGCATATATCGGCGATATGCGCGTCAAGGTAGCGGAAGCGAGTGCCTACTTCCATCCTGACGTGGTCGTAGTGTGCGGGCAGCCTCAGTTTGAAGACGAACAGGAGGACAACCTGCTCAACCCGACAGTGATTATCGAGGTGCTGTCTCCCTCTACCGAAGAGTTTGACCGTTCGGTCAAGTTCTTTGCCTATCAGAAGCTGCCCTCATTGCGCGAGTATCTTCTGGTTTCCCAGCACAGGATGTGTATCGAGCATTTCGTCCGCCAGCCCGATGGACAATGGGTACAAAGAGAGTATACCCGGGCGGAGCAGGTGATCCATCTGGAGAGCGCGAATATCGATCTGCCCGTGCAGGCGGTGTACGAGGGCGTCACCTTTGCACCGTACTGATGGATTCTACACCAAGAGGTTCAGGATGCAGGAGATTGGAACGGTTATCATCGTACCCCTCATGTTAATCGTTGCCGTGCAAACGCTGGCGCAGCCCGCAGCAGACATCCCCTTTATGCAAGAAACCGCTGAACGCTACTCGCTCGGTTCCACGGAGGCAAACGATGTGCGTGCCCTCGCCGTGGATGAGCAGGACAACGTGTGGGCGGCGACACGCGCCGGCGTTTATGTTCTGGATCAAACCTCCCATCGCTGGAAGGTGGTGAACGCTCAGGCAGCCCCCGCTTTTGTGGCGTTCGCAGATAGCCACAAGCACATTTGGATAGGCGCATGGGATGGGCTGTACCGGGTGGAAGGTAAAAACCTGCGCAGGGTGCCCGGTATCACGCAACCGGTATCCGCCCTGTGCGAGGTGAAAGGTGAGATTCTGGCTTTCGGTCCGGATGGCATGTGGCGCGTGAGAGGCGATATCGTCACGCCGCAAAACCTGCCCTGTGCCCGTAGTATACGGACGGTGCTGCCTGAAGACAGCGGGGTGTGGATAGGCACGGACGTCGGGCTGTTTCACTATACGCCGTCAGGCACGACGTGGCGGCATGACGAAGAGTATCTCCTGAGTGCGTCGGTGCGCGGGCTGGCGTTCGCACCCGACGGTAGCCTGTGGATAGGTGGACTGGGTGGAATCACCATTCATCGTGACGGCAAGCGAGTGGGGCAGCTGACCACTGCCGACGGCTTGCCCAGCGTGCAGGTACAGTGCGTACGCCGCGCTCCGGACGGCAGAATGTGGATCGGCACGCCTGTGGGGGTGGCTCGCACAGACGGTAAGCGGTGGTCGTTGCGACACAGCCTGCGCTGGCTGCCAGACGATGATGTGCACGATGTGGCTTTCGACCGTGACGGGACCGCATGGGTGGCTACCGCCGGTGGTGTGAGCGCGATACGCCAGCGCACGATCAACCTTGCCCAAAAGGCACAGTATTACCTGAGCGTTTGCCTCGCCCGCCACGTACGCCAACCGGGGCTGGTGGAAAAATGCTTCTTGCAGGTTCCGGGCGACGTGAACACCTGGAAACCTCGCGATGATGACAACGATGGCGAATACACAAGCATGTACCTGGCCATGGAGTGCTTTCGATACGCTGCTACCAGGGACACCTCGGCCCAGGCAAACGCTCGCAAGGCTTTCGGTGCACTGCGTTTCCTGCAGGAGGTCACAGGCACGCCTGGCTTCGTGGCGCGCACGGTGATTCCTGCCGACTGGAAGCCGATGAACGATCCCAACCGCGCCTACACCGATGCCGAGTGGGCTGAGGAACATGTCAACGACCCTCGTCACAAGCGCGTGCATGAGCGCTGGAGACTGAGCCAGGATGGCAAATGGCTCTGGAAAGGCGATACCAGCAGCGACGAAATCACAGGGCATTTCTATGGCTACCTGTTCTTCTACGACCTAGCCGCAGACGAACGGGATAGGGAGCAGGTACGCGAGCATGTGCGCCGGGTGATGGATTATATTATCGAGGGCGGGTACGTGCTGCGCGACATCGACGGCGCGCACACCCGCTGGGGCGTGTGGTCACCCGAAAAATTGAACCACGACCCCGACTGGGCGCCTGAACGCGGCATTAACTCGGTAGAGATACTTTCCTTCCTGAAAGCAACCTATCATATGACCGGCGATGCCAAATACGAGCACGAATATCGCAGGTTGCTGGACGAACACGGCTATCGTGAGAACGTCAAGCGGGCGAAGACCTTCAACCCCGCCTGGCGCACGCATATCGACGACGAGCTGTTGGCGCTGGCTTTTCCTGCTCTGTTGCTGTATGAAACCGACCCTGACCTGAAAAAGCTGTACCGCCAGGCACTGGATACGTGGTACGCAGGGGTGAAGCGTGACCAGAACCCCTGGTTCCACTTTCTATATGCCTCGCTCACGGGCACTGCGCCAGAGATAGACGATTCGCTGACGTTCCTACGCGACACGCCGCTGGACCTGGTGCGCTGGACGGTGGACAATACCCGGCGTGAAGACCTGAAGCTGGTGCGCTCACCAGAGATTGAAAGATGGCAGACCAGCCGCCTTCCGCCACCCAGCGAACGCGGTGTGATGCGCTTGGATGATAACCCCTGGGTGGCAGTACAGGGCGACGGCGGGCAGACCGAAAGCGACGGCGTGTTCTGGCTGCTACCCTATTGGATGGGCAGATACTACGGTTATATCCAACCTCCTGCGCAAAGCAGGTAGGCTGTAACCTGGCGATATATGGAACAGTCTAATAAATGTAAGCACGCGAAGGGAGGGTATTCCCATGAAAACTTTCGTCTCCCGTTGGAGATTGCTGGTAGCGGCGGTGGTACTCGCCGTGGGGGTGGCGGTATCTGTGCCCGCATCGGCAGATGACCTCGGCAAGCTGTTCAAGAAAACGGAGAGCGGTAAGAGCAAGTCGGACGATAAGTCATCTTCCAGCAAGAACGAAAACCGCAGCACGCCATCCGTGTCGCCTGGAAATAACAGTTCGGATGACAACGACCTGTTCCGCAAACGAGGTAGCAGCACCGCTCCTGCGCCCACGCGCCGACCGATTCCATCACCTTACGCTTCTGGCAACCGTCCTCAACCCAATGCGCGCGATAACCAGCCGCCCGTCGGACAGGGCGAGTACTGGGTGTATCCTTCTGAAGTGGAAACACCGTTCGGCAACCGACCGCGCCCATCCAGCAACGGCATGATTAACCTCGCGCGAAGAACCGGCGAGTGGCAGCCGAAGATATACTTCCCGCCTGTCAACGACCAGTATCGGCGCCACACTCCTCGAGGCGTTGCATACGGCTTCTATTTGCGGGTGTACGAGCCGTACCGGGCGTGCCCGTCGGTATACGTGTTTTATCCCACGATGCCGGCATACATTTCTACCGAGCGCATCGTGGTGATAGAGCGACCGGTGTTTATCGAGGTGCCGGTGTTCACCTACCGCGAGAGCTACTACCTGGAGCGTAACCTGCCCTCTCGCCTAGATGTGACCATCGGCGACATCCAGCGAGCGTGGCGATACAACAGCCCCGACCTGATACGCCGACACCTGCGCTTCGATATGTACGTGGCGGTATACCTGCGCGGCAAGTACGCCTACTCGATACCCGCCGAGGATTACTTCTCGATGACGCTGGACGCCATGCGCAACACCCGCACGGTGCGTTTCGCCTTTGACGAGATTCGCAAGCGCACCAACGACGCCTACGTGCTCTACGGACAGCACGTATACGAGGACGAGGACGGACAGGTGCGCACCACCTACATCAGCTACACCCTGGAGCGCATCGGTAGCGAGTGGATTATCACCGAGGTGGGGTCCAGCCCGGAGCCGATAGTGCAGTGATGCGGTTTTGACGGCGGGTATTGGATCTTTAACCACAGAGGGTGACATTTCTGCCCGCCATGACGACTACTTTGCGAGCGCGGTAGAGGAATGAAGGCATTTACCGACGGGCAAACAATTCCCGTCGTCTGGTGGAGGTCTCTGATGAGCCAGATCCTCTCGCAAACCACGTTGCCGCATGGTCAGCAAATCGCCCTGCGACAGGGCGACATTACGAAGGAGCAGGTAGACGCCATCGTGAACGCCGCCAACGAGTGGCTACAGCATGGCGGAGGTGTCGCAGGAGCGATTGTACGGGCAGGAGGTGAAATCATTCAGCAGGAGAGTAACCGCATCGGACGAGTGCCGACGGGCAGCGCAGCGGTCACCGGTGCAGGCAGGCTTCCCGCGCGATACGTCATTCACGCCGTAGGGCCCATCTGGAGCAACTACACACCCGAAGAAGCCGACCGCCTGCTGGCGAGCGCGGTGCACGCCAGTCTGCAACGAGCGGACGAACTGGGGATTGTGACGATTGCTTTTCCCGCCATCAGCTCGGGCATCTACGGCTTCCCGAAAGACCGCTGTGCGAGGGTAATCATGGGTGCTATTGAGGAGTACTTTGCCGAACGCCCGAACAGCAGCGTGAAAGAGGTGCGGTTGGTACTGTTCGACGCCCCTACAGTGGAAGCTTTCCAGGCGGAGTTCACCAGACGCTACGGGCAGTAGGCAAGATTCCTGCTATCCACCCCGTGCGAGCTTCTGCAGCGACCGTACCGGGGCGTCGAGGGAGACGCCGTGACGCCAGAAGGTCTGCGTGCGCAGAGGGCCTACCGACACCATCGCCACCGGCACGCCGGTCAGCTCCTCCACCTTTTGCACATAGTTGCGCGCCCCTTCGGGCAGTTCGTTCCAGCTTCTCACCTCGGCAATCTCCTCTTTCCAGCCGGGCAGCTGTTCGTATACTGGCTCACACTGATCCAGCACCGCGCTGTCGAAGGGAAACTGCTCGATAATGTCTCCATCGGGCAGTCGGTAAGCACGGCATATCTGCACCGTGTCCATTCCACTCAGCACGTCCAGCAGGGTCATGGCGAAGGCGGTCAGACCGTTCACCTGCGCGGAGTAGCGCAGCACCACCGCATCCAGCCACCCGCACCGGCGCGGTCTGCCGGTGGTTGTACCGTACTCCCTGCCTCGCTCGCGCAGATAGTTGCCAATGTCGTTGGGTTGTTCGGTGGGAAACGCACCGGAGCCGACCCGGGTTGTGTATGCTTTCGCCACCCCGACGACCGCATCGATGTGCGTGGGGCCGATACCTGTGCCCACACACGCTCCACCTGCAACGGGGTGGGAGGAGGTAACATACGGATAAGTGCCGTGGTCCAGGTCCAGCAACGTGCCCTGCGCCCCTTCGAAGACGACCCTCTGCCCGCTCTTGACCGCCGTGTACACCAGCGGGTCGGTATCGGTGACGAGCGGACGCAAAACCTCCGCGTACTCCTCATACTCGCGCCAGATGTGCTCAAAGGTGGGGCACTCGGCATCGTACACGCTGTGGAGCAAACGGCTCTTCTCCTCCAGCGCTCGGCGCAACACGGTGGCAAAACGCTCCGGCTGGCGCAGGTCTGCCATGCGAATACCCTTGCGTGCCGCTTTATCAGCATAAGCCGGACCGATACCCCTGCAGGTTGTGCCGATTTGCGCGGAGCCGCGCTGTTTTTCCTCCAGAGCGTCCAGCAGACGATGGTAGGGCATCACGACGTGCGCTCTGGCACTCACCCGAAGGTTGCCGATGTTCACTCCCTCTGCTTGCAGGGAGCGGATTTCCTCCACAAGCACCTGCGGGTCTACCACTACCCCGCTGGCGATGATGTTGGTTACCTGTGGGCGGAAAATGCCGGAGGGAACCAGGTGCAGCTTGAACTCATGTCCGTCGAAACGCACGGTGTGTCCGGCGTTGCTGCCCCCACCGTAGCGCACCACCATATCGGCATCCTGCGCCAGGCAATCCACCACCTTGCCTTTTGCTTCATCGCCCCACTGGGCGCCAACCACTACTACTGCTGGCATAAGCGAGACGCGGCGGAAGCCGCTTTCCTCCTTTCCGTTGCGTTGGGCACTGGTCAAAAATGATTGGATAGCCTTCTGGCTATCCAATGTTGGCTCACGCCATCTTGCGTTTTCCAACGCCCCCCCCTGAGGGGGACACCATATTAGTGCCCTTGGAAGTGTTTACACCTGAAGTGTATCATAACCGCATCGAAACGTCAAGCACCAGGGAGGTCATCAGGTATGCGTATCGCAGGACTCCACCTGCCTGCGGGGGGATGACAGGGGGGCATGTGGGATGCAACACCGAGCAGTTGGTGGAGCAGTTACGCTCGTTACTGTAGCTTGTTATCGTCATTCATGGAACTCTCTCATTACCTATAATGTATTACAACACTCATTACAGGCAATATATGAAGCCGATTACGACAATTTTTTATGAAAATTCGCTTATTGAGGTTCCGAAAACCCCTCTATGGCACGCTTCTTGCACTATATATAGGGTGGAAAGGGTACTCGCAGCCCTCGAACATCTGCGAAAGGGAGGGAAGAGAATGAAAAGGTTCGTACTGTTCGCGCTAGTGGCCGGTCTGGCACTGGCAGTGGGCACAGCACAGGCGTTGACGCTGCAGCCAAACGTGATTAGCTGGCAGAGCTGGGGCGTCGGCGATCTGAACGAAGACGGCACGCCCTACTGGGACAACAATTCCGGTGACTACAACCCCCAACCAGCCAACATCGGGAACTGGTTGACCAAAACGGGTGCATTTGACCCCATCACGGGCAGTGCACCGGCGTCGGAGAAAGCGGCTTCGCCTGGAGTGGCGTATCCCTACTTAGGCAACCCGGGTGGCACCGCGATTACGGACGTGTACTTCCAGGCAACGACACCGAACTGGGCAGCGATCAAGATCGAGATTGCCGGGCTGGCACCAGAGAACACGTTTGGGGTGTATAAGAAGGGTGACCACAACGTGAAGAAAGAGCTGT
>JBMFOT010000054.1:0-22551 GCA_049969495.1 Armatimonadota bacterium
CCCCCCGCCGCCGATACGTATCTCCCGTGGCGTTACCTCGTTCTCTTGCAGGGCATCGTACACGATGCGCAACGCACAACACACCCCCTCCATTACTGCCCGAACCATGTGTCCGCGCGTGTGGTAACCCCGCAGTCCGAAGAACACCCCCGATGCCGCGTTGCCTATTTGCGGATTGCGCTCGCCGCTGAGGAACGGCAGGAAGAACAACCCACCGGAATCGGAGACGCTCTCCGCTTCGCGGTTCATTGTCTCGTAGTCGATATGCAGCACGTTGTCGCGCAGCCAGCGCAGGGTGATGCCCGCGTTGTTAATGGCGCCGCCGGGGAACCACTTACCGCAGGCGAGGTAGCAGGTCTGCAATCGCATAGCGGGGTCGCCGTCCAGCACCGGCTGCGGAAGGGCTACTCGCAACATCGCGGTCGTGCCCAGGTTGACAGCACCTGTTCCTTCCAGCATCGCACCGATACCGATAGCGACCGCGCCTCCATCGTATACGCCCGGCACCAGCTGACATCCCTCCGCTACGCCCAGCTGCGCACAGACATCCGGAGGCAGGCACGCCAGCACCTTATCCGCCTCTACCGGTTTCGGCAATCGCTCCGCATCCAACCCCACTATACCCAGCGCAACCTCGTCCCATCGCAGGGTATGCAGGTTCATCAGCTGGGTTGCCGTGCCTAAGCTGGCTTCGGTCACCCATTGCCCGGTCAGGCGGTAAATCAGATAATCTTTTGCCCCGACAAACCGCCGTGCGCTGGCAAAGAGGTCGGGGCGGGTTGTCTTCAGCCAGAAGATTTTGGAAAGCGGATAGTGAAACAGCGGTGGGCAGCCGGTACGCTGATAGAGCTGGCGCGCGTCCATCTGGCTTGCCAGACGAGAGTACGTTTGCTGTGGGCGCGTGTCCAGTAAGGTGATGATTCCGGTCAGCGGTGTGCCCTGTTCGTCCACCGCCAGCAGGCTCAGCTGATAGGCAGAGAGCACCAGCGCCCCGATGCGGCGGCTATAGTCCCCCGCGACCTGTCGCGCTACCGCACAAAAGGTATCCCAGAGCAGATGCGGGTCGTGCTCCGCCCTGCCGCTCTCGTCGCGCTCCAGGGGAAGCTCTCGCTGAACCACCTGCAACACCCGACCGTCGGCATCCACTACCCCCGCTTTGATGTTCGTCGTGCCGACATCCACAGAGAGTATCAAGGGTCTATTTTCCATCCTGCGTTTCCCGTTAGAGCGACCAGAATCCTGACGCCATTATACACGCTCTGCGTCTGGCAGGGCAAGTTCCCGCAGAACCGCCGTTCCTCTCCGTCAGTCGAAAGAGGTAAAATAGTAACGCGGGTTGATTTGTCATGCTGAACGGGGTGAATGGGGTCTGGAATTCTTCGCTTGTGCTCAGAATGACGTTTGTACGCTGTCATGCTGAGCGTCAGCGAAGCATCCCAGAGTAAGGGATAGGATGAGATTCTTCAGAATAACAGGCAAGAGGGACGGTTCGCCCATGCCCCAATAATCACGTGTAGCAGAGTACCAGCGTATCTGCGAGGAGATGGAGATGAGTCTCTACGCCCAACAGCGCGTGCGGAAGGAGCCTGGGGTCTGCGGAGGCGTACTCAGCATCCCCGATGAGCGGATGCCCGTTTCGTTCATCCTGCGCTGCTTCGCGTCGGGCATGAGCCACCGCGAGATTTTGCGCGCCTATCCCCAGCTCAGCGAGGAAGACCTTCGGCTGGCACTGCTCGCCGCGGCGGAAAGATTGGAGAGCGACGATGAAGATGCTGCTGGATAGCCAAATCAGCGCGCAGGTTGCGGCGTGGCTGCGCAAGATGGGGCACGATGTGCGCGAGGTGCGCGACGACCCCATCCTGCGCGGAGCGGATGACAGTACGCTGGTTCAGACCGCCTGGCGCGAGGGGCGGGTGCTGGTCAGCGCGTCACGGGCGTTCGCCCGCTTCATTTCGCGTGAGGGAGGCTGGCGCCCGGGGGCGATTTTGCTGCTGGCAGGCGACCCTCGCCCGCGCGTGCAGAGACAGACGCTTCAGACACTTCTGGAGAAGCTGCCTGAGACGAAACTGATGAGCAGTCTCGTCACGGTCGAAGGGCATCGAGCGCGCGTTTACCCGCTGGTTGCCCGCCCACCGGAAAAGGCGACGCCGGAGCTGCAACCCCGTCTGCGAGAGCCATTTCCCTCGCCCTCGCCAGCTGCACCTGATCGCAACCCTCTCGCCTGTCCCGTGTGCGGTTACACCATGAAAGCACTGCATGGGTGCAAACAGGTCTGTCCCGCCTGCGGATACCTCAGCTCGTGCAGTATGGATCAGTGAAGGAGGAGGTTTTTGACGATGCCTGAACGCTTTCTGCAACTACCCCCGATGGGCAAGTACATCGGGCACAAGCCTGCGACCATTCGCACGCAGTCTACCTATCGCTCTGGGCAACCCATCGTGGGCACATACTATTTCTACTGGTACGACGTGAACACTGGCGAGCATTTCATCGATCCCGACGGTACCGACGCTCTTACCGATCACCCAGCCAACCCCAAGGGCTACAGTTATCGCTCACCGGAGTGGCATCGGCGCGAGATGAGGGACATCCTGCGAGCGGGGATAGACTTCATTCTGCCCGTCTACTGGGGCACCCCCGCCGACCGCCAGCCGGGCAAAGGGCTATACTGGAGCTTTGAAGGGCTGCAGGCACTGGTCAAAGCGCAGGAACAGATGCTCGCTGCCAAACGTCGCCCACCCAAAATCGGCATGTTCTATGATACCTCTACCCTGCAGTGGAACGCCGATGGATACCATGCCGACCTGACCACCCGCGAAGGGCAGGAGTGGTTCTATGTGTCCATCCGGGACTTCTTTTCCATGGTGCCCCCTAAGCTGTGGGCGATGATAGACCACCGCCCGATGATATTCCTGTACGCCGCCGGCTTCGCGAAGGACTATAACCAGCAGGCGATAGACTTCGTATACCAGCAGTTCGAAAAGGATTTCGGCTGTCGCCCCTACATCGTGCGGGAAGTGTCTTGGGACAAGGTGAGGACGGACAGCGTGTACGCGTGGGGTGGTGCGCTCGAGGCGAAAATTCTAGAGGTGGCAGCGATTGGACCGGGCTACGACCACTCTGCCGTGCCGGGCAGAACGCCTCTGGTGCGCGACCGTGAAGGAGGCAAGTTCTTCGAGCGCAGTTGGGAGCAGATTCTGCGCATGAACCCCAAACGCCGTCCCTCTATCGTGATGATTGAGACCTGGAACGAGTTGCATGAAGGTACGGACATCTGTCCCTCTCGCGAGTACGGTGACCAGTATGTGAGGATCAACGCCCGCTATGCCAGCCTGTTCCGCCGGCGCGTGCAGCTGCGCCTGTCGGGAGCTTACAGCAACGCGCAGGAGGTCTCCATCGTGCTAGAGCGACAGCCCGTGGAGCGGGGCATCCGCCTGCACATCGACCCCAATGGCGACGGCTTGATGGAACCTGCTGAAGCCGGTGGCGTTTCCGCCTGGAAAACCCTGCCTAACCGCCATCACAACATGCGTTTTGCCTACTTTCAGGTGGACGATAGCTTCTATTACGACAGTGACCTGCCGTTACAGGTAGAAGTGGAGGTGTGGGACGGCAGCGGTGAGTTCACCATAGAATACGATTCCGCGGACCCCAAAGGCAGCGTACACGGTGGCGCGTTTAAGCTGGCGCAGCGCTTTACCCTGGGCAACTCTGGCACGTGGCGAACCTTCCGGGTCTCCCTGCAAGACGCCCGTTTCGTGAATAGAGCAAACGGTGCGGACTTCCGGCTGGGTACGGCGGGGGAGCTGCTGATTCGCAGGGTGACCGTGCGCAAGCAGAGATGAATCTCCTCTATGCAGGGATTGCCGTCTGTGCTGGCTAATGCACAGATGGAGGTTTGGAAAATGGCAGAAGGCAACTTCATCGGTCTGATTGGTCTGGGCGTGATGGGGCAGAACCTCGCGCTCAATATCGCGCGCAAGGGCTACTCGGTCAGCGTGTACAATCGCACCGCCGCGCGCACGGACGCTTTCGTGAAAGAGCGTGTGCATGGAGAACCCATCACCCCCGCGTACGACCTGCAAACCTTTGTGCAAAGCCTGGCGCGACCGCGCAAGATTATGCTGATGGTGCAGGCGGGTGCGGCGGTGGACAGCATGATCGAAACCCTCGTCCCCTTGCTGGACAGCGGCGACCTGATTATCGATATGGGTAACTCGCACTATGCCGATACCGAAAGGCGTATGGAAAGCCTCGCTGCCCGAGGTCTCCTGTTCCTGGGCACAGGGGTCAGTGGTGGCGAGCGAGGGGCGTTAGAGGGACCCTCCATTATGCCTGGCGGCACCCCCGAGGCATACGCGCTGGTGGAAGAAGTGCTCGTACGCGTTGCGGCACAGACAGAGGACGGCGCGTGCTGCACCTATCTAGGACGCGGTGGCGCAGGGCACTTCGTCAAGATGGTGCATAACGGCATTGAGTACGCCATCATGCAGGCGATTGCGGAAGCGTACGATGTGCTGCGTTCCGCCGCGAGGCTGTCTTCTGCCCAAATCGCCGACCTGTTTGAGCAGTGGAACGAGGGCGAACTGAACTCGTTCCTGATGGAAATCTCCTATAAAGCGTTGCGCAAGATCGATGAGGAGACGGGCAAGCCGCTGGTAGAGGTGATTCTGGACAAAGCGGAACAGAAAGGCACGGGCAAGTGGACGGCGCAGGCGGCGTTAGACCTCGGTGTGCCGGCCCCCTCGCTGGCGATAGCCGTGTTCGCCCGTACGCTGTCGCATTTCAAAGAGCACCGCGTGAAGATTGCCGAAGCCATTTCCGACGCGCTGTGCCAGTCCTGCCCGTTGGATACGCGCCCCCTGATAGAGGCGATGGAGCGATCGCTGCGCCTGAGCATGTTCCTTGCCTTCTCGCAAGGGTTGTGGTTGCTGTCGGAGGCGTCACGCGTTTACGACTATGGCTTGAACCTGTCGGAGGTGCTGCGCATCTGGAAAGGCGGCTGCATTATCCGTGCACGGATGCTGAACTTCCTGCGAGAAATCGTTCGGGAAGGCGACGACAACCCGCATCTGTTGCTGAGCCAGAAGGCGCAGGCTTTCGCGCTGGAAAACCTGCCGTTCGCGCTGAAGGTAGTGGAGATCGCGCATGTCTGTGGCATCCCTGTGCCGGTGCTGAGTAGCTCGGTAGATTACCTACTCAGTATGAGCCGCGCGAACCTGCCTGCCAACCTCATCCAGGCACAGCGCGACTTCTTTGGCGCACACACGTATGAACGCATCGACAAACCGGGCACCTTTCACGCCGAATGGGAGTGAGATCGCTATGAGAAAGCCTTCCCCCCAGACGACACCCGACACTCTGGAGGAGGTAGTCACGCGGATCCATCCCCACCTCCCTCGCCTGCGTGAACGATACAAGATACGTACCATGGGTATATTCGGCTCCTACGTTCGAGGCAGACAACGACGCACCAGCGATTTAGACGTGCTGGTGGACTTCAACGAGCCACCCAGTCTGCTACAGCTGGCATGTTTGCAGCGGGAGCTATCGCAGATTGCCGGTGTTCAGGTAGACCTTGTGTTGCGAGATACCCTGAAGCCTTCCATAGGCAAGGCCATCCTCGCCGAGGTGAGAGAGATTAGAAACTCACCGCGAGAGAGGCGCCGTAGTAGGTCTCACCGTCAATGCTGTAAAGACGTAACCGTAGCAAGGGCACGGGTTCCCACGATACGGCGGCGTTCCATACGCGGCTATCGTACTCCGCGCTGAGCAAGATATGATACGGTGTTCTCACCTCCGCCCCGACGAACGGTCCCTTAATGCCTCCCGCGCCGACGCCACCGAACAGGTACATCTCGTCGATGAAAGGATTCGGCGGCATGTACGGTAAGCGATAACCGACCGCTAAGTAGAAGGCAATGCCGTTCTCTGTTCTATTCGCCACATCGCGAACGCCCACCGATACCGCCGGCGTAAAGCCGATATCGGGCAGGATGTTGTATTGCAAACCGAGGCTGTCCACATGCCGTGTGCGCGTTTCCAGACGCAGAGCCTCCACCTCTATTCCTCCAACCAGTCCGAGGTTCGCCCAGTACTGGGTCAGACCTCCCTTACTTTCACGCCGGGCGATCTCCAGCTTCGCACTGCCGGGCGGCAGGTTATACGCGGAGGGGGTGAGTATCACTCTGTCGGCGTGCGCTCCCGTCGCCAGTGCTATCAGCGCCCAGAGTATCACCGTCCCCCTGTGCAGATTGCCGAACATATACGCCTCCTGACCGTTACTTTCTGCGCTGATTGACGAACCGCTCGATACGGTGCAGCGCCTCCTCTATCTTCGGCAACGAGGTAGCGTAAGACAACCGCACATGCCCTTCGCCACTGTTTCCGAAGACGTTGCCGGGCACGACAGCCACCCGCTCTTCCCACAGCAGCTGCTCGGTGAACTCTTCCGAGCACAAGCCGGTGCAACGAATGGACGGAAACACGTAGAACGCCCCCTGCGGTGGCACGCACTCCAGACCGATATCGTTCAGCCGTTCCACAATCAGCCGGCGACGGCGGTCGTACTCACGACGCATCCGCTCCACCTCAGACTCTCCGTGTTCTATTGCCTCCTCCGCTGCCTTCTGGGCGGCGATGGGCGCACACAGCATGGTGTACTGGTGCACCTTCATCATCATCTCGATAATCGGTGCGGGTGCGCAAGCATAGCCGATACGCCAGCCGGTCATCGCGTAGGACTTGGAGAAGCCACCCAGCAGGATGGTACGCTCTGCCGCACCGGGTAGTGAGGCGACGCAGGTGTGCTCGGTGTCGTATACCAGCCGGTCGTAGATTTCGTCGGTGATAAGATACAGGTCGTGTTCCACAGCTATCCGCACCACCTCTTCCAGCGCGGCGCGAGAAGCGACTGCGCCCGTTGGGTTGTTGGGGTAGCAGAGCAATATCGCCTTTGTGCGCGGGGTTATCGCCTGGCGCAGGCGGTGCACGTCGGGCTGGAAGCCCTGCCGGTAGTCGGTAGGCACGGGTACCGGTTTACCGCTCGCAAACAGCACACAGGGGGCGTAGGAGACATAGCTTGGCTCAAAGAAAATCACCTCGTCGCCCGGGTTGAGCAGGGCACGCATGGCGAGGTCCAGTGCTTCGCTCACCCCGACGGTCACCAGTATCTCGTTTTCGGGAGAATAGTCCACCCCGTAGCGCGCCTTGAGGTGCGCGGCGATACGCTGGCGCAGGGTAAACAAGCCGTAGTTCGAGGTGTAGGTGGTGAAGCCTTTTTCAATCGCCCAGATAGCCGCCTCGCGGATGTGCCACGGCGTGACGAAATCGGGCTCGCCGACGCCCAGCGAGATACAATCCTCCAGTTGCGCTGCCACATCGAAGAAACGGCGGATACCCGATGGTGGAACGGAAGCCACTGCGTGCGAGAGGGGTTTCATGGCGCCATCACCAGCCTGCGGTCGGGTTCGGTTTCGGCGTATACCTCGCCGTCCTCTTTGTATCGCTTCAGCACAAATTGCGTATAGGTCGCCTGCACTCTGTCCAGTGGCGCGAGGCGCTCTGCCACAAACGCCGCGACCTCCTTCATCGTGCGCCCGCTCACGATGACACGCAAATCGTGGTCGCCCGACACCAGATACACCGCGTGCACCTGCGGGAACCGGTAGATGCGCTCCGCCACATCATCGAAGCCCACCTCTCGCGCGGGGCTGACCTTCACGTCGATGAAAGCGAACACCCGCTCCTCACCGAAGCGGTCCCAGTCGATCACCGTCTTGTAACGGCGGATGACGCCGGACGATTCCATCTGCTGAATGGCTTGCTTCACCTGCTCACTATCTACGCCCAGCATGGCAGCAATCTGCTCCGGTGTGGTACGGGCATCCTGCTCGAGGATTTCCAGTATCGCCTTCTGTTTCTCGCTATTCATCTCTTCCCTCATCGTCTGTCAAGCGTTCATCTTCACATCACCGGTCTGGCGGGCGAACCTGCGGATGAGCCGAACATGTTCTATGAGACGGCTCGGCAGGAGCCTCGCCCTCCAGAAAGCATGGGTTTTGACATACCAATCGTTGCGCTGGACCACCATGCTTTAATATAGCCGGTTTGAGGCGCGGAGTCAATTGCCCGGTTGACGCTTGCCATCGATGAAGGTCTCGTCGTTCAGAATCTCCGTCATCTTGATCTTCCAGCCCTGTGGAGTTTTTACCCATGTGTCCCGGGTGGTGGCTACGTTGCGCACCTTCTGAATACGTCCTTGCGCACCCACCATGGTTACGACCGACTCTTCTGCGGTGGTCACCCGCGCTGTATTGCCTTTGATTTCCATCTTCTTAATGGTGGTGGTGCGCTTGTCCACCGACTGGGTACGCGCGTACTGCTCTCGCATCAACATTTCTACCATCTGCTTGCTGAGCACCTGTCCGCTTTTCGTTTTGTAGAGGAAATCGGGCGTCATCTGACGGAGCAGACCGTCCACGTTTTTCTGTTTAGTGTACCGGATGATTTTATTGTATTCGGCGCGGATTTGCTGTTCGGCGCGCTTGTCGGCAGAGACTGTGCTCGCTACCAGCAGTAACGCCAGCCATACCGCTATCCATCGTACGGTGTGTTTCATCTGGCAAACCCCCTTCCTTGTTCTTTTTGCACAAGCGGGCAAGAAGTTCCTGCCAGCAACACCTTGACACTGGAAGTACGTCCTTTGTATACTATTCAGGGTGAATCTCGGGGATTGTGTCTATCCTACCGTTGATATTCAGGAGGGACTCCTTACTTGGAACGCATTACTATCACCGGGGGCGTACCTTTACAGGGTGAGGTCTGCGTGAGCGGAAGCAAGAACGCCGCGCTTGCCATCATGGCAGGGGCGGTTTTGGCGTCTGAGCCGGTCATTTTGCATAACCTCCCTCGTATTACCGATATCTACACCATGATGGCGATGCTACGCCGATTGGGAACCGTTGTGGAGTTTATCCACCCCCGTTCGCTGCTTATCGATGCCAGCCGTATCAGCCACCTCGAAGCTCCTCATAACCTGGTGACCCGCATGAGAGCCTCTTTCAGCGTGACCGGACCGCTGGTAGCGCGTTTTGGCTTCGCAAAGGTGCCTCTACCCGGCGGCTGCGACATCGGCGCGCGACCGGTGGACTTCCATATCAAGGGACTGCGCCTGCTGGGGGCGCGGGTGGAGATGGACGGCGATTTCGTGACCGCCGAAGCGGGGCGACTAAGAGGCAATACCATCTATCTGGACTACCCCAGCGCGGGCGCCACCCAACACCTGATGACTGCTGCGGTGCTGGCAGAGGGCACAACGGTGATAGAGAACGCCGCAGAAGAGCCTGAAGTGGTGGACCTGGCGAACTTCCTCATCGCGCTGGGCGCGCATATCGATGGACACGGCACACGGCGCATCACCATCGAGGGCGTGTCCCGCTTGCGCGGCGGTGAATACACCATTATTCCCGACCGGCTAGAGGCAGGAACCTACGCTATCGCCGCGGCAATGACGCGAGGTAAGGTGCGTATCGTCAACGCCAATCCCGACCACATGACGCCTGTGCTGCTGAAGCTGCAGGAGGCGGGTGTGCAGATAGAAACCGATGAAGCGGGGGTGTGCGTGCAGTTGCAAGGGCGACCGAAAGCGGTCAACATCAAGACCATGCCCCACCCCGGCTTCCCTACCGACATGCAGCAACCGATGACTGCCCTGCTGTGCGTGGCGGAAGGGATGTCTATCGTCACGGAGACCGTGTACGAGCGTCGCTTCCGGTATGTGCAGGAACTGCGCAAGATGGGCGCGGACATCGAGCAGGAGAACCGCACGGCGGTGGTGCGCGGCGTAGAGAAGCTGTACGGCGCCACTGTAGAAGCGACCGATCTGCGAGCAGGAGCCGCGCTGGTGATAGCTGGTCTCGGCGCGGAAGGCGAGACGACCGTCGAGGAGATACACCATATCGACCGCGGTTATGAGGAACTGGTGGCGAAGCTGCAATCGCTGGGGGCACAAATCCTGAGGCTGAGTGAAGAACCCGTTACGGTTGCTGCGGAAGAGGTGCCGGTGTGTTCCGCCTGACTCCTGAGCTGGGTATCGATCTGGGAACGGCGAATATTGTGGTTTACTTGCGGGGCAAGGGCATCGTTTTGCGCGAGCCATCGGTTGTGGCTATTTCCATAAAGAACAAGAGGGTATTAGCCATCGGCGAGGAGGCTCGCCTGATGCTGGGGCGCACGCCGGGGCATATCGTGGCGATTCGCCCCATGTCGGACGGCGTAATTGCCGACTACACCACCACCCTGAAGATGCTGGAGTACCTTATCGCGAAGGTATGCGGGCGGCGACGCTTCTTCAAGCCGCGCGTGCTGGTATGTGTGCCCTCCGGCGTGACCAGCGTGGAGCGCAGGGCGGTGATTCAGGCGGCGCGCGAGGCGGGCGCAGGTGAGGCGTACACCATCGAGGAGCCGATGGCAGCGGCTATCGGTGCAGGATTGCCTATCAGTATGCCGGGCGGTAATATGGTAGTGGACATCGGTGGGGGCACTACCGATGTGGCGGTTATCTCGCTGGAAGGCATCGTGATTAGCCGTTCGGTACGGGTTGGCGGCAATAAGATGGATGAAGTCATCACACGCTATATCCGCAGTCAATATAACCTGATGATTGGCGAGCGAACTGCCGAAGAAATAAAGATAAAGATTGGCTCTGCTTACCCGTTGGAGAAGGAGCTGCAGATGGAGGTACGCGGGCGCGACCTCATCGCCGGGTTGCCCAAGACGATTACGGTGACCTCGGAGGAGATTCGCGACGCGCTACAGGAGCCGGTTAACGCCATCGTGGAGCGCGTGCGCTCGGTGCTGGAGGAGACTCCGCCCGAACTGGCAGCGGACATCATCGAGCGCGGTATCACCCTGACAGGCGGCGGTGCGCTGTTGCGCGGCATAGACCGGCTTCTGGAGTCGGTAACCAATATCCGCACTCAGGTGGCGGAAGACCCGCTGTCGTGTGTGGCTATCGGCACGGGACGCGCTCTGGAAGAGTTCGCCGCCATCCGCGAAAGCAACGTGGTTTCGGCAGAGTTCTAAACAGGAGGAGGTACTCTCAATGTTCCGCATCGCTCGTTACGCCGGCGCGATAGCTCTGATAGCTATAGCCTTCGCTGTACTTCCCGCACCCGCACAGACCACCGGGTTCAAAGACGTGCCCCCCGACCACTGGGCGGCGGATGCGGTGAAGGAAGTGGTAGCGAAGGGCATCATGAAGGGGTTCCCCGACGGCACGTTTCGCGGCGACCAGCCGGTGACCCGCTACGAACTGGCAGTGACGCTGGCGCGGTTCATGCGTCAGGTGGAGGAAAGCCTGAAAGACCTCAAAGCACGCACGCCCAAGGTTTCCATCGCTGTACCGGTGAAGCCCCAGCACTGGGCGTTCAAGGACCTGCAGTTCCTCATCGATCACGGATACATCTCGGAAGAGTCGCCCCTGCTGCGCGACCTGTCCAAGCCCGCCGACCCCGATGTGGTGAGTGCAGTGCTGGCGCAGGCGATAATTGGGTTGGTGGAGCGGTATACTATCTCCCCTGAGGAGCTGGAGATACCGGAACCCGGTCCCCCCTATCGGGTGGATTAAGCAGATTCTCTCCCCGTCCCCTCTTCCTGTGGAAGAGGGGACAAGACCAACCTGTAGGCGGTGGCGAGCTGGAAAGCGTGAACAGCACCGTGCTTGCTGCTGTTCCGTGCCCAGTGCCTTGCATACCTCTTCAATGGGTGCAACCAGGTTGCCCTTGTAGGGGAAAGAGGGGCACGACAGTTTGACCGTTTTGCCGTCCTACGTCTTCATCTCCCAATCAAACGCGTGCAGCTCTACCCACCGCTGACCCCACACCACACGCACACGCCAGTCGGTGCATCTGCGAATTGGGCCTGCACGCTTACACACGGTGTTCAACCCGTGTCTTTACATGCCTGCATTCAGGTATAATACGCCTGCAATGCTTTCTTAGCGGGGAGCGTATGGGTGACAACCGTTTCGATGTCATCGTGATCGGTGCAGGACACGCGGGGTGCGAGGCGGCGCTGGCAGCAGCGCGGATGGGCTGTTACACCGCCGTCATCACACTGGACGTGACCCGGGTGGCGCACATGCCCTGCAACTGCTCCATCGGAGGTCCCGCCAAAGGACACCTGGTGCGCGAGATCGACGCGCTCGGCGGACAGATGGGCATCGCCACCGACCTCAACCTGACGCATATCCGGTTCGTCGGCACGGGCAAAGGTGCAGCCATCCAGACCCTGCGGGCGCACGCCGATAAGCAGCTCTATCCCCGCTATATGCGCGCTGTGCTGGAGACTCAGCCTGGTCTGGAACTGATACAGGGCGAGGCGATGGAGGTAGTAGCACACCGCGGCACCGTGCAAGCGGTCCGGCTCAAAGACGGACGCGAACTGCGGGCGAAGGCGGTTATCATCACTTCGGGCACGTTCCTGAACGGTCTCATCCATATCGGTGAAAAGCAGATACGCGCCGGACGAGCTGGCGAGCCGCCTGCGGCGGGCTTGTCCGAGTCTCTGCGCCGGCTGGGCTTCCGGTTGGGGCGGTTCAAGACGGGCACGACCGCTCGCATCGCGAAGGAGAGCGTGGACTTCTCGCGCACGCAGGTCGTGCCATCCGATGCCGACGCGCCGCCCTTCTCGTTCGTGCATGACCAGTTGAACCCGCCACGTGAGCTGCTACCGTGCTGGCAAACACGCACCACCGAGCAGACGCATCGCATCATCCGCGAGAACCTGCATCGTTCCGCGCTGTACGGCGGCAGGATTACGGGCATCGGTCCGCGTTACTGCCCGTCCATCGAGGATAAAATCGTGCGCTTCCCCGACAAAGAGTCGCATCCTGTCTTCCTCGAACAGGAGGGCTGGGACACCAACGAGCTGTACGTGCAGGGCATGAGCACCAGTCTGCCGGAAGAGGTGCAGCTGGCGTTCTTGCGCACGCTGCCCGGACTGGAAGAGGTGTTGATGATTCGCCCCGGCTACGCGGTGGAGTACGATATGGTGTACCCCGACCAACTGAAACCCACCCTGATGACGCACGCTATCGCTGGGCTGTTCCTGGCGGGGCAAATCAACGGCACGTCAGGTTACGAGGAGGCAGCGGCGCAAGGGTTGGTAGCGGGCATTAACGCCGCCTTGTACGTGCAGGCACGCGAGCCGATGGTGCTGGAGCGACACACCGGTTATATCGGCGTGCTGATCGACGATCTCATCACCAAAGGGGTGCAGGACCCCTACCGGATGCTCACCGCGCGGGCGGAGTTTCGCCTTGCCCTGCGCCACGACAACGCCGACCTGCGCCTGACGCCTATCGGCAGGCAGGTGGGACTGGTGGATGACCATCGATGGGCACGTTTCGTCGCCAAACGTGAGGCGATCGTGCGTGAAACGCAACGGCTACAGCAGACGGTGCTTACCGGCAGTCAGAACCCTTTGCTGCAAGAACATGGTCTGGCACCGGTAGACGGTCCCACCAGCCTGTATGAGCTGCTGCGCCGCCCGGAGGTCACGTACGAAACCCTGCTGCAGCTGGTGCCTGTAGACAAGCCTGTTGCGCGGGAGGTCGCGGAGCAGATAGAGCTTGCGGCGAAGTACGAGGGGTTCCTGCGTCGCCAGCAACAGCAGGTGGCAGAGCATCAGCGGTTGGAAGGTTTATTGATTCCGGAGGACACGGACTACACTGCGATACGTGGTCTCTCGCACGAGGGGCGGGAGAAGCTTTCGCGGGTGCGCCCGCGCAGCATTGGACAGGCGTCGCGCATCCCCGGTGTACGCCCGTCCGACATCGCCGCGCTGCTCATCTACCTGAAGGGGAAGCGAGAGGTTTCGCTGATGAAATAAACCGGGAGCGAGGCATTCCGTCCGCCCCGCTGTGTTCACAGCCGAAAGGACATCTGCAACCATCTGGCGAAGCATTCAGCGTATATATCTGGTGAAGAATGCTCATCAGGAGGTGCACCGATGATTACCGAAAGCCAGTTGCGTCAGGCACAGCAGCGCGCAACGGAATACCTGCGCAAGGCAAATATCGTGCTCACACCCGAAGAGCAGAAGAATATCGAGGTAGCGGACTTCGGTCTGGGCGACCTCGAGAACACCGGGCTGGAGCTGGTAGTATATGTAAACACCGACCGCTATTGTGCGAAGGAACTGGTGCTGTTCCCTCGCCAGACCTGCCCCGAGCATCGCCATCCGCCGGTGAACGGTGACCCGGGCAAGATGGAGACCTTCCGCTGTCGCTGGGGTGAGGTATATCTGTATGTGGAAGGCGAGCCGACGCCCAACCCCAAGGCGAAGCCCCCAGCCGGGCGTGAGAAACACTATACCGTGTGGCATGAGATTGTGCTGCGTCCGGGCGAACAGTACACCATCCCCCCGAACACCCGGCACTGGTTCCAGGCGGGCGACGAGGGCGCGGTGGTCAGCGAGTTCTCCTCCACCAGCCGCGACGAAGCAGACATCTTCACCGACCCCGATATCGAGCGCATCACGAAGGTGGTGCCGGGATAGCACATGGAAGAGACCCTGCATGACCGCTACCGCCTGTTTGGGGTGGCGGTGCTGGTTTATCTGTTGTATCGCGTGGGAGCGCCGCTGGTCACCTTTCTGGGTGATGGTTTTGTGCAGGTCGCGCTCTCCACGCTGGTATTTATGGCTCTGGCGACATGGGTAGTGATGCGCGCCTCCGCGCTTCCGTTACCTGCGCTGGCGGCGTTGGGGTGGATGGTGCTGTCTTTATTACTGTTTTTCGTGGTGCGCCTGTCGCCGGCGCTGGTACCCGCCCTGCGCCAGAGTGTTGTGGCTCTGGAGATCGTGCTGGGTGTCAGCGACACGCTGATGGTGTTGGCAGCGAGCATGTTAGGGCTGGCGGTATCGCACATCATCCGCGAGCCGAATATCCTTGCCCCGGCGGCGCTGTTTGCCGCGCTGGTGGATTTTGCGGTGGTGAGCCTGTGGATACCGCGCGTGATGCAGGCAGCTCCACAAGCGCTGAGCACAGTAGCAGTGCATGTGCCACAGGTTGGCGCGAAACCCACGCCAACAGGATTGCGCCCCATCGGCATCATCGGCCCGGCGGACTTCGTGTTTCTGGCGTTCTACTTTGCCTGCGTGTGGCGATTCGGCATGGCAGCACGCGCCACCTATATCTGGATGGTTATCGCGCTGGCGGGGTATATGGTGTTTCAAAATGTGGTGGGCTCGCTGACCCCGCGCTTCATGGACGCGGTGGACATGCTTCCCGGTCTAGTGCCAATGGCAGTGGTGCTGCTTCTGGTGAACCGGAAGCATTTCCGCTTCTCGCGCGAAGAGAAGCGCGCAATGGCGGTGGTAGCGGTGCTGGTGCTGGGCATTATCGCCTTCGCCTTCTGGGCGATGAGAGGTTGACGCTGATGCTTACGGCATAGCAGCGGCAGTTGCGGAGTAGTCACTGTTTGAAAGCGAGCGGCAATTCTGGTATACTGCCAAGGGGGGTGATACGTTGCAAGCGAACAGAAAACCCGCAAAACGCCGGAGCCTGTTCTGGCGGATAGTTTTGTTTTTGTTCATGCTGGGTGCGCTGTCCATTGGCACGCTCAGCGGCTACTTCTACGCCTCCAGCAAAGCGGTACGCAAGACGGTCGGTGCGTTGTGGCAGTACCGCGGGCTGGATGTGGCACAGGCTTTCCCCGGGCAGTCCTCGGTAACGGTATTGCTGCTTGGCTCCGACGAGAACCGTGACAACCGGAAGCGCATCTATACCAAGCGCACCCGCAGCGATACTATCATGCTGGCGCATTTTGACTTCGTGAACCGACGTATCAACGTGCTCTCCATCCCCCGAGATACGCGCGTGCACGTCCCCGATCACGGAACCCACAAAATCAACTCCGCAATGGCTCTGGGGGGACCGGAACTGACTGCCGAGACCATTCGCCAATGGCTGGACGTGCCGGTGGACCATTATGTGGTGATTTATTACAATGTCTTCCGTCGCGCGGTAGACCTGTTGGGCGGCATCGATATCTACGTCGACAAGCCCCTGCACTATGACGACAACTGGGGAGATTTACATGTGCACCTCGATCCGGGTCTGCATCACCTGAACGGCGAGCAGGCGCTCGGCTATGTACGTATCCGTAGTGTGGACAACGACCTGGGGCGCATCGAGCGTCAGCAGAAGTTCCTCGCAGCAGTGAAGGAGCATTTTCGCCACCCCAGCACCTACCTGAAACTGCCTCAACTGCTGGATGCGGTGGACGAGAACCTGACGAGCACCCTCAGTTACGGGCAGATGCTTGCACTGGCGTGGTTCGCCAAGTCGGTTCCTTCGCGCAATATCCAGATGGTCACGTTGCCCTGTCGTGCCGGGCGAAGCTACGTCTACGCCAACGAGGACGAAGCGCGTGAGCTGGTAGACCGCCTGTTCAACTCCCCTTCGTCCCGCAGTTTGTCTCCGCCTCTGCCGGTTAGTACTATCCAGTAGCCCTGTAAAAACCGCCCTCCCTTTGCCGATAATACCAGTGGAGCCCCTTCACGGAACGCCGGATGCGTTCCGCAACATCGAAGCAATACAGAGGGAGCGACAGGGATGTCCAAAAGATATAACGACAACGAGGTACAACAGCTCGTTATCGAGTACCACCGAACGGGTGATCTGGAAATCCGCGAGCGCATCGTGGAGCAGTTTCCTCATCTTGTGGAGAGCATTGCTCGTCGTTTTGTCAATACGGGTGAGCCTCTGGAAGACCTGATTCAGGAAGGCTATCTGGGGCTGTTGAACGCCATCGACCTGTATAAACCCGACAAGGGCACCAAGTTCTCTACATACGCCACCCACTTTATCATCGGGCAAATCAAGCACTACCTACGCGACAGAGGCAAGATTATCAAAGTGCCTGCGTGGATTCAGGAGCTACACCAGAAGCTGACGCGCGTGGTCGATTCGCTCTCCCAACAGCTGGGCAGGCAGCCCACATCCGCCGAAATCGGCGCGGTGATGAATATGGACGAGAAACAGGTGGAGTACCTGCTTTCTACCAGCGAGCTGTTCCGGGTTGCCTCTCTGGAGAGCGGCGAGAGCGAGGAGGACGAACACTTTTCCGGTGCGGACATCGAGAAGTTAGAGCACCCCGACAGCACGATCCTGCAGGTTGCTACGGAAGAACGGGTCGTGCTGGAGCACGCAATGGAACGCTTGAAAGAGATCGAGCGCAAGGTGCTATATGCTTTCTTCTATGAAGAGCTATCACAAACCGAAATCGCCCAGCAACTGGGAATCTCCTGCAACTATGTATCGCACATCCTGCGTAACTCCACCAAGAAGCTGCGTAAGATACTGGTCACCGAGGAGCTGAAGGACGCGCAGGCGCAGATGATGCGGATGCAGCAGAGGATGCTGAGCACCGAAGCCGAACTGACACAACCCTCTATCATAGACCCGATTACCGGATGCTACAACCGCCGCTACTTTGAAAGCCGTCTGGATGAGGAGATAAACCGCGCCAGTCGATACGGCTACACGCTGGGGGTGGTTCTCATCCGGGTGGGCGGTGCACAGACGTTCATTCGCCAGCATGGGTTGAACCTGTTTGAGGGTGTAATGGCACGTCTTGCCCCACGCCTGCGGGCGAAAACCCGCAAAGCAGATATCCCTGCACGAATCGATGTCTCAGACCTGGCGATTATTCTGCCCTATACCGGCGAGCAGGCAGAGGTGGTACGGCAACGGCTGAGCGAAGAGGCTCTGCAGATGCTGAGGGAAGAAAGCCTGCTGGATTCGGGGTTGTGGGTGGAGAGCGCGTGTAACTATACAGAAGGCTGGGTGAACCTGAAAGAGTTTATACACCAGACGCAGTGCCAGCTCAAGGCTTTCTGGGGTAAAGTGGAACAAGATTTAGCTGCCTGACCGCCACCCATCCCGCCGAAGGGAATCCGACCGCACCCCGCCGGATTCCCTTTCGATTTCCCCTGTTCTTTCTACTGTTTTCCAGGAGAAACAGGTAACAATACGGAGCTATACACGCACTTCTGTACTGCAATTTGCTGTCTAATCAAGTGCAGATGCAAGGGAAGGAGTGAGTGTATATGCCCAGACAATGTGTATCCTGTCTTCTTGTGGCATTCCTGCTTGCTTGCGGGATGCCGATGTGGAGCGCACGGATGCCTCGCGGCGCGTTTCTCAGACAGCCGGCGCATAGCGCAGCACAGCTGGCATCCCAGATTCGACGCGATTCGGTGGTCGCCTCGCGCTACACAGCCCATTTCGGAGTGCCCGCTGCTCAATTTGCCAATTACGTCCAGAGCCAGTTGGGCTTGCGTCGCCTGAAAAGCGATGGCAGTTACAGGGTGTTCTTCATCAGGAGGGACGGCGGTATCGGAAGTAGTGTGCGTAAGCTGCGCAAGGGCACGGCGGTGTTCATGCACCTGAGTACCGGCAAACCGGTTCTGCTGGCGGAGTGCGGCAACCCTATGAATACCGGCTTGCCGGGTTATTCTGCGCCCGCGACGCAGGGCGCAACCCCATCCTCACCGGCTACGGCGACTGCCAACGCACCAACAGAACCGGTGCTGGAGGAACCTTTGCCTCCGCCCGTGCAGTCGCCTGCGCCGGATGTGTTTGAAGACCCTGCGCTTGCGCAGGTGCAGGTGTCGGACTTGCCTTTGTGGACAGCGGACCCTGCGCTCAGTGTGCCCGACCTGCCTGTGTCATCCGCCTCGCCGGTAGCCTACGCTGCTCCCGCTTCCGTGGCGCCACTGTTCATGGTGGGCGCGAGCGGGCTGTTCTCGCTGGGCGGCGCCCCTTCGGGACGCGGCGGCTCGCCAACTCCTCCTGCCGTGCCGGAGCCCGCCTCGCTGACACTCTGGGCGGTGGCGGGTGCAGGGCTGATTCTGGCGAAAGTGAGGCGCAGAAGTGTCCAAACGTAGCTCTTGCAGGTGACCTCTGCGCTGCGGTAGAGTACATCTCGGTGGAGGTGTGCAACGCTACCGGCGATGAAGCAATGGTTTACTGTAACAGTGTGGCTTATGGCGGCGCTGGCTCTCTCCTGGCAAACCCAGGCAGCCCAGATACCGCGAGGCTCGTTTCTCGTTGAACCCGTACAAAGTGTCGCTCAGCTGACCGCACAGATAAGAAAGACCCCTCAAGTCGCCGAGCGATATCGCACGCACTTCAATCTGCCCACTTCACAGTTTGTGCAGTACACCCAGGCTCAGCTGGGCTTACGCAGGTTGCCTCACAGTGGTAGATATCGGGTTTTCTTTATCAAGCCCGACGGGCGTATCAGCAGTGAAGTACGCCGCCTGCGAAAGGGCACGCTGGTTTTTCTCCATCTGCAATCGGGACAGCCGGTGCTGCTTGGGAAGTGCGGCAATCCACTAACCGCCAGGCTACCGGGTTATGCTCCGCCGCGCAAGGTGACTGCCACCCCCCCGCTGGTGCCGCAGCCTCCCGCTGCACAGCCCCAGGAGCCCGTAAACCTGGAACCGCCGGTACTGACTGTTGCCACACAGTCGGTTGAACCGCCCGCACCCGTACCATTACAGCCTGTACCGCTGTCGCCCTGGGCGGCGGACCCGGTGTTGTTGCCTCTCGCCCCTCAGGTGCCTGCCGAAAACGACACCATCGCAAAACGTGTGGGGCCGATACCTGTGTTGTTGATTGCGTTAGCAGGTTTAACACAGCTTGACAACACCTCTTCGAATCGCCCGCCGATTATTCCCGAACCCGCTTCGGTTGCGTCGCTGCTCATCGGCACAGGCTTGCTGGTCATTTGCCAGCGATGGCGAAGAAGCAGACGACCCTAAGGCGGGCAAGGCGCTTCGGCGGAAGCCTTCGCCACCGGCATCTCACGCTCGATAGGTGCGCCCACCAGATTGCCCCACTCCGTCCAGCTGCCGTCGTAGTTGCGCACGTCGGGGTAGCCCAGCAGGTAACGCAGCACAAACCACGTGTGCGACGACCGCTCGCCGATACGGCAGTAGGCAATTACCTGCTTGTCCGGCGTAACCCCCTTGCCAGCGTACAGCGCGCGCAGCTCGTCCGCGCTCTTGAAAGTGCCGTCCTCGTTCACCGCCTGCGACCAGGGGATGTTCACCGCGCCCGGGATGTGCCCCGAATCGTAGGCGGTTGTGTCTACATCCACCTCCACCAGCCGGATGCTGGGGTCGTTCAGGTGCTGCTGCACCCATTCTGTGCTCACCAGCACGTTGCTCATCGCGGATACCTCCCGAATATTTATCTTGACTAAGATTATACACTTACTCAACAATAAAGGTCAACCCCGCTGCACAATCGAAAACCAGAGGCTCTGCTTTTTGCCCCGTGCAGACAGGAGAGTTTTGCTTTATCGCGAATACTATTTGCACCGCTTGTCTTTCCGGTGAGGTAACCATGACCCGTGTGACCGTGTGGGACGGTGCTGGGTGTGTCGGCGGCAACAAAATCCTGCTGCAGGATGATGACCTGACCCTGTGGCTGGACTTCGGGCAGAACCTCAGCCGCCTGATGGATTATTACGAGGAGTATCTCAAACCCCAGAGGGGGCGTGGGCTGTACGAGCTGTTTGTGATGGGCTTACTGCCTCCCGTGCAGGGCATCTATCACGAACGCTTTCTGGACGATTATCCCTTCGACGACTGGCGCGCCCGACTGGATGGAGTGGACGGTGTCCTGCTCTCGCACGCGCATTCCGACCATGCGGGCGACCTGCAATACCTCCTGCCCGACATCCCACTGGTCTGCTCCGCCGAGAGCGCGCTGTTGCTGCGCGCCCTGCAGGACTGCAGTAGCTTGGACGACGGCACGATTTACGTGCGCCGGTTCGAACTCAAGGAGGGCGAGTTCAGGAAGCTGGCATGGAACCGCAGAGAGTCGCCCCTGGCCACCTTCCGCCCCGTGCTGACCGCCGACGGCGACGCGGAAGCGATGCAATCCTTCTGGAACGAACTGCCCGGCGGACACCATGACAAATGCGACCTGCAACCGCTGGAACCTTTCAATGGGCGGATGAACCACCACGAGGTGCGCTTCTTCCCGCTAGACCATTCCATCCCTGGCGCGGGGGCGTGGGCGGTGCAGACGAGTGCGGGATGGGTGGTATACACGGGCGACCTGCGCTTTCGTGGCGAACGCAAGCACCTCACCGAGCGCTTTATGCAAGAGGCGGCGCGGCTACAACCGGTTGCGCTCCTCATCGAGGGCACGCGCATCACGCGCAACGGCTCCGGCTATACCGAAGACGATGTGCAATCGGAGTTTGCCAAACTGCTGAGGCAGAACACCCATCGGTTGGTGAGTGCGAACTTCTCGATGACCCATCTGGAACGCCTGAAGCGGTTCTGGCACGCCGCCCGCGACTGCGGCAGGCAGGTGGTGGTGAACCCCAAGGACCTGTACCTGCTCCATGCGTGGCGTATCAGCGGTTACGAACTGCCGTTAGACGATGGCTCCCTGCGCGTGTATCAGGGAGTGGGCAAACCGCCTTCCGAATCGTGGGAGAAGGCTCTGTACGAGCTGTACGGCGACCTGTGCATCACCGCGCAGCAAATCTCGCGCCGTCCCGACGAGTACCTGCTCTGCTTCGGCTACTTCGACCTCAACGAGCTGCCGTATCTGAGGGTGAAAGACGGTTTGTGGATACAATCCTTCAGCGAGCCGATGACCGAAGAACAGCGTATCGACGACCGACGGCTCAATCGGTGGCTACAGCACTTCGGTTTCACGCGCTACCCCCCGCAGGGTGACGCGGACGACGAGAGAGTTCCCCTGCACGTGTCGGGGCACGCCTCCGGCGAGGAGCTGGCACAGGTGGTAGAAGCCATTCGCCCAAAGACGCTCATTCCGGTGCACACCACCGAGCCGGCAGCTTTTGCGGAGCGATTTTCGGGTATAAGTACGGTGATACTGCCCGAAATCGGAAGGGAGATACCCTTATGAAGGTAGGCATCATGGCGGACAGCCACGACAACCTGCCCAAAATCCGTGCGGCGATGGAGCTGTTTGAGCGCGAGGGGGTGGGGTTCATCCTGCACGCGGGCGACTTCGTGGCGCCTTTTGCGGTGCGGGCGATGCACGGTGCGCCCTGTCGGGTGGTGGCGGTGTTCGGCAACAACGACGGCGAGCGCATTGGGCTAGCGAAGGCGTTTGAACCCATTGGCGAGGTGCACCCCCGTATCGCTGTGGTGGAAGTGGATAGCAAGCGGGTGGGCGTGGTGCATCAGGACGAGCTGGTCGCGCCCATCGCGGCAGGCAATGCGCTGGACGTGTTGGTGTATGGGCACACGCACCGGCTGGACATCCGTCGCGAGGGACAGGTGCTGATTATCAATCCGGGCGAGGTGGGCGGCTGGCTCACGGGCAAATGCACGGTAGTCACACTGGATACCGAGACGCTGGAGCCGAAGGTGTGGGAGGTGTGAAGGAAGGGACTACAGATGTCCCTTTAAGGCAAGCTGACGACAGCGTGCAGCCTCAGCAAACAAGCCTAACCGCTCGTAACACTCGGCTGCACGGGCATAAGC
>JBMFOT010000054.1:22561-22793 GCA_049969495.1 Armatimonadota bacterium
GAGCCTGCTCCGCTATCGAGCGAATTGCTAATCGTCCGGCTGACCACGCTTTATTCTGTAACTTCGTATCCACATTGCGCCAGCTTTGCTTCAATCTTAGCAAGCAATTCAGGGTCAGCCTTACGGGTTACAGTACGACTGGTACTGTTCGCAGCGCTACCGACTGCTGCCCCTAACAAACCACCAAACAAAATCCCAAGCGGTCCGAATAATAATACACCAATTGTCGCAC
>JBMFOT010000055.1:0-22641 GCA_049969495.1 Armatimonadota bacterium
GACCAACGTGATCATCTGGCACAACTCCGCCGGGAACATCCGTAACGACAAGGGCACTCCGAGCATCGCCTATAGCAACATCGGCGGCTGCGGCAGCTCCAGCAGTTGGAACTCCTCATGCGGCACGAATGGTGGCGGCAACATCGACGCCGACCCGCGCTTTGTGAACCTGGCGGGCGGCAACCTGCGCCTGCAGCCAGGCTCGCCGTGCATCGACGCAGGGGACAACGCCGCCCTGCCCCCCGGCATCACCACCGACCTGGACGGCAACCCGCGCATTTTCAACGGGGTGGTGGATATGGGCGCGTATGAGGCCCGGTACAGGTACCGGTATGTCTACCTGCCCGTGGTGCGCAAGTAGGGGGATGCCGACTCCCTCCCCGTCCACGGGGAGGGGGGTGGGGGCGAGCAGGGGACACTCTGGACAGACCATCTTGTTCGCTCCCTTCCTGCATCTCCGGTGAACTTTTTCCCTCGCGAATCGTCCATAATGTACACAGAAGAGCAGCGGAGGGGGCTTCTCCATTGGAGCGAGCAATGCGCCTGAGCGACGCCGATGCCGCGCTGGTAGCGCGGTGCAAAGGGAACGACCTGACCGCTTTCGATGAGATTGTGGAGCGTTACCAGCACAAAATCTATGGGTACGTCAAGCGGCTGGTGGGCAACGAAACCGACGCGGAGGATATCACGCAAGAGGTTTTCCTCAAAGCACTGAGCTCGCTGCACCGCTTTCGGGAAGAGAGCAGTCTGCAGACGTGGCTGTTCCGTATCGCCACCAACCTGTGTCGTGATGTGCACCGTCGTCGTCAGCGCGAAAAGGGATGGCTTCCCCTTTGGCGCCATGCCGATGGCGGGGAGTGCTCGGGCGAGGAGGTCCTCATTGAGATACCGGATTATCACAACGACCCCGAAAGGTTGCTGCTGCGTGAGGAACTGAGCGAGCTGTTAAAGCAAGCGATTGACCGCCTGCCGATAGCCATGCGTGAGGTGCTGGTATTGCACGATATGGAGTCGCTGTCGTACGAGGAAATCGCTCAGGCGTTGGGCATTCCATTGGGTACGGTGAAATCGCGCCTTTTCCACGCACGCGCCCGGCTTCGGGATGCGCTGGCAAGCTATGTATACGGAGATTGACCGATGAAGACCTGCAGAGAATGGGAACATGCGATAGTAGAGTATGTAGACGGTGTCTGCCCGCCTGACACCGCACAGAAGTTGGAGGCTCACCTCGCCTCCTGTAAGGCGTGCGCGGAAGCAGTGCGTGAGCATCTCCGGCTGAAGCGGGCTGTGGCGCAGCTGGAGCGTGAACACGCGCCGGCTCATCTCGCACGCCGCATCCGTGACCATGCACGCGCCTCCCTGCGCCGTCGCTCGCTAGCACGGTTGCTCATGCGGGCATCGTTCGCAGCAACCGCTGCCACCGCGGTAGTCTTCGTCCTCTGGTGGAATCTCTTGCGCCCTGAGATGGCTACTGTACCGCCTGCTGAGGAGCCGACGGTCGCCCAGGCCATCGTGCAGGAATATGTCGGGGTGACTTCTCACGACGGCTTCAGCGACCCGTCCTTGCAGATGCTCGCTCGTGAAGCGCAGATGAAGACACTGCGGTTGGAGCCGGTGTCGCAATGAGACGTGTTCTGCTCACTATAGCTTGCGTTGTGTGCTTTGGGGGGTGGTTGTCCGCGCAGGCGCAAACGCCCCTGGGGTGGGCTGAGCGCATGGAACGCGCCGAGCGCACCGTTGCACTGGAAGGCGTGCGGGTAACGCAGTTCTTTCTACCGATACCTCTACCTGCAGTGGAGGAACGTATTGTGAAGGCGGGAATACGCTATCGGGTGGAGTACCTGCAACCACCCGGGCGCCGTGGAGAGGTGTTAATTGACGACGGCGTGCATCGCTTCCATTATGTGCCACGCCTCAAAAAGGTGCAGGTACTGCCTTCTGACCAGCCACTCCTGTTACGCCGTCGTCGCGTGATGCTGGAACGCCTGCAGCGGGGGGAGATTTTTCTGGAAGTAAAAGGTGGCGAGCCGGTTGCCGGGCGCAGGACGGTGCTTCTGGAGGCGAAAACCCGGCAGGGGCAACCGTTGCGTCGCTGGTGGATTGACCGCGAGTACGGGGTGATTCTGCGCATGGAGGAGCTGGCGCCGCGCGGGGAAGTGCGGATGCGTACGGAATACGTTCGCCTTACCGTGCCAGCTGTTGTCCCTCCCGAACGCTTTGCACCGCGTTTCCCTGCGCAGGTCAGGAGGCAAAACGTGCTTCCTCCCTCACAAGTGTTTGCCAGCATTGAGGAGGCGCAACCGCTGGTACCCTTTACCATCCGCCGCCCCCAGGCATTACCGAAAGGGTTCCGACTGGTAGAGGTCAGAGTGCGCATTGTAGGGCAACGACTGCTAGTCAGCCTGCACTATACCGATGAGGTGACCTCTCTGGTGCTGTTCCAGACACGCCTGCCGTTGCATGCGGACGCACCACTGTTGAAGTCGCTGGCTCCGCTTTCCGCGCGGGTAGAGGCGTGGCGCGACGGCGATGTGAATCTGGTGTTGATAGGCGACGCCCCGCCAGAAGTGTTTGAGCAGATGCGCAGGGCAGTGAGATAGGGGGGAAGTTCTACCTTGCCTCCAATGCCTCTGTATACTGCCTGGACACCGCCTGTAACCCCAGCCGCACGCCCACGATGCCCAGCAGACAGGCAATCCCTCCGCCGACCAGCCACGCTTTCTGCCACAGTAACAGCCCGCCCAGCGCGAACAGTCCGCCGTAGATGAGAAACACCCCGCCGAACCAGCCGAACAACCATTGCCAGCCGATGCGCGAGGGGGGTACTCCCGCTTCCTGCGCGATACTTCCCCACCAGCCGGGCGGACGCACCCGCCGGTAGAACTCCACCAGCTTTTCGCGCGGTTCGGGGCGCGTCAGCAGCGTGACCACCACCCACGCCACCTGCGTCAGGCTGACGATAATCAGCAAGCGCAGCGGAAAGCCTTGCTTCTCAATCAACCATGTGAACGGCTCCACCTTCATCCAGCCCAGTGCGTGCATCACCACGTTGGCAGCAAGTGCGGTCACCATCGCGCCCAGTTCGCTCCACGCGCTGACCCGCCACCACAACCAGCGCAGCACCGACACCGTGCCGATGCCCGCGTTCAATCCCGCCAATAACATCCATGCCTTGCTAATCTCTTCCGTAACCAGTGATGTTGCCACTCCCAGCAAGAGGATAACAGTTGTGGCAACCCGTCCTATCAGCACGTAGTGCCTGTCGGGGGCGTTCTTGCGGATATAGGCGCGATAAAAATCGTTGGTCAGGTAGCTTGCCGCCCAGTTCATCTGCGTGTCCATCGTGCTCATAAACGCCGCCAGCAGCGAAGCGATCATCACTCCCAAAATGCCCGCAGGCAATAGCCTGCCCATCAGTATCGGGTACGCTCCTTCATCACCGCCCAGCTCCTTGGGTATTGTGCCGGGCAGAAGAACCAACGATGCCAGACCGACTAAAACCCACCACCACGGACGCAACACGTAGTGCGCGAAGGCGAACCAGAGGAACGCCAGGGTAGCATGACGCTCGTCGCGAGAGGCGAGGATGCGCTGGGCAATGTAACCTTCTCCATCAGGGCGCCCCACCGACCACCACTGCAACAGCACGTATGCGAGAAACGCCAGCCACAAGTCGCGTGTCTCCGGCGACGGGATGAGGGCAAGACGCTCCATCAAACCGCGTTCCCCAATCTGCTGCGTCAGCGAGACGCTGCCTCCGGCTGCGTTCAGCGCCGCGATACCGAGCCATATCGCCCCCGTCATCGCCAGGATGAACTGAAAAAAGTCGGTGAGCACTACTCCCCACAGCCCCGCGCTCAGAGTGTATCCAAACGTGATGACCACCAGCACGCCAAGCGTTATCGACTCGTTCCACCCGAAGGTGTTGCGCACGATTTTCGCCGCCGCCAGTATCACCCAGCCCATCACGATGGAGTTATGCACCAGGGAGGAGTACAGCACACGAAAACCACGCAGGAAGTGCGCCGCTTTGCCGTCGTAGCGCAGCCGGATAAACTCCAGGTCGGTTAGCACTCCACTGCGTCGCCACAGAGGAGCGAACAGAAACGTGCCCAGCATATTGGCGAACACGCCGTTCCACCAGAACCAGTTGCCCGCGATGCCCTGCGAGCGCACCAGCCCGGAGACCGCCAGCGGTGTGTCGGCAGCAAAGGTGGTGGCAACCATGCTCGTGCCTGCCAGCCACCAGGGAAGGGTGCGTCCCGCCGCGAAATACTCCGCCAGGCTTTTGGACGCCCGCTTACCCAGCAGCACACCGATGACCATAGCGAGCACCAGATACGCCGCGATGATGATGTAATCTATGGTGGTAACATGTACAGTTGGCTCCATCGCCTCCCCCGGTACAAAAGCGTTCTTTGCAGATATTGATTTTGCTGGCAATCCCCAGATACCCTGCAGCGCCGTGCAAAATGATGGTTGCGGCTACATTCTTGAGTGCCCATCAAAAAATGTTTGAAATTCGATGTTCTACATATTGACACGAGTTCGAAGTGTGGTATAATAATACCAGAAAATAGTTGGATACAATCGCTATACATATTCAACTAAATGAACTTAATAGACATAATAGCTGTCTGGCTCTTCCGTGTGGATAGAGTGGAAAATCACCAAAAAGTGAATAAATAGACCGCGTTTGCGAAGTCGCAACAATATCCTGCCCGCAGGTGGGCTATATGCTCCAATGGAGGGGCGTATGAAGGTCTATGCACGTCAACCCGTGGACATGCATCGGGTGCGCGTTCCTCGCGGCCAGGTGTATCTGATCCCTGAGCGCTGTAAAGGCTGCAGGATGTGCGTTGATTTCTGCCCCCGACAGGTGCTTCAGGTTTCCACCGCACGCAACAGCAAAGGTTACCATTACCCGGAAGTGGCCCCAGGTAAAGAGGAAGCCTGTGTGAACTGTCAGTTCTGCATGTTAATGTGCCCCGAATTTGCCATCTTCTCGGTGGAGGTGGACTCCCTATGAGAGGTCGTGCTGTTCTCACCGGTGAGCACTTTATGCATGGAGACCACGCCTGCACAGAGGGGGCTATCGCAGCGGGATGTCGCTTCTTCGCGGGGTACCCTATCACGCCCTCGACCGAGATTGCCGAGAGGATAGCTCAGCGGCTGCCGGAAGTGGGCGGCGTTTTCATCCAGATGGAGGATGAAATCGCCAGTATCCTCGCCATCATCGGCGCTTCCGCCGCTGGTGCCCGGGCGATGTCCGCCACCTCTGGACCCGGCTTCAGCCTGATGATGGAAAACATCGGGCTGGCGGTAATGATGGAGATTCCCATTGTTATCGTCGACGTACAACGCGGTTCCCCCTCCACCGGTCTTCCAACGCTACCGGGGCAGGCAGATGTGATGCAGGCACGCTGGGGCTCCCACGGTGACTACGCAATCGCTGCCTACGCTCCCTGGTCGCCCCAGGAGATGTTTGACCTGACGGTGCTCGCCTTCAACGTAGCGGACCGATTTCGCATTCCGGTCATGGTGATGTCGGACGAAGTAGTTGGACACATGGTGGAGCGGGTGGTGATCCCGCCTGAAGAGCAAATCCCGCGTTGGGAACGCAAACGTCCGACAGGGCCTCCCGAGAACGGCCTTCGCCCATTCCTTGCAGGGGACGACGACCTGGTGCCTCCGCTTGTCCATGCTGGGGAGGGCTATCGAGTGCACTTCACCGGATTGACCCACGACGAGCGCGGTTACCCGGATATGTCGGCGGAGACACACCATCGTCTGGTAACCCGACTGGTAGAAAAGGTACGCCGTAACGCCGACGCTATGATACGCTACGAGGGATATGGTCTGGAGGACGCACGGATTGTGGTTATTTCCTACGGGTGCACAGCCCGTTCGGCGCGCCGGGCGGTAGCGCAGGCACGCGCTGCCGGCATCCCTGCGGGATTACTGTGCCTGATTTCGCTCTGGCCTTTCCCCGAGAAACCCCTTCGGGAGCTGGCTCGTCAGGCAGAAGCGTTTATCGTGGCAGAGATGAACCTTGGACAGATGATTTGTGAGGTGGAACGTTACGTCGCTCAGCCGGTAATCGGTGTGAACCACGCCGGTGGCGCGATGATTCCACCTGCGCCTATCCTCGAGGCGATTGAGGAGGTGGCAAGTCGTGGCGCACGCATTGGTCGCCGAAAAGCATCCGCTGGATGAGCTGATTCGTACCGACCGGATGCCTCACATCTGGTGCCCGGGGTGTGGCATCGGCATCGTGATGCGTTGCTACGCGCAGGCGATTCTTGAGTCCGGTATTCCTGTGGAAAGACATGTCATTGTGTCGGGCATTGGATGCGCTGCGCGAACGCCGGGCTATATGAATCTCGATTCTTATCACACAACACACGGGCGTCCCATCCCCTTTGCTACCGGTCTGAAGCTGGTTAAACCGGAGCTAATGGTTACCGTGTTCAGCGGCGATGGGGACCTGGCGGCTATAGGAGGCAATCACCTGATCCATGCCGCCCGTCGCAACGTGGACATCAAGGTCATCTGCATCAACAACTTCAACTACGGCATGACCGGCGGGCAGGTTGGTCCGACCACGCCACTGGGAGCCAAAACCACCACCACGCCCTACGGCAACCCGGAATATCCTTTTAACCTCCCCTATTTGCTGGCGGCTGCGGGAGCGGTGTTCGTCTCCCGGTGGACGACCATTCACGCTCGTCAGGTGAAGGAGGACATCCTCTACACCTTCCACAAGCCGGGCTTCACCTTTATCGAGGTGCTTGCGCCGTGCCCGGTAGGGTTTGGGAAGTCCAACAATCTCGACGAAGGCGTCGAGGAGATGTGGCTCTACCGTCGCCGTTGCGTGCCGGCAGGGCGGGTTCCTGAGGAGACGCCGTGGGAGGCTTTGCAGGTAGACCTTCGCGAGGAGCGTCCGATAGTTGTCGGGCGGTTTGTGGACGAGGATCGCTCGGTCTATCGCCCTGTCCGTCTGGAAGATAAGCCATCAGAACATCGGGGGTGAGAGCAAGATGCGCCGAGAGATACGTATCGCCGGGTTTGGGGGACAGGGTGTGGTGCTGGCAGGCTACATTCTGGGAAAAGCCTTTGCGCTGTATGAGGGGATGGAAGCGGTAATGACCCAGTCCTATGGACCGGAGGCGCGGGGTGGGGCATCCAGCTCGAACGTGGTGATTTCCGACGAGCCTATCGACTACCCCTTCGTGCTGGAGCCTGATGTGCTCATCGCCCTTTCGCAAGAGGCGTATACCCGATTCCGCCCCACCGCACGCCCTGACGCTCTGCTTATTATCGAGGAGGACCTGGTTACCCCTCTGGAAAGCGACCGACCGCTTCGCGTGCCCGCCACACGTTTGGCGGAAGAGCTCGGTCGGCGAATCGTGGCAAACATCGTCACTCTGGGCTACTTCACGGCAGCGACCGGCTGGCTGCGTCGCGAGTCTGTGGAGAAAGCCATCGAAAACACCCTTCCAGCGCGCATCGTTGCGCTGAACCTGAACGCTTTTGCCCGAGGCTACGAATACGCTTTGGCAGGGGAGCGAGTGCTATGAGCGACACGGTGATGATAATCGGTGGAGGCATTGCCGGTATTCAGGCGGCGCTGGACCTGGCGAACGCCGGCGCCAGGGTAGTGCTGGTGGAGCGTGAAGCCACCATCGGCGGCAAAATGGCGATTCTCGATAAGAACTTCCCCACTCTGGACTGCTCTATCTGCATCGAGGCGCCCAAGATGTCGGAGGTGGGACTTCACCCGAATATCGAAATACTGGCTCTGTCGGAAGTGGAGCAACTGGAGGGTGAAGCGGGCAACTTCCGTGCCACGATTCTGCAGCGAGCGCGCTACGTGACCGATGGGTGTACCCGTTGTGGGGAATGTGTGAACGTTTGCCCGGTGGTGCTTCCCAACGAATTCGACGCAGGGATGGCTGCTCGCAAAGCCATTCACACACCTATTCCCCAGTCGGTGCCGGGCGCTTACGTCATCGATATCGAGCACTGCCTGAACGACCCGCCGAACTATATCCCTTGCAATCGCTGTGTGGAAGCGTGTGGTCCCAAAGCGATTGACCTGTTCATGCCGCGCGAGCGCCGCGTGGTGTGTGAGGTTGGCGCAGTGATTATCGCGACCGGCTACGACCTGATAGACCCCAGACTGTTGCGTGAGTACGGCTACGGTACACACCCCGATATCCTGACATCGATAGAGTTCGAACGCCTGCTTACCTCCGCCGGACCAACAGGTGGCGAGATTGTTCGCCCTTCGGACGGCAGGCATCCGCACGACGTTCTGTTTGTGCTCTGCGTGGGCTCTCGTGATAGGCGGTTCTTCCGGTACTGCTCGCGCTTTTGCTGTATGTACTCCATCAAGCACGCCTACCAGGCTATAGACCATGGGGTACCTGGTGTTACTGTGCTGTATATGGACATCCGCGCCTACGGCAAGGGGTTCGATGACTTCTGGGTGCGCACCCGGGATGCCGGTGCGCGATTCGTGCGGGGGCGCCCCGCCCACATCGAGCCTGCCGATGATGGGCGATTGCTGGTAACCTACGAGCGCACCGACGAGGCTGCCCGCGTCACCGAACCTTACGATATGGTGGTGCTGGCAACGGCGGTTTCGCCACCGGACGGTCTATCGGAACTGGCGAAACGGCTGGGCGTGGAATGCGATGAAGACGGTTTCATCAAGGTGGCAGAGGCGCAGGGAGGAGCGGTGTTGACAAGCCGCCCCGGAGTGTACGTCGCGGGATGTGCCGGCGCACCCAAAGACATCCCGGATAGCGTTACCGAAGCAGGAGCCGCCGCCGCGATGGCACTGACCCATCTCACCCGTCGCTACTGGGCACAGCCAGCCCGCGTTGAAAAGACCGCTTCCGGTGAAGCACAGGGACTGTTCCCTCCGAGGGTAGGGGTGTTCGTCTGCCACTGCGGAACCAACATCGCTGGCGTCGTGGACGTGGAGCGGGTGGTCGAGTTCGCGAAAACCCTGCCGGATGTGGTATACGCCGGACACCAGATGTTCTCGTGCGCCGGTAACACCCAGGCGGAGATCGAGGAGACGATTCGCCGCGAGCGCATCAACCGCGTCGTGGTGGCGGCTTGTTCGCCGCGCACACACGAGGCTATCTTTCGTGGGGTGTTGCAGAGAGCGGGGCTAAACCAGTACCTGCTGGAGATGGCGAACATCCGCAACATGGACTCCTGGGTACACAAGGATTACAAGGAAGCGGCAACCATCAAGGCGATGGACATGGTGTGGATGGCGGTGGAAAAGGCACGGCGCCTGCTGCCTGCGGACCCCGCGCATCTGCCTATTGTTCAGAAGGTGCTGGTGGTCGGAGGGGGCGTCGCCGGAATGACCGCGGCGGCGTCACTTGCCCGCCAGGGATTCGAGACCCATCTGGTGGAGAAGAACCCCTACCTGGGCGGTCTGCTGTGCCAGCTGGACGAGCTGTCGCCCTCGGGAATGAAGGCGGCGGAGGTGATAGAAGCCCGGAAGAAGGAGCTGGCACGCAGTGGGGTGCATGTGCATCTGTCCACCACCGTCGAGACTATCGGCGGTGTAGTGGGCAACTTCGTCGCCCGCCTGTCCGATGGGCAGGAGCTTCAGGTGGGTGCAGTGGTCATGGCAACAGGAGCGGTTCCGTACTCGCCGGTTGAGTTCGATTACGGAAGCAACCCGCGTGTCATCACCAACCTGCAGCTGGAGGAGCTTCTCCAGAAGAACGCCATCGACGCTGAGCGCATCACCCTGATTTCCTGCGTGGGGTCGCGAGAAGGAGACATCGGCTGCTCGCGCTACTGTTGCAGCTCCATGGTGGGGCAGGCACTGCGCCTGCGTCAGATGGGCAAGAAGGTAAGGGTTGTCTCCAAAGACATCCGCACCTACAGCCGTCAGGCGGAGGAGCTGTATGAGCAAGCGATGCGCGCGGGTGTACAGTTCTTCCGCTACGATAGCGATCGTCCCCCTCGCGAGGCGATTACGCTTCAAGACGGGGTGGTCAGCTTCACCGACACACTGCTCAACGCGCAGGTACATATTCCAACCGACCTGGTGGTGCTGGTCGTTGGTTTACAGCCAACCCAGGACCACATCGCAGAGCAGCTGCGGCTGTCGCGCAGTGCGGACGGCTTCCTGATGGAGCTCCACCCGAAATTGGGTCCTGTAGAGACCGCCGTGCAGGGCGTTTTCCTGGCGGGAACCGCACAGGGTGCCAAGGACGTGCGGGAAGCGGTGGCGCAGGGCATGGCGGCGGCGGCAAAGGCTGGTGCACTGCTGGCGCAGGGCGTTATTGAGAAGGAGCCTCTGACGGCGCAGGTAGACCCCGACAAGTGCATCGGCTGTATGGGCTGTGTGAAGGTTTGTCCCTTCAACGCCATCGAGCCGACCGGTCCCGTGCGGGAAGGCAAGGTGCGCATTCTCGAAGCCGCCTGTATGGGCTGTGGTACCTGTGCCGCCGAGTGTTCAAACGATGCCATCACGATGCCCTTCTTCACCAAGGAGCAGATACTGGCTCAGATCGATGCAGCGCTGGCACAGAATCCCGAAGAAAAGTGCATTGTTTTTACCTGCAACTGGTGCTCTTACGCCGGTGCCGACCTGGCGGGCATCGAGAAGCGCCAGTATCCGCCCTCGTCCCGCATCATTCGCACCATGTGTTCGGGGCGATTCGAGAGGGACTTCATCGAACACGCCTTTGAGAAAGGCGCGGGGGCGGTGCTGGTTACCGGATGCCGCCTCACCGAGACGGGGTCTGACTGCCACTATAACTACGCGAACCGGCAAACTCTCAAGCGGTTCCAGTTCTGGCATCGTCGGCTGACGCGGTCGGGCTTGGAGCCGGAACGCCTGCAGTTACAGTGGATTTCCGCCGCCGAGGGCAAGGAGTTCGCCGAGAAGCTGAGGGAGATGGACGAGGTGGTTCAGCGTTATGCCCAGAGGGTGCGCAGCGGCGAGGCGGCGATATCGCAACCTGTCCACTCGGGAGGTGAATAGCGATGACGCAAGTCGAGTCTCTTACCGTGGACGATGCCCGGTGGGATGCCCTGTTCGAGCGCACACGCGGAGCGGTTGCGCTGTGCTACCAGTGTGGAGTGTGCACGGCGTTATGTCCCTGGGGACAGGTTCGGGAGGGAAAACCGCTTTCCGTGCGCTCGCTTCTGCGCCGCGCGCAGCTGGGCGTGCCGGATGACCATGAAGACATCTGGCTGTGTACGGCGTGTGCGCAATGCGAGGCGCTTTGCCCGCGCGGCGTTCCGGTTGCTGAGGTATTTCAGAGCCTGCGCGGGATGGCGTGGGAGGAGCGTCGTGTCCCGAAGGGACTGCCTTCCGTACTGTGGTCTATCACATGGAACAACAACCCCTGGTCGCAGCCGCCTTCTCACCGTAGCCGGTGGGCAAAAGGGCTGGAGTTGCCGCGCTTTGACCCCAACGTGCATGAGGTTCTGTATTATGTAGGCTGCACGGCGGCTTACGACCGCAGGGCTCAGAAGGTGGCACGCGCTCTGGTTAAGCTGTTTCAGGCGGCCGGGGTGCGTTTTGGTACTCTGGGCGACGAGGAGCCTTGCTGCGGTGACGCGGCAAAGAGCCTGGGCTACGCTCCCTACTTTGAGGAGATAGTGCAGAACGCCGCTCAGCTCTTCGCTCAGAATGGGGTGCGTCGACTTGTGGCTACCTCGCCGCACTGTTTCGACACCTTCCGCAACTACGCGCCGCGTTACCAGGCGGACTTCGAAGCCGAGCACTACACCCAATTTATTGACCGTTGCCTCAGCGAGGGACGCCTGCGCTTCTCGCGAGAGGTGCCCCTGCGGGTTACTTTCCATGACCCCTGCTTCCTGGGCAGGCGTAATGGCGAGTATGAAGCCCCGCGTCGCATACTGGATGCGATACCCGGTCTGGAACGGGTAGAGATGACGCGCTCACGGCAGGATGCGTTGTGTTGTGGTGGCGGCGGTGGACGGATGTGGATGGAGACCTCAGCGGGCGAACGGTTCGCCAACCTGCGTGTACAGGACGCGCTGGCAACCGGAGCGCAGGTGCTCGTGACAGCCTGTCCTTTCTGTATTGCCTGCTTCGAGGAGAGTGCGAAGACGGTCGGCGCGGCAAACCTGCGCGTGATGGACGTGGCGGAGCTGGCAGCGATGGCGATAGAATAACAGGCATTCAACACAGCCCTCCGGAGGAGAAAGCGTATGGCCACATCGCTCTACGGTGCTTCTGAAGCACAGGATGTTATCTGTGTGTTTCTGGAACAGGAAGGAGACACTCTGCAACGGGTCTCGCTGGAGCTGCTGTCGAAGGGGCGAGAGCTGGCAGACGAGGCAGGCTGGAAACTGGCAGGGCTGTTGCTTGGCTACTACAGGATGCTCCCGCTGATGGGGCAGGCTTTCGAGGTCGGAGCCGACGAGATATGGGTAGCCGAGCACCCTCTCCTGCAAACCTTCACGGTGGAAGCCTTCACCTCGGCTGCTTTTCAGGTCATTATGCAACAAAAGCCGAGCATCTTTTTGTGCGGAGCCACCCCAAACGGGCGTGACCTCGCGGGACGACTAGCGGTGAAATTGCGCACCGGTTTGACCGCCGACTGCACAGACCTGCGAATGCGAGAGGGCGGCGTACTGGTCGGCGAGGTCACCGGCTTCGGCGGCGGAGTTCTGGCGCTGATTGAGACGCCTCAGCATCGTCCCCAGATGGCCACTGTGCGCCCTGGGGTGTTCCCTCTCAAACCGCCACGCACCGAACGGGCTAGCAGTGCTGTAGAGATAATCCCTGTAACTCTTGACGAAGCACAGGTGCGCACTCGCGTTGTCGAGCAAGTGGTTGGTAGAGGCTCTGACATCACTCAGTCGCCGGTAGTGGTTGTCGGCGGGCGGGGTATACAGGGGCGGTTCGACCTACTCCGGCAGCTGGCGGAACTGCTGGGTGGCGAGGTAGGTGCAACGCGCCCGCCTGTAGATAGCGGGCAGATCGAGCGCGAGCGTCAGGTGGGGCAGACCGGCGTGGTATGTCGTCCCAAGGTGGCTATCGTGTGCGGTGCCAGTGGGGCGTTTCAATTCACAGTGGGCATTCAACACGCGGATACCGTCATCGCCATCAACATCGATCCCGAAGCTCCCATCTTTGAAACCGCCGATTACGGAGTGGTGGGCGATGCTCTCCAGATTGTGCCTGCGCTGATCGAGGCGCTGCGCAATAGCCGGGAGCCTGTAGCAAGTAGTTAAGAGCGAATGCTGGGAGGGGTAACTGATGACATACACAACAACCGAGCCGCATCTGGTGGTGTGCGTAAAGGTAGTGCCTAAGCCGGAGGAGGTACGGGTAGACCCGCAATCGCGCAGGCTGGACCGCGCCGGAGCGCGCAGTGAAATCAACCCGCCGGACATGAACGCGGTAGAGTTTGCCCTGCAAATCAAAGACCGGTTCGGCGGAAAGGTGTCCATCCTCTCGATGGGACCGCCTTTCTTCGAGCCGTATCTGCGGATATGCCTTGCTATGGGTGCGGACCACGTGTATCTGCTCAGCGACCGCCTCTTTGGCGGTGCGGACACGCTGGCAACCACCTATACGCTGGCACAAGCCATCCGCAGGCTGGAGCCTGTAGAGCTTGTGCTCTGCGGTGAGGAGTCCTCTGATGGCGCTACCGGGCAGGTTCCGCCGGGGCTGGCAGAGTGGCTGGGCTACCAGCAGATTACCCTAGTGAACGATATAGAGATGGATATGTCACGGAGGACGGTGCGCGGTAGACGAGAGCGCCAGGGCGGCTACGAAATGCTGGAAGTGCCTCTGCCTGCGGTCATCTCGGTGAAGACGGGTTGCAACGAGCCACGCTTCTGGGACTACCGCCTCAAGCCGTGGGCGTTTGCCCCCGAGCGGGTGACCGTCTGGTCTGCCTCCGATATGGACGTGGACCCGGAGTTTATCGGCTTGGCGGGGTCGCCTACTCAGGTAGTTGGGCTGGAACAAGCACCCTCCCGCGAGCGTAAACGCATCATGCTGAGCGGTTCTCCACAGGAGGTAGCGCAACAACTGGCAGCGCGGCTGCGCGAGGTTCTTCCCCTTTCCGGTTAGAGCCGCTCATCCAGTCGTAAGCCCAGCTCCTCCGCCAGGCGAATCGCTTGCCAGTACTCCTGCGAGCTAATCCGCCGATTGATTTCGGGATACCGCTCCGGGGAGACCATCCCCGCGGGATAGTATTGTGCCATGACGTTCACATAGGTATCGGTTGCCACCTCCTCGGCGAGGAAGCGCAGAATATGCTCGGTACCCGCAACGTCGCCCGGCATCACCAGATGGCGTACCAGCACCCCTCGCTTCGCCAGTCCATGCTCGTCAAACTTCAGCACGCCCACCTGCCGGTGCATCTCCTTGATAACCCGACGGGCGACCTCTGGGTAGTCGCGAGCCTTCAGGTAGCGGTGCGCCTTCTCAGGGTCCCATATCTTGAAGTCCGGCATGTAAATATCCACGACACCATCCAGCAGGCGCAGGCTCTCCATCGAGTCGTAAGCGGAGGTGTTGTACACAATGGGCAGGCGCAAACCGCCCTCCACTGCAATCACCAGAGCCTCCAGCACCTGTGGCACCACGTGCTCGGGTGTGACGAAGTTGATGTTGTGGCAGCCCAGCGATTGCAGATGTAACATCATACGCGCCAGGCGTTCCGGGTGGACTTCCACGCCTTCGCCGCGGTGACTGATGTCGTAGTTCTGGCAGAAGACACAGCGCAGGTTGCACCACGAGAAGAAAATCGTGCCGCTACCGTTCCAGCCGCGCAGGCAATCTTCCTCACCGTGGTGGGGGAAATAGCTGGAGACGCGCGCGTACCTGCCCGTGCGGCAGATGCCCACCGCGTTTTCCAGACGGTTCGTCTGGCAATCACGCGGGCAAACGCGGCACTCTTTGAGCGATGCCACCGCCTCCTCCGCCCGCCGCTGTAGCTCACCCGTGCGATGCAGAGCGAGGTAAGCAGGCTCAAAGGTTGCCGAGGGGATCAGGTATCGCTCCGAAGCACTTGTTCGGCGATGCATGATTGTTCACACTCCATGATTATAATACCTGAAAATGGCTGCTTGTGGGCGATGGCGGAAGCCAGCGCCCTGTAGACGATTCCGGCGAAGAAACACGCTACAGCGGTCCGGCAGGCATCCCACCCTCCAATCTTCACATGGCAGGACTTGGAGAACCAGAGCAAGAACTATCCTGACATACCGCATGATGTGGTGGAAACGGGTAATTCAAGTGTAGGAGGAGGACGACATGCGCCGGGGATTCCTGACGTTGCTTGCCATATGGATGCTGTTTGCCAGCGTCTGCTTCGCCGAAAAAGTGACCATCTACCGCGATGAATGGGGTGTGCCTCACATCTACGCGCAAACCGAAGAGGGCGTTGCCTACGGGTTAGGCTGGGCGCAGGCGGAGGACCGGCTGGAACAGTTGCTGAAAAACTACCGTCTTGCTGCCGGCACAATGGCTGAGGTGTTTGGCGAGCAGTGGATAGAACACGACTGGCAACAGCGCTTCGTGGGGCATGAAGAGGTCAGCCGTCGGCGGTATCGCGAGCTGCCCGCCAAAATCCGCGCAGTTATCGAAGCGTACCAGCAAGGTGTGAAGGACTATATGAAGCGACACCCGGAGCAGGTTCCCGCCTGGGCGCCGAAGATAGAACCCTGGCAGGTGGTGGCTTTAGGGCGTTATATCATTTTCAACTGGCCTATGGGACGTGCGATGGCGGAACTGCAACGGCGCAACGAGGTGACCCTGCCCTTCAACTCCAACCAGTGGGCGGTACGACCGGAACGCACCGCCGAAGGATGTGCTATCCTGCTGATTGACCCTCACATCCCGTGGGATAACGAGTTTCGCTTCTATGAGTTCCGCGCACACGGGGGCGAACTGCATCTCTCCGGCTTCGGTCCGCTGGGCGCGCCTCTGCTGGGATTGGGACACAACCGCTACCTCGGCTGGGCAGCCACCACCGGAGGGCCCGACACCACCGACATCTACGTGGAGGAGGTCAATCCGAACAACCCCCTGCAGTATCGCTATGAGGGCAGATGGCGCAACATGACGGTGCGGAAGGTGCGCATTAACGTCGCGGGGAAGCCGCCGGTAGAGCGTGAGATACACTATACCCACCATGGTCCCGTCATCCTGCGCGAGGGAAACAGAGCGTATGCTGTCGCCACCCCGTACATGAACGAGGTGGGTTTTGTGGTGCAGCTGTACCGTATGGCAACCGCCCGCAACCTGCGCGAGTTTCAGCAGGCAATGGCGATGAACCACTTTATGGAACAAAACATCATGTACGCCGACGTGGAAGGCAATATCTTCTATGTGCGTACCGGTCGTGTGCCCATCCGCCCCAAGGGGTACGATTTCAGCAAACCCGTGCCGGGCAATACCCGCGCCACCGAATGGCTAGGCATCCATCCGATGAAAGACCTGGTGCAGTTGTTAAACCCATCGCGCGGCTACATGCAGAACTGCAACATTGGTCCCGATAACATGCTGGTGAACTCGCCGCTCACGGCGGACAAGTACCCTGCATACATCTACGGGGCACGTCCCAACGAAAACAACTCGCGCGGCAGGCGGGCGCTGGAGCTGTTGGAGAACACCCCGCGCATGACGCTAAGGCAAGCGATGGCGATTGCACTGGACACCCATGCCGATATGGCAGAGCAGTGGAAGGAGGCTCTGGCACAGGCGGCGGAGCGGAGCGCGGATAAGGAAAGCGTGGCGAGGTTACAGCCTGCCATCCGGCTGCTGAGTCAATGGGACGGCTTCATGAACGCCGATAGCGCCGGTGCGACCCTGTTTCGCTTCTGGCGAGAAGCCATCAATCGATTCTCGCCTCCGATAGACCCCGAGTCGGTGCGCGCCCGCAAACCGCTTAGCGCAGAGCAGGCAGAGGCGTTGTTGAAAGCGCTGGCGTCGGCGGTGGAGGAGGTGCAGAAGCGCTACGGGCGTCTGGAGGTGCCCTGGGGCGAGATACACCGCGTGCGTCGTGGCGGTAAATCCTGGCCTATCTCCGGCGGTGAAACGGGCGGTGGGCAGACGCTACGTAGTGTTGGCTCACGGATGGAAGCGGATAACATTTTCTACGGCGTCACCGGTCAGAACTGGACGCAGGTGGTGCTGTTCCGTAAGGGGGCAGTGGAATCCTACAGCGCGACCCCCTACGGTCAAAGCGACCATCCGACCTCACCGCACTACGCCGACCAGGCGGAGAAGCTGTTCAGCAAGAGTCGTTTGAAACCGACATGGTTTGAGCGCGAGTGGCTGGAGGGGCATATCGAGTCCACTACTGTGCTGGAGTGGAAGTGAGCTTGACTCGTCTGGCGTCTTGCAGTCAGCTTAGCGTAGCAGATTACGCCAAAGGAGGCGCAATGTCATACCGCAGCTGGACGTGCGTATCGCGCCTGACGATGTATCGCCTGCGTTAAGACGACTGGGTGAACTGTTTGCAGGCAGGTTGCGCGGGTAGTTCTGGGGCAACCACAAGGGTTGCCCCTACATCATTGCCGGGCGCACCTCTACCTCGCCGAACGGTTCCAGCAGCGGCTGGATGCGCTCCGCCTCGCCAACCGCAACGATAGCCATCCGGTCGGGGAAGAGGTGACGTTGTACCACATGGCGAATCGTTTCCAGCGTGATGGACTGCACGCGCTCGCGGTAGGTCTCTATGCTATCTCTGGGCAGCTCCAGCATCTCAATAGCCACGATTTCGCCTGCGATGCCGCCCTGCGTGCTGAGGCGGATGGAAAACGTGCCGCTCAGATAGTTTTTCGTGCTGTTCAGCTCGTTTTCGGTGATGCCCTTCTGCCGAAGCACCTCTACCTCTTTGAGCATCTCCTCTACCGCCTCACCCACCACTTCGGGGCGCACCTGTGCAGACATGGAGAAGGTGCTCGCCTCGCGATGCTCGGAGAGGTGGGAGCCGACATCGTACGCGAATCCTTTCTGTTCGCGCACGTTCATGAACAGACGCGAACCGGCACGTCCGCCCAGCGCGGTGTTGGTCACCTCCAGAGCCAGGAAATCTGGGTCGTTGGGACGTGGGGCAAGGTGTCCTATCAACAGGTTCACCTGTACCGAGCCGGGGCGGTCTACGATATGCACGGTGCGCCGTTCGCGCGATGGGGGTTGCTCATGTGGTTCATGGGTAACGCCTTGTGGTTGCCATCCCGCAAACGCCTTATCCAGAGCCTTTCGCAGCGGCGATGCCTCTACCGCGCCGACCACCACCAACAAGCTGTTATCAGGAGTGTAATTGCTGGCATGGAACTGGCGCAGGGTATCAGGCGTCACGGCGCTCACCGATTCCTCTGTGGGAGCGATGCGTGAGTAGGGATGGTTGCCGAAAAGCACCTGCGCGTAGCGTTCGCGGGCGAGGAATGCGGGCTGTGTGCGCTGGTAGCGCAGGGTCTGGATGGTGTTCTCTTTCGCCAGCTCCACCTCGTCGGGCGCGAAAGCGGGTTGCATGACCGTTTCTGCCAGCAACTTCAGCAGACGGTTCAGGTTTTCCGCCAGCACGGTGGCGGAGACAGTGCTGTAGTCGCGGTTGGCGTGTGCCTCCAGAGTGGCGCCCAGCTCCTCCACCGCCCGGGCGAACTGGAAGCTCTTGCGCTTCTGCGTTCCCTGGGTCAGGCAATGGGCGGTGAGCGCCGCCAGTCCGGGCAGGTCAGCAGGATCATGCGCGCTGCCGGCACGTACCACCAGGCGTAAGGTCACAAAAGGAACACGTCTATCCTCTACCAGAATCACGCGCAAACCGTCGGCAGCGGTGAACTCCTCGCGTTTGGGCAGCACCAGCGGGCGCAAAGCCGACGGCGGCGGGGGAGTGGTGACGATAACTGCTCTGCTCACTGTATCCTCCTCTACTGGTCTACCCCGGTCGCGCCGGGCAGAATATACAAGATGGTGCAGTTGTTCCGCGTCAGAAACCGCCGAGCCACATCCTGCACCTCTTCAGGGGTGACCTCCAGATAACGCTGTAGTTCGGTGTTAATCAAGGCGGGGTCGCCGTCGAAGAGCGTATGGTATGCCAGCTCCATCGCCCGTCCAAGCGGGGTTTGCAAGCCATACAGCCCGCCCCATACGCCACGGTAACGTTCCGCCCGCAGCTGGTTTTTCGCACGCTGCAGTTCCCGCTCGCGAACGCCTCTGTCCCTCACCGCTTCGATTGCGTCGGCGATGCTCTGCTCAATCTGCAGGAAGTCCCTGTCAGGCTTGAAAACCACAAAAGCGGTGAACAGCCCCGGTCCGCGTCGGTCTTCCAGTCCACCGGAAACACCCAGCGCGCTCTTTTCCCGCTTCACCAGTCGCTGGTGCAGGCGCGCGCTTTCCCCGCTGAACAGGATACGGTCCAGCAGGGCGAGTGCGTATCGCTCGGGGGAGTGGCGCGGCGGAACCTTCCATGCCATCGCTATCGCGGGCAGGTTTGCCAGCCTGTCGGTGTAGGTGGCGCGTTTTTCACGTTTGCGCTCCGGCTCGCTTACGTCCACAGGTTGCGGAGGTTCCTGCGGTGGGATGTCGCCGAAGTATTTGCGCACCCACTCCAGAGCCTGCTCGCTGTCGAAGTCGCCCGCGATGGCCAGCACCGCGTTATTGGGGGCGTAGTAGGTGCGAAAGAAGCGTTGCACGTCCTCCAGAGTGGCCGCGTCGAGGTCTTCCATCGAGCCGATGACCGAGTGCGCGTTCGCGAAGTTATCGTAAGCCAGCTCGTACAGCAGGATGCCTCGTGCGTAGGAGAAGGGCTGGTTGTCTACACGCAGGCGTTTCTCCTCTTTCACTACCTCGCGCTGGTTGTCTAGGTTCTCCTGGTTCACCTGCAACGAGCGCATCCGGTCCGCTTCCAGCCACAGAGCGAGCTCCAGCTGGTTGCTGGGCATCACCTCAAAGTAGATGGTGAAGTCATTACTGGTCATGCCGTTGAGCACGCCGCCGTTGTCCTCCACAAAGGTGTAGAACTCGCCCTTCTTGACGTTTGCCGAACCCTGAAACATCATGTGCTCGAACAGGTGGGCGAAGCCTGTGCGTCCGGGCGGTTCATTGCGTGCGCCCACATCGTAAAGAACCACCACCGCTACCACCGGCACGCTGTGGTCCTCCGAAAGCACCACACGCATACCGTTCTCGATAGTGTGCAGAGAATAGGGAACGCTAAAGGGCACTACCGTCTTCGCAGCCATAAGCACCTGTCACCTCTCGCCGTATCTTACTTGAAAGTATAGCCGTTTCGAGGTCGGGATTGCAAGCGAATAGCATTTGCGTCCGCCCTCAAAATAGGATACAATGTAAACGATTAAGTGATAATGACGGAGAGGTGGATGGTTGAGGCGGATGAAGAGCGTGGGTGTTGTGGCTGTTGCTGTTGCGCTGTGGGGATGTTTGAACACTTTGCTGCTTGCCGGGCAGTACTCCTCCAGAACCATTCCTGCTGTCAAGACGACGAACCCTCCCACCATTGACGGGAAGCTGGACGATGAGGCGTGGCGCAACGCGCCGGTGGCGAAGGAGTTTATCGACCCGTACACCGGTAAGCCCGCTGCCGACCAGACCGAGGCATACATTTTGTACGATAACACCGCCATCTATGTGGCTTTCTACTGTCATGATAGCCAACCGGAAGCCATCGTGGCACGGGAGATACGCCCCGGCTCGGATTTTCCGGGCGAGGATACCGTGACCTTCCAGATAGACCCTTACTTTTCGCGCAACTGGGTGAACATCTCCGCCTTTATCGTGAACGCGCTGGGCACGCAGAACGAACGTATTGCGGGAGGGCGTGCCGCCAAGCGGGAATGGCGTGGTATCTGGCAGGCGGCGGTGCAGCGTGTGCCTGATGGATGGACGGTGGAGATGCGCATTCCCTGGGAGGTGCTCAACTACCCGAACGTCAACGGCGCGACAAATATGAGCATCAATTTCAAGCGGGACCACGCCCGCACGCGCATCGATTACTTCTGGAGCGATGTCACCCCGATGCGCCGTCCCGAGCTGATGGGCATCTGGCAGGGGGTAGAGCCCCCGAAAGCCTCGAACCGCAGATCGCTGCAGTTGATGAGCTACCTTACCCCCGAATGGCAGGACGGAACAGGACAGGAGATACGTGCCGGACTGGACCTGCGCTACACACCCACCCCGCAGTTAACCGGTGTGCTGAGCCTGTTCCCCGACTTCCGCAATATTGAGGAGGCGGTAGAGGGCATCGAGTTCAGCCGCAGCGAGCGTTTTGTGGAGGAGACACGCCCCTTCTTTATGGAGGGCATCCGCTACTTTGACCTGACGGAGCCTTACGGCGTGGGGAGGCTGTTCTACAGTCGGCGTATCGGGGAATTCGACGCGGGATTGAAGGTGTTCGGCAACCTCAACTCTGCGTTGTCGCTGGGGGTGCTGAGCACGTTTCGAGGCAAACGTGACCAGGCGTCGGTAGCGCACCTGCGCTACTCGATGGGCGAGCGGGGCGGCTGGAGCGTGTACAGGCTGCTGCGCCGCGGCAATGAGTATCCTCACCACGACGCTTACGGTGTCAACGGCAACCTGCGCTTTGGCAACTTCCGCATCGGGGGAAAGTGGATTTACGCCCGCGAGGCAAACACGGGAGGTGTGACGACCGACCTGACCCTGAACTACGAAGTGCCTCGCTGGTTCAGCGGCTTGCGTTGGATGCGTATTGACCCTGACTTCCGCGCGTCGCTGGGGCTTATCTACTTCACCGACCGACAGGGGCTGTCCTGGTACACCCGCTACAACAACGAGATACGGACGGGACCCGTCCGCGAGGTGGAAGCGGATGTCTTTCTGCGTGATTACACGCACTGCAACGGCGATCCCTTTGAAAGGGGTGTTCAGGCATCTCTGGATATTACCCTGCGCAGCGATTACGGCATCGGCATCGAGCACGAGGTAGCCACCTTCGAAGGCACGCACGACCGGGTGTATCAGATAAGCTTGCGCGGCAGCGTCAGCAACCGTTTCCGACAGTGGGGCATTGTCTATCAGTTCGGTCAGCGCTCGGATAAAGAGATCCGCTTCGTCGGCTTCGGCATCGCGCGCCGGCTGTTCGGTAAGCTCGATGTGGGATTGAACGGATCCATCCTGCGCTTTGACGAGAACCACGACCAGTACATTTTCACCGTCAGCTGGGAGTTCGACGAGCTGCGCACCCTCAGCGCACGGCTGGTGCATCGAGACGGCGACGTGAACTGGTACCTTGCCTACCGCAGCGCAGGTGGGGTGGGTCAGGACCTGTACATTATCATCGGCGACCCCAATGCGCAGCGATTCACCGAACGCATCGCGCTCAAGTGGGTATGGGCGATGTAGGAAGGCTGAGGGGCTCTCCTCTGGAACAGCTACCTTGTCTCCTCTTTCACCCAGGTAGTCCATCTTGACAAAAATGTTTATCTATGCTAACATCTTTGTAACAACCAACCAGACATGGTAGATCTCAGGATGGACACCTGTGGCGCCCCCTTGACCACCCCTCAGATTTACCCTGCCTGTGGGTTCTATCAAGGAGGGATTCTCATGTATGCAATACGCACGGCAGGGATGTTCCTCTTGCTCCTATGTTGTATGCAAAGCATCCTTGCCCAACAACC
>JBMFOT010000056.1:0-22548 GCA_049969495.1 Armatimonadota bacterium
GGTGCGCATCTACACCGTGCACGGCGCAAAAGGACTGCAGTTTCCGGTGGTATATCTACCCGATGTTGCCCGCCCGATTCATCGTCGCCCCTCGCCGAAACTGCTTTCATGCCTGCCCGCGCAGAGGTTCATTGCACAGGGGTTCGCTCGGCAGACCAACGAATCCCCCCTGACCCAGGCCGCGGCAGTGTGGCTGCGCCAGCGCGAGTGGGAGGAGGAACTGCGCGTGTGGTACGTGGCAATGACGCGGGCTATAGAGCATCTCGTCTTCGTTGCGCCCGATGGGGCAAACGGATTCTGGTGGAACCTGTTTCTGGACGCCTTGCAGTTGCCCCATTCCTTCTCACAGCAGGGCGTGATGCAGATAGCCGACAACGGTGAGGTGCTGGTGCAGGTGAACCAGGAGATTGGCTACGAATCCACCGCCGAGATGGAAGCGGAACGGTTCGAGCAGCTGGTGCAGTGGTTGCAGGGAAGTGCTGAGTGTGGTGTGGAAGATTTAGTTCGATGGCTGAGCAGCTGAGGCCTCATCTGTTTGTTGCCGGGCGGTTCACGCCTCCCTTACGCCTATCGGGTCTCCGGTGAGAAACCTCCCCGTCGCAGGGTCAAGGTAACGATGGGTCAGGAAGAGTATACCTGTTTCTTTATCCGTGTGGTAGCACCACTGACCTGTGTAGCCGTAGAGATGAGGAGCCGATGACAGCCAAGCTAGTCGCGCAAGTAATCCCCACCTCTACCAATGAACAACCAGCCGCTCGCGCGTCAACTCCACAAAATCGTGATTCTCCAGCGCCGATGCCAAACTCTCAAGGTGGCCGGCAAACAGCGAAAGTAGCGTATCGTTACTGATATTGCCCGTACTAACTAGCAGCAGTTTATAGGCTCCGGTCTCCAGCACGATATGAGGGATAAAGCCCCTATCTTTGGTTATCAACACAGCGCGTTCCCGTCGCGAGATCTCCTCAATCACCTCATCCGAAGTGCGGTTACCCTCTGGCAGATCTAGAGTGTGTGTCGCGTCGTGCCCTGCCTGTTCTAAGAAGGATGCCAACCTTCTTGGTAACTGCGCGTCCACCAAGAACTTCATATTTCTACCAACTCCTGCAGTTGCTCCGTGCGCACCATTCGTGCCGCATACTGCAGGCACGCCAGCAGGTCCTCGCGCTCCAGGTCGGGGTAGTCCTCCAGTATCTGCTCAAAGGTCATTCCAGAAGCCATCAGCTCCAGAATAGTCTCTACTGGATAACGTAGCCCTCGAATAACCGGCTTCCCGTGACAGATTCGCGGGTCAACCACGATGCGCTCTCGCCATGCAGTAGTGCTCATCTACTTCCTCCGAATATTTCATCGCGTCCCAGAATATATCATACCTCAGCCAGCGCTGTGGGACACCTCATGAGACGAGAAACCTCGTTGCAGGGAGGTGAAACCGCCATCGCGAACATCCAAACAAACTACTGGGGAGAGCGTTGCGTATGCCCAAAAGGTTGACCACGTGCCTGCTGTGGCTCTGGCTGATAGCCCTGCCCGTCTTCGCCGACCTCAAAACCGATATCGACAAACTGCTCCAGAACCCCGCGCTGGCGCACAGCATCACCGGCATGCTGGTGGTTTCGTTGAAGGACGGCAGGACGCTGTATGAGCAGAACGCCGACCTGATGCTTATCCCCGCTTCCAACCAGAAGCTGCTGACCTCTGCGACGGCGCTGCATCGGCTAGGTGCCGATTTCCGTTTCACCACGCGCCTATGGGTGACCGGCGAAGTCGACTCACAGGGCGTGCTACATGGTGATCTCATTCTGCAAGGCAGCGGTGATCCCACTCTCTTGCTGAAAGACCTCGAGGCAATGGCAGAAGCGGTGGAGAAAGCGGGCATCCGTCGGGTCGAAGGGTATCTACTGTATGACGAAAGCCTGTTTGACGGCATCCGACGCGGTTGGGATTGGGCATGGGACGACGAGCCGTATTACTATTCTCCCTGTCTGAGCGCGATCTGTGTGGAGCGTAACGCGGTGACCGTTTTCGTCTCGCCGGGGGAGAAGGTGGGCGACACGCCGCGTATCCGCCTGTTCCCGCCAACCGATTATCTGCTTGTGCGCAACGAGGCGACCACCTCTCCCGCAGGCACGCCGTCGACAATCACCATCACGCGCGAGCACGCACGCAATATCGCCATCGTGCGCGGACAGATACCGCAGGACGCCCGCCCCGACTCGGCGAGGCAGGCTCTGTCGATAGAGGAGCCTCCACGCTATGCGATGTGGCTGTTGCGCGAGGCGATGGAAAAACGGGGCATTACCACCCGCTACCGTACCTCCCTGCCCGACCGTGTGCCGGAAGGGGCGCGTCTGCTCTATACCCATACCTCACCTCCACTGGGCGAGATACTGCCTCTACTGAACAAGCCGAGCGATAATCTCATCGCTGAGTGTCTGATGCGCACGCTGGGAGCAGTGGTCTATCGCGAGGGAAGCGCAGCGGCAGGCGAGCGCGTGATGCTGGAGTTCCTGAAAGGGGCGGGCTTAGACCTCTCCGCGTTGAATATTGTAGACGGCTCCGGCTTGTCGCGGCGCAATCAGGTCTCAGCACGCAATCTGGTCACTCTGCTGCGCTACATGGCGTCGCATCCGCAGGCAAAGGTGTTCCGTGACTCCCTGCCGATAGCGGGTGTGGACGGCACTCTGCGGGGGCGCATGGTGAACACCCCTGCCCAGGGCAAAGTACACGCCAAGACGGGCAGCCTGGGCAGGGTCAGCACGCTGTCGGGCTATCTGACCACCCAAGCGGGCGAGGAGCTGGTGTTTGCTATTCTGATGAACAACTACAACGGCTCGGCGGCGGTCGCTCGCTCTGTGCAGGATGCGATACTGAACAGGCTGGTGCAGGGGGAATAACGGGCGGGGTATACTACTGCTGGGGGAGAAACATGAACGAAGCAGTCCTGCGGCGTGCTCAGCGAATCATCACGGAAATGGCAGCGAACTTGTCCTGCACAAACTACGCCAGCAGGGGTTTTAACCATAGATTGCACCAAAGGGGTTTATCATGTCGGAGATGCAAGTGAAGCTTCTGTTCCCGACGAAGGAGATAGCGGAGCAATACTACCGCCAGCTAGTCTACCTCGCCTGTCGCACCTGTTACAGCGAGATGAAACCGGAAGAGATTTGGGGGCGCATTCAGAACGGCAAGGTGCGCGACGAGAAGATGGAGGAGCTCATCGCGAAGGTGGTGGCGAGTGGTCATCACTCCACGATTGAACATATCTGGTTCGCCTTCTCCATTTCGGGCGTGAGCCGAACGCTTTCTCATCAGCTGGTTCGACATCGTATCGGCATCGCGTTTGACCAGCAATCGCAGCGTTACGTGCAGTTTAAAAACACGGCGGACATCTTCGTGGAGCCCGAGAGTATCTCGCAGAACCCCGAGGCGCACGCTGTGTTCGAGGAGTTGCGGGCGAAGAGCGCGGAGGCATATCAGAAGCTGGTGGAGCTAGGTATCCCTGCAGAGGACGCTCGCTTCATCTTCCCGCAGGCGGTGACCACCAACCTCATCATGACGGTCAATCTTCGCGAGCTGATACACATCTGCGGGCTGCGCCTCTGCACGCTGGCTCAATGGGAGATACGCCGTCTCTTTAAGAAGGTGCGCAAGGAGGTGATGGCGGTCAGCCCCTTCTTCGGCAGGATGCTGGTTCCGCACTGCGTGCACGAGGGCTTCTGCAACGAGTTAAACAATCAGGACGGGCACTGTCGGATACGACCACCTCTGACGAAGGCGATAGAAGTTTACGAGAAGTGGAGAAGAGGAGAGCTGGTGGAGAGGGTAGAAACGACTACTGCGATGAGACAAGGGGAGGAAGTTGACGACGGCGGGTAGCGTTGACCGTCAGAGGTCGTGCCTCAGACAAGGTGTTTGGAGGGTATCTGCCATGCCGATTCAGACTGCCGAAGAGATATATAAGCAAGTGATACAGGGGCTCCCCCTGTCGGAGCGCCTCAAACTGGCGACGATGATCCTGCAAGGCATCCCTGAGCGAGCGGTGGTGGATTACAGCGAAGAGTGGACAGAAGAGGATCTGCGCGACTTTAGTGCCTCTTCGCGAAGATATATCCTATCTCAGGTGCAAGAGAACGGCGATGCTGCGACCGGGTGATGTGGTTCTTGTAGATTTCGCAGGAGCAACAGGCATCAAACGCCGTCCAGCAGTGGTCATCTCTAGCGAAACCTATCATACCCATCGTCCTGATGTCATCGTTGGGGTGCTGACCACCCGTGTCTCTTCGGCAACTTCGCCCACCGACCATGTGCTAGAAGACTGGGAAGAAGCGGGGCTACATGCTCCCTCAGCATTCCGAGCATATCTGGGCACCGTAGCCGCGGAGGATGTGAAGACCGTAGGCAGACTCTCGCAGCGCGACTGGAAGGAGGTACAAAAGCGCCTGCAGATCGCGTTATCACTAGATTAGGGCTGACAAGAGAACGTACCAGAAACAACGCCAAAAGTGAAGATGAATCATGCCATCCACTTCGCCGATAGCCGGAACATGATGGAGCTGCCTGAGGGGAGCATCCATCTCGTCATCACCTCACCGCCTTACTGGCACATCAAGGACTACGGCTGCGAGGGGCAAATCGGCTACGGGCAAAGCCTGCATGAATACCTGATAGACATCTCCCGCGTGTGGCGCGAGTGTTATCGCGTGTTACAACCCGGACGGAGGCTGTGCATCAACATCGGTGACCAGTTTGCGCGGAGCGTGGTATACGGTCGGTATAAGGTCGTCCCCCTGCACGCCGAGGTCATCGCGCAGTGCGAGACTATCGGTTTCGACTATATGGGCGCGATTATCTGGCAGAAGAAGACCACTTTGAACACCACCGGTGGCGCGGTGGTCATGGGTTCCTTTCCCTATCCACCCAACGGCATTGTGGAGCTGGATTACGAGTTCATTCTGTTGTTCAGGAAACCGGGCAAATCGCACCCTGCACCCTCAGAGCTCAAGCGAGCGTCCGCATTGAGCCGGGATGAGTGGAAAGAGTATTTCAGGGGTCACTGGAGTTTTGGCGGAGCGCGACAGGTAGGGCACGAGGCGATGTTCCCCGAAGAGTTGCCGAGGCGGTTGATACGGATGTTCTCCTTTGTGGGCGAGACGGTACTGGATCCCTTTCTGGGCAGCGGCACCACTGCGAAGGTGGCGATAGAGCTGGGTCGGCAGGCGGTAGGCTATGAGATTCGGCGCGAGTTCGAGCCGCTTATTCGCGAGAAGCTGGGCACGATTGGGCAGGCATCTTTCGAAGTGCCCATCCTTTTCGTCCATCGACAACAGCCCTTGCCTCCCGTCGATCCGCCTGCGGGATACCTTCCTCGTGTTCAGGATGCCCGTCCCCACGCCCGCTTCGAGCGACGGAGTGAACCCACCGTAAGGGTCACCGCCGTGATAGACGAGCACACCTTGCAGATAGAGAACGGCAGGCTGGTGCGTCTGTCAGGCGTGGTGGTTCCACCAGAACGTCGCGACGAAGCGATCGAGTATCTTCGGCGCTACTTGCAGGGCAAGCGAGTTGTCATTAAGAGCGACGCGGGATCGTGGGAGGACGAGCGGGTGGTCGATGCGTATGTTTACCTGAGTAACCGCCTGTTCGTCAACCGCAAGATGATCGAGATGGGCTTGGCACAGCCTGAAAGGTAAAGCCATGCGAACCCCGAGAGGGTGCAAAATCGGCTGTTTGACCGCTTTACTGATAGCGGTTATTGTCATCGTATTGGCGATATGGTGGTGGACCGCACCTATCGATATCCCGCGCCCTCAACGACCACCTGAACCTGCGGACAACCCCTATGATGTGTATCGTTCCCTCGCCGCGTATACCGCTCAGATTTTCCGAACCGACCCGATGCTGTCCCTCGCCGAGCGCGAACTGTTTCCCTCACGCCAAACGGTATCGCTCCACCGCCCGGAGCTTGCACGCTACCTGTTGCAGCAGATGCAGCCGGTGCGTCTGGAGTACCGCCGCCACCTGCACAAGCCGTGCGCTGTGATTATGGAATACACGCCGGCATGGCAGTTCCCCGAGCTGGCAGAGTTTCGCCGATGGGCGAATATCGAGGCATTGGATATGGTAATGGCAGCCCAGGAAGGCGATTACTCGCGGGTGGTGGACGATTATCGTACCACGCTGCTGCTCGCCGAACAGGTTCGCACTCAAGGTCTGTTGATACACTACGTTACCAGCTCATCCATGCAAGCGGTGGTCAACAGGCAGATGGCCGAACTGCTATCTAGATTACCCGCTCGACAGTGTGAGCAACTGGTACAAGTGATACGAGAGTGGGAAAAGAAGCGCGTTCCGCTCGCGCAGATGGTGCGTGTGGAACGCGAGTCGCTGTTGGCGCTACTCCATGATTTATATGCGGGGGGTTACGATGCCCTGCGAACACTTTCTGGCAGTCGCTCCCTTGCCCGATGGAATCCCAGATGGCTGAACCTGCGTCGTGCTGCCCGGGAGGTAGATACATACCTTCGCCGTGTAGAAACGGAGACCTCCAAACCCCTCAACCAGTGGCAGTATGTTGAAGAACCACAGCATCCCGTCACCAAGATGTTGTTACCGGCGTTCGAACCGTTGATGCACACTACAGGGTATGTGGTGTGTCGCATCCGCTTGCTTGGCTGTGCTGCCGCTGTGCGTGCCTATCGGCTCAGGCACGGTGTCTATCCAACTACGCTGGACGAAGCCGGCGCAGCCGACCTGAACAAAGATCCGTTCACGGGGGGAACTTTTGTGTATCGCCCCGCCCAACAGGGCTTTCTGCTTTACAGCATGGGTGAGGACGGTGTGGATGATGGGGGCAAGCGTACAGCGGAGCGATGGAGAAGCCAGGGAGATGTCGCATTGTTCCCGTTCGACGCCCGTCAAACGGGCGATCCTACCAAGCTGGGAGAACCTGTATGGCTGCGCTAGATTATTTGTTCGTTCGCTCTTGCAAAATATATGATATTGTGATATAGTAAAAACTGATGAATATAGTATATCTAAAAAATAAAAAAAGGCACCATCGTGCTCTCTCGTTGAGTACGAGAAAACAGGGAGTTGCTCCAAAAGCTCTGGCAAAGGGGAAACCTACGGCACGAAAACCGTTGCACATAGATGTGTCTAAAAAGATGGGGGATTTTTTCCCCGAGCTCGCCGTGTTTTCCCCTTTGCCTCTGAACGGAATCATTACAGCAAACGGAGGAAGCAGCAAGATGCATTTCACCAAGCCATCTCCGCCCTCAGACGACAAACGGTGGCGTATTGTGGAAGCCACCATGCGTCGGCACGGGTATGATCACAACGCATTGATTGAAACGCTGCACTCAGTCCAGCAGACCTTCGGGTATCTGGACACAGAGGCGTTGCAATATGTATCCAAGGCACTTCGGGTGCCTTTGAGCAAGGTGTACGGAGTGGCTACCTTCTACCACTTCTTCACCCTGAAGCCGCAGGGCGAACATACCTGCGTGGTATGCATGGGAACCGCCTGCTACATTAAGGGCGCTCCTCACGTGGTGGCTGCCATATCGGAGAAATACCAGATACAACCGGGAGAGACCACAGCGGACGGCAAGGTGTCGTTACTCACGGCTCGTTGTATCGGTGCCTGTGGCTTGGCGCCTGCAGTGGTGTTCGACGGTGAGGTCGCGGGTAAGGTGACTCCCGAAGAGGCGTTAAAACGGATTGGGAGGTGGACTGACCAATGACACCGGAAGAACTGCGTAAGCTGGTTGAGTCTCAGCAGGAGGAGGCTCGCCTCGAACCTCGGCATCGCATCAAGATATGCGTAGCGGCTGGGTGTTTGTCTGCGGGGAGCGACCGCGTCCGGGAGGCTCTGCAGAGAGAGATCGCTCAGCGTGGATTGGAAAGCGAGTGCGAGGTCAAAGGGGTCGGTTGTTTGGGGCTGTGTACAGCAGGACCGCTGATGCTGGTGGAACCCGAGGGCGTAATGTACCAGGGGGTCACAGAGCAAGACGTCCCTGCCCTTGTCGAAAGCCTAGGGAACAAGCCGGTAGAGCAGCTGGTATGCCCCTCCGACATGTCCTTCTTTACCAAGCAGTACAAGATTGTGCTGGAAAACAGCGGGGTCATTGATCCCGAGAAGATAGAAGACTACATCGCCCGCAACGGTTACGCTGCGCTGGCTCGTGTGCTGGAGGGGATGACGCCTCAGGAGGTGATTGACGAGATTACCCGTAGTGGCTTGCGCGGGCGCGGCGGCGCAGGATATCCGACGGGCTTGAAATGGAGCACTGTTGCCAAAGCGGGAGGCAGTCGCAAATTCGTTATCTGTAACGCGGACGAAGGTGACCCCGGCGCCTTTATGGACCGAAGCGTGTTGGAGAGCGATCCCCACCGTGTGCTGGAAGGCATGGCGATTGCCGCGTATGCGGTAGGAGCTAGCCAGGGGTTCCTCTACGTGCGTGCGGAGTACCCGTTGGCGGTCAAGCGTCTGCGCACCGCTATTCGGCAAGCGGAGCGTCTTGGTTTGCTGGGGAACAACATCTGCGGGACAACCTTTAGCTTCCATGTGGATATCCGTCTGGGGGCGGGTGCCTTTGTGTGCGGCGAGGAAACAGCCCTCATCGCCTCCATCGAGGGCAAGCGCGGACAGCCGCGTCCCCGTCCGCCCTATCCTGCTGAGTACGGATTATGGGGTTATCCCACCCTGATTAACAATGTGGAGACCTTCGCCAACGTCGCACCTATCATCCGCAACGGTGGCGACTGGTTCGCCAGAATCGGTACGGAGAAGAGCAAGGGAACGAAGGTATTCGCGCTCGCAGGACGTGTGAGAAACACCGGTTTGATCGAGGTGCCGATGGGTATCACCCTTCGCGAGATTATCTTCGACATCGGTGGCGGTATTCCCGATGGGCACACGTTTAAGGCGGTACAGACCGGCGGGCCTTCGGGTGGATGTATTCCCGATCAGTACCTGGATATGCCTGTGGACTACGAGTCGCTGGCGAAGGTCGGCTCCATCATGGGCTCGGGAGGTATGATCGTGATGGACGAGACCTCCTGCATGGTGGATGTGGCGAAGTTCTTTATGGACTTCTGCGTTTCCGAGTCCTGCGGCAAGTGTGTGCCTTGCCGGGTTGGTACAGCCCAAATGTACCACCTTTTGAACAAGATTACCTCCGGCGAGGCAACCATGGAAGACCTTGCCTTGCTGGAGGAACTGTGCGACATGGTGAAGTACACCAGCCTGTGTGGACTGGGGCAAACTGCACCCAACCCCGTGCTGAGCACACTCCAGTACTTCCGCGAGGAGTACATTGCCCACATTGTGGACAAGCAGTGCCCTGCCGGGGTTTGTCAGATGCGTCAATAGGAGGATCATCGATGAATCAGCCAGTTCGCGTCAAAACGCTGAAGATAGACGATCGCGATGTAAGTGGTCGCGAAGACGAGACCATCCTAGAGGTCGCCCGGCAAAACGGTATCTTCATCCCCACACTGTGTAACCTGGAAGGGCTGACACCCATCGGCGCGTGCCGATTGTGTCTGGTAGAGATCAAGGGTGTGTCGCGGCTGCTACCTGCGTGCGTGGCGCGGGTCGAAGAGGGGATGGAGGTATACACTCAGTCCGAGCGACTGCAAAAGTATCGCCGAATGGTGCTGGAGTTGCTCTTCTCCGAGCGCAACCACATCTGCTCGGTGTGTGTGGTGAACGGGCACTGCGAGTTGCAGAATCTGGCGCAGGTACTGGGCATGACGCATGTGAGCGTGCCCTACCGTTTTCCGCGTCTGCCTGTGGATGCCAGCCACGAGCGGTTTGTGATCGACCACAACCGGTGTATCCTGTGCACGCGGTGCGTGCGCGTGTGCGACGAGATTGAAGGTGCGCACACCTGGGATGTGATGGGGCGTGGTATAGACAGCCGGGTCATCACCGACCTGAACCAACCGTGGGGCGAATCCGAAACCTGCACCAGCTGTGGCAAGTGTGTGAATGTCTGTCCCACGGGTGCGCTGTTTGAGAAGGGCAAGCCGGTCACCGAACGGCTGAAGAAACGTCAGTTTCTGCCCTACCTCACCATGATGCGGGAGGAACGGCGATGAGCAGAAAACGCATCGCGACCGTGTGGCTGGACGGCTGCTCCGGATGTCACATGTCCTTTCTGGATATGGACGAACGGTTGATCGAGGTGTTCCAGCAGGCGGATTTAGTCTATAGCCCCCTGGTAGACCTGAAGGAGTTTCCCGAGAACGTGGATATTACCCTAGTCGAAGGGGCGGTGAGCAGCGAGGAAGACCTACACAAGATTCGAGTGGTGCGCGAGCGCACGAAGATACTGGTGGCTTTTGGCGATTGCGCAGTGACTGGCAATGTACCCTCCATGCGCAACCCGTTTGGAGCGAATGCCACCCTGCAGCGGGCTTATGTGGAGAACGTGACCTTGCACCCACAGGTGCCTCGGGAAGCCATCCCCGCGCTTTTAGAGAGGGTTCGCCCCGTACATGAGGTGGTGAAGGTGGATGTGTTCATTCCGGGATGTCCGCCTTCGGCACAGACCATTTTCCTCACGCTCAGCGACCTTCTAGCGGATCGGATGCCGGACATGGCAAAGCTGACGCGCTTTGGAGCGTAAGGAGGTATAACATGGCACAGACGATTAGCATAGACCCTATCACGCGCATCGAGGGACATGCCAAAATCACCATCCAGCTGGATGACCAGGGTATCGTGCGTGATGCGCGTATCCATATTACCCAGTTTCGCGGTTTCGAGAAGCTGTGCGAGGGACGGCGATTCAGCGAAATGCCTGCGCTCACCGCACGCATCTGCGGGATATGCCCTGTTAGTCACCTTGTCGCTTCTGGCAAGGCATGTGACGCTCTGCTGGCGGTGAGCATCCCCGCAACAGCGGAGAAGCTGCGGCGCATCTTCAACCTGGCGCAACTGGTACAATCGCATGCGCTTAGCTTCTTCCATCTCTCTTCGCCAGACTTTCTGCTGGGCATGGATGCCGATCCTGCCGTGCGCAACATCGTAGGCGTTGTGCAGACCAACCCACAGATGGCGCGCGATGGTATCCGTCTGCGCCAGATCGGTCAGCAGATAATTGAGTGGCTGGCGGGCAAGCGCATTCACCCCTCGTGGATTGTGCCAGGCGGGGTGGCGCAACCGCTCAGCGCGGAGAAGCGTGAGCAGATGCTGGCAAGCATCCCCGAAGCCATTGACATCACCCAGCGCGCCATCGCCTGGTTCAAAAACATCCTCCACCAGTTTAGTGAGGAGATACAGACCTTCGCGAACTTCCCTTCGCTGTTTATGGGGCTGGTCACCGACACTGGCACCCTGGAGCACTACGACGGCATGCTGCGCGTGGTAGATTCGGCAGGTAACGTGATCGCCGATAAAATAAACCCCGATCACTATCAGGATTATATCGGCGAAGCGGTGGAACCCTGGACCTACCTGAAGTTCCCCTACTACAAGCCGATTGGCTATCCAGAGGGGATGTATCGGGTGGGACCGCTGGCACGGTTGAACTTGATCGACCGATGTGGCACGCCACGTGCGGATGAAGCGTGGGCAGAGTTCCGTACCCTGGAGCGAGGGGCGGTGCTCAGCTCGTTCCATTACCACTATGCCCGCCTGATTGAAATACTGTACGGGCTGGAGCGTATCCAGCAGCTACTGCATGAGCCGGATATCCTCGATACGCGCGTGCAGGCGATGGCAGGGCCCAACCGCAGCGAGGGCATCGGTGTGGCGGAAGCACCCCGCGGTACACTCATCCACCACTATCGCATCGATAAAGATGGGTTGATTACCTGGGCGAATCTGATTATCGCCACCGGACACAACAACCTCGCGATGAATCGAGGTATCTTGCAGGCAGCGAAACACTTTGTGAAGGGCGACCGCATCCAGGAGGGAATGCTCAACCGGGTGGAAGCAGTCATCCGCTGCTTTGACCCCTGCCTCAGCTGCTCCACACACGCTGTGGGGCAGATGCCGCTGCACATCCAGCTGCTTTCGCCCTCTGGCGAGGTACTGGATGAGGTGAGGCGGTAAGCTCTGTGTCTTGCTAGGCGTAAAGAGGGGCGCGTTCACCGCGCCCCAGGGAGAAGACAAGCATCGTGTGTGACACTCTACTGGTCATCGGCTACGGGAACACCCTTCGGCAAGATGACGGCTTCGGCTGGCGGGTCGCGGAGCGTCTGCTCCAGGAACAGGTGGAAGGGGTACAGGTTATTGCCTGTCACCAGCTCACCCCCGAGCTCGCCGAATCACTCAGCCGGTGCCGCATCGCCGTTTTCGTGGATGCACGGGAGGGCAAGCCGGTGGGAAAGATAGAGTGCGAAATCGTCGATGTTTCCCCCTCGCCAAACGCCTCTTTCACTCATGCGTCGCCCCCCGCCGACCTATGTCTTCTGGCGCAGGTACTTTACGGTTCGGCTCCGGCGCGGGCATATCTGCTCACCGTGCGCAGTGTGTATTTCGAGCATGGTGAGGGGCTGTCGCCCGCAGTGCAAGAGGCGGTGGACCAGGCGGTAGCTGCCATCCGACGTTTCGCCCTTCGCGTTGCTTCAGGCGAGCGCGTGGCTTCACTGTCGCTGGAAGACGACCGGTTGTGTGATCTCGATGCTTCGCGAGCCGAATCGTCACATGGAGTTAACTTCCAGCGTGATGGGGTTATTGCTGAGGGATGAGGTTCACCGAGTGTTGCCACGTGTCGCTCGTTGTTCATCGCTGTCCTTCTTCATCGAAGAGCTTCTTGAAGAAAAACTGATGGCGGAAAGGGGAGTTCGGCACATAGTGCAGTATAATGGTGGTAAGAAGATGTACAAGGGAGGATGCAGATGACCTATACAGACGTCTTTCGCCCCAAAGTAAAGCCTTACAGCCTGCTTTACGACCTCCTTTGCGTTGTGGGCGGTACGTTGTTTATCGCTTTGGCAGCACGCTTTGCTATCTCTCTCCCTTTCAGCCCTGTGCCCATTACGGGACAGACTCTGGCGGTGCTTTTGACCGGGGTATTGCTGGGCAGCCGGCGAGCCGGTTGGTGCGTGCTGACCTATCTGGTGGAGGGGAGCGCTGGGCTACCTGTTTTTGCAGGTGGTAAGTCGGGGATAGTGTATCTGCTTGGACCAACAGGAGGTTATCTGTTGGGCTTTGTGCCCGCTGCGATGCTTGCCGGGTGGTTGGCAGAGAAGGGATGGGACAGACGATTTGGTACAGCTTTCGCTGCGATGGTGCTGGGCAATGTAGTTATCTACATCTGCGGGCTGCCGTGGCTGGCGTGCTTTGTGGGCATCGAGAAGGTGTTGGTAGTGGGATGCCTGCCTTTCATACCCGGAGACCTGATGAAGGCACTGTTGGCAACGATGATGCTACCCATCGGCTGGAGGGTGCTGAAACAGATCGAGTAAGCCCCCTTTTCATGCAAGGTGCCGGTTGTGTCCGCGTGCCAACACGATGAAAACCACCAGCGCTGCCATCTGCGTCAGCACTGAAAATGTGACTAATGCCAACAGCGAGCGGTCGTATAACCACCCCATCAGTGCACTACCAGCAAACCATGCCAGCCCGTAGCCCGTGTGGAAGACCCCATAGCCCGTACCACGACGGTCGGAAGGGATGAGACGCGCTACCGCTGCACGCATCACCGATTCTTGTGCGCTCATGCCGATGCCCCACAGGATGGCTCCGGTCACCGCTTCGAAGAAGCCGCCCAGAAACGCCAACGGGGCAAAACCGGCGGAAATCAGCGTCGCCAGAACCAGCGTAGCGAAGCCAATCCGGTCAAACAACCGTCCCAGCGCAAGCGCACCCACTGCGTCCACACCCATCGCCAGCGCGTAAAACAGGGCGATATGGCTGGAAGAGACCAGCTGCTGTTTGCCAAAGTGATACGCCATCAGCGGAAAGTCGGCGTAGCCTGCCGCGACCAGCCCCACTGCCCCCAGGTACAGCCAGTAGGTACGGGTGAACCCTTGCGTCTGCAGTGCGACCGTCTTCATCTCTAAATCCTGCGGACGGGGAAACAGGGAGCGTGCAATAGTAAGTGTAATCAACGCCAGCAGCGCAGGCACGAGCAGCACGGCGAAGCCCGTCCGGTAGTCGTTATGGAAGGAGAGGGTAGCGAAAACAATCAGCGGTCCCAGCACCGCGCCTATCTGGTCCATCGCCTCGTGCAGACCGAATCCCCATCCGTGCCCCATCTGTCTGGTGGCGTGCGAGAGCATCGCGTCGCGGGCAGGGGTGCGGATGGCTTTGCCGAACCGTTCTACCACAATCAGCGTGGACGCCAGCAACCAGTGCCCCGTCAGGGCGAGTAGAGGAACCGCCAGCAGGTTCACTGTATAGCCGGTGAAGGTGAGCAGCCAGTAGCGGCGCGTGCGGTCACTAAGGTAGCCGGAGGCAAGACGCAGCACATAGCCTACCAGCTCCCCCAGCCCAGACACGAAACCCACCACCGCTCCGCTGGCACCCAGCGTGCCCAGGAAAGGGCCCGTGATACTGCGTGCGCCTTCGTAGGTCATATCCGCGCAAAGGCTCACCAGTCCCAGCAGCACAACGAAAAGCACAGAACGTGAGAGTGTTTTCACAAGGCATATGCCCCCTCGGTGAAAGGCAAGGTGAGCTTCTCGTTCCGTTGGGTCATCTCCTTCTATTTAGCCACCAGCACATGGCAAGGCACATGCGTGACGATAGAGGAGGCGGTACTGCCGAACACCCGCTCGTGCAGGGTGGAATGCCCCTGGTGTCCGATAACCACCAGGTCTACCTGATGGTGCTTCACGAAATCCACGATAGACCACACCTCATGTCCGGTCACGATATGTGTTTGCACGGGCACATCCGCCAGCTGCGCGGCGAGGTGCACCTGCCGTTCGAGCTGGGCGAAGTAGGCGTCGCGCTGCTGTTTCACCTCCTCGTATTCGCCGATAGTGGCGGCATATTTGGGCAGGTCTTCTTCCACCATCACCACGTGCAGTTCGGATTCCAGAACCTTCGCCAGCGCAAGCCCTGTATTTAAAGCGCGCTCCGCCCCCTCCGAACCGTCAAAACCGACCAGGATGCGTGTATACATATTCGTTCCTCCTCCTATCTTTCTTCGTGAACCAGGCTTGCTTGCTTTTGCACAACGTGGCGTACTGCCGGTTCTTCCTCGACAGACGGCTTGAAGAAAGTCTGTGCGATGATAGTAGGCACCAGCGCACTACCGATAGTCACCGCGATGAGCAGGGTATACTGGGAGGAGGACAAATAGCCGTGCGATAGACCAAAAACGGCTGCAATGATGTCGAAAGTCAAACCGGTGCTCATGACCAGTGAAGTGTATATCGATTCCTGGCGCGACATCTTGAGCTGTCGGCAAACGAGGTAGGATGTTCCTGCTTTGCTCAGGATGCGAAGTCCCAACAGCAGCAGAATCACCGTCAGACCACGCCAGAAGATGGAAACCTGCGCGTAAGTGCCGGCACGCAGGAAGTAGAAGGGTGTAAAGAGAGCAAAAGACAGAGCACGTATCTGGCGGAGCGGCTCACGGTGCTCTGCGAACACTGTAGACATTGCCAACCCCAACAGGTACGCTGCCAGTAGCGCCTGCGTATCTGCAAGCGCGCTCAGGCTGCTGAAAAGGAGCAGTAACAACAACAGGTACTTTGTCTGCGATTGGCTCACATGGGTACCAAACCTCCGAAAGAAGAAAGAGCTGATGGAAGGCGCAATCCAAACAGCCAGCGCGATGGCAATCAGGTAAACCGCTAGCCAAGCGCTCGGTTTGGTAAAAACCAAGCCCAACAGCACCATCGCAGCTAGGTTGGATAGAAAGCAGGCGATCAGCATCCGTCTCCCCAGAGGTATATGGTTCATACCGGTATCCACCAACACGGTGTATACGATGGCAATGGAGGTAGGCGCCAGTGCCACACCCGCAAGGAGCGAGGCACTCCATGCCCACCCGATGATCCATCGCACCACCGCCACTTCAGCGACCAGCGCAGCCAAGAAAGAGAGCATTCCCAATGCAAATGCCCCCCTCCACTCGCTGCATAGCACGCGCCAATCGGTTTCCGCGCCTGCCAGAAAGGTGAGCAACACACCGCCCAGCCCCGTCAGAAAGTTAATCCACTCGTTGGGCTGAATATGTAGCAAGTTGCCTCCCAGCACGCCGAACAGGATTTCCGCCAGCGCAACGCTCAGCGCCAGACGAATGGAAACCACCGATGCGGCTAGCGCCAGAGCTACCCAGATAAACGCCGTCCACCAAACGTTCATTCTTCTCTACAATCCTCCTTATCGTTTCGGCAGAAAGTGCATCTGTGCGATGTCCTGCACATGTTTCAGCTCGCGCTCGACGGTGCGCTGTAACCGACGTAGCGCCTCCCGTTCCTCCTCACTCAAATTGCCGTACCGCTTCTCAAACCGTTCGGGGTCCAGCTCGGGCAGGAGCGAGTCGTGCAGGCTACCCAGCAGGAGCCGCAGCCAATAGTAAGTGGTTTCAATGGGTTCTGGCTGCTCATGCTGCTGCGTCAGTTCGGGCACCAGGCGGTTGATCGCATCGTGGTAGCTGTCCACCAGCCTTTCCAGAGCTTCTTGAAGCATCCGCCACTGTGAGGGGGGCAAAGGGGTTAATCGCTGTCCCCCACCGGATGGCGAAATGCCCATCCAACCTGCCTGAGTGATACGGCTGACCGTGTCTTCCAGCTGCACCAGCAACGCGAACAGGTGTCTGCGGTGGCTATCGTTCATGGTGAACCTCCTCGGCAAAGATGCCGTAGAGCTTGTGCATCGCCCGTCGCCAGCTGCCTATCTCCTCGCCCCACGGCTCATGTTGGTCCTCAGCGATAATCGACAGAGAAAGCACATCTGCTCGTGATAGCACTAAGTCAGCGTGATAGGCACAGAAACCTCTGCCTTCCCGCAGGGACTGTCGCCACTGCGGATCGTTGACATGTTCGGCAAAGAGCGTGTCCACTCGGCGCAACAGTTGCTTCTGTGCCAGCCAGCACAGCGCGCATTCGCCTTCTTGTAGTGCCTCTTCCAGCGCTATTTCCGGCAGATGCATGTTCGACACCCCTATAAACGCAAAAACGGCTCGCTGTTCATACGAACAGGAGCCATCAGCCTCCTCTGGCAGTTCGCCCCTCTGGCGAAGGGCAGGCGGACCTCCATCGCCTTTGCGATTGTTTGCTGCTTCTATTATACCATACTGAGCCGCGAAAAAGGTTCCCAAATGCAATTGCTCTGGTTGGTGCGATGAGAACCACAATGAAAGGGCAAATCTACCGGTAATCGGAGCAGAAGATTAATTATTGAGGTATAATATTTTAAGATATTGCAAAAGAGTAGTCTTTTGTAGAACCAGATTCGTGCGACCCGCACGGGATACGGTATAATGAAAAGCACAGGTGCGATGTCGCACTGCAACAACACAAAGGGGTGGAATCGATGGAAGGCTCGCGGACAGACTTTGTAGTGCGCCTGGCGGGAGAGTCCGGCGAAGGGGTGCTGAGCCTTGGCGAAATGCTGACGACGGTGTTGGCACGGTTAGGCTACGAAGTATATACCTTCCGCACCTATCCCGCAGAAATCAAAGGGGGCACCGTCCTGTACCAGGTACGTGTAGCGGACCACGTACTTCTTTCCTACGGCAGTCACGTAGATGTTTTCGTTGCGCTCAACGAAGAGGGATACCGCGACAATATCGGCTCGTTGCGTGCGGGCGGCACACTAATTTACGACAGCGATAGCGTGTCCGTCCCCGAATTGCCCGATACCTGCGTTATCCCTATTCCCATCGGCACGATAGCCAAGAAAGAGATCGGCTCGGTGTTGACCAAGAACGTGATAGCCCTGGGAGCCATCCTGCGCTATATCGGCGCGCCGGTGGAAGCGGGAGAGCAAATCGCCGAGCAGACCTTTAAGCGCAAGGGTGAAGAGGTCGTGCAGAAAAACTTCCAGGCACTGCACGCGGGCTACAACTATGTCGCGCAGTATACCGAATGCCTCAAGCCCTTGCTCGGCGGAATAGAGGAGGTCAATCCCGACCGCCTTATTATCAACGGTAACGAGGCGCTCGCGCTTGGCGCGTTGCACGGCGGGTTGGGCTTTTATGCGGGCTATCCCATCACCCCCGCCACCGACATCATGGAGGCTCTTGCTCCGGTGTTGCCGCGCTTTGGAGGAGTAGTGGTGCAGGCGGAAGACGAAATCGCGGCGCTGGGCATGGTGCTGGGCGCGGCATACGCGGGCAAACGAGCGATGACCGCCACCTCTGGCCCCGGCTTCTCACTGATGGTAGAGCAAATCAACCTAGCGGCGCAAGCGGAGATTCCGGCGGTCATCGTGGATGTGCAACGTGGCGGAGCAAGCACCGGGTTACCCACCAAAACCTCCCAGGGCGACCTGAACATCGCCCTCTACGGCGTACACAACGAGTCGCCGCGTGTGGTGATGGCGCCGACCAGTGTGGAAGACTGCTTCTACCTGATTCAGCACGCATTGAACATTGCCGAGCGGTACCAGCTGCCGGTGATTGTGCTGTCCGACCAGTCCCTGGCGCACCGCCGGTGCACTATCCCGAAGCCCGATTTAGCGCAGGTGCCTCGCTGGGAGCGCATTACCCCTGAAGCCAGCACGAACGGTGAATACGCTCGTTACGCTATCACCGAGACGGGCGTCTCTCCGGTGGCGATACCGGGCATGCCCGGCTTAGCGTATACCGCTACCGGCATCGAGCACAACGAGTTCGGTGACCCCACCTACACGCCCGAAAACCTGCAGGCGATGAAAGGCAAGCGGTTCCGTAAGTTACAGCACCTGGGAGAGCACTACGCGGAGCAGTTTGTGCGCATCTGGGGCGAACCCGAAGGTGCGGAAGTAGGCATCATCGGCTGGGGGTCGTCCGAAGGCGTTGTTCGCGAGGCGATGCAACTCGCAGAACGGGAAGGCGTTAGAGCTGCCGCGCTATACCCCAAGATGCTGATGCCTCTGCCGGTCAAGCTGATAGAAGAGTTCGCCGGCAAGGTGAAGAAGGTGCTGGTACCCGAAAGAAACTTCACCGGCGAGTTTGCCGCTTATCTGCGCTCGCAAACGAACGTCCACCCTATCTCCTATGCGAAGGACACGGGGTTGCCCTTTGACCCCGAAGAGATAAAAGAGCAAATCATCCGTGTTGCCCGGATGTGAGGCAGGAGGAAGCAAGATGATAGAAACCCAGACTGTGAGCATAGAAACGCAGCCTGTTCAGAGGCAGCCGAAGGACTACAAAAGCGACCTGGAACCCATTTGGTGCCCCGGCTGCGGCGACTACGGCGTATTGAACGCGCTGTTCAAAGCGATGAGCCAGCTGAACCTGGACCCCGACAAGACGGTACTGGTGTCCGGTATCGGATGCTCCAGCCGGTTGCCGGGCTTCGTGGTGACTTACGGCTTTCACGGCGTGCACGGGCGTGTCTTGCCTATAGCGACAGGCATCAAGCTGGCTCGTCCAGACCTGACGGTTATCGGCGTAGGGGGCGACGGCGACGGCTACTCCATCGGGTTAGGACACTTCCCGCACGCCGCGCGACGCAATATCGACATCACCTACATCGTGATGAACAACCAGATTTACGGCTTGACGAAGGGGCAAACCTCACCCACCAGTTCTACCGGATTCCAGACAAAAACCACCCCCTTCGGCAACATAGAGGGTTCCCTGAACCCGCTGCAAATCGCCATTGTGTCGGGGGCCACCTTTGTGGCACGCGGTTACTCCAGCATGCCCAACCAGCTGGCGAAGATTATCGCCGAAGCAATCAGGCATCCCGGCTTCGCGCTGGTGGATGTATTCAGCCCCTGCGTCACCTTCAATAAGGTACAAACCTACGACTACTACAAAGGTAAGGTGTTCGAGATACCCGATACACACGACCCTACGGACAAGTTCGCCGCTCTGCGTCTGGCTGAAGAGGATGGCGCGTTCCCCATTGGCATCCTGTATCGGGTAGATCGTCCCACGCTGGACGAACAGGTGGCGATGATCAAACAGCAAGCACACACCGAGAACCCCAGCGTGGAGCAGCTGTTCAAGAGGTATCAGTAGTACTTGACCATGCGTGATCGTTTGGATGTGACAGGATAGATTAGCTACTCTCGTACGCGGATACCCTGCTGGCGCGGGATGTGCGGGAGATATCGGATATCGAACGGTTGACGGAAATGCCCTGTCTCCTACAGCTGCTCGTCGCCCAGGCGTGTCAGGCGTTGAATGTAGCGGATCTCTCCCGAGAGACTGGCATCCCTCAGAGCACGTTGCAACGCTACCTGTTATCCTGGGGTGGACAGTCGCTACCATTTGGCGAGGGATGATAGGCACAACCCATCTCTGCGCTGTGGGCGACAACCGATTGATGGGTTGCAGTCGTGCAGAGCAATAGCCGTACACAAGGAGGTATCGCTTGGAGGAAGAACAGCGGAAACAGGGTCCAACCTTTCGGGAAAGATTATGGGTGATCGGCATTGCGCTGGCGGTGCTGGCGGTGCTGGTGCCAGGCTATTTAGACCTGCGTCGGAGGTCGCTGAACGCCAGCTGCCTGAGCAACATGCGCGAAATGTCCAGCGCGTTGCGCACTTACATGCTGGACTGGGACGAAACCCTCCCTCTGGCGTACTACCGTGACAAGCGGAGGGATAACAAGCTGGTCACCTGGCCGATGCTCATCGGGGGGTACCTGGACGCCAAGCGTCTATACTGTCCGGCAGACCCCGCGAAGCAGGAGCCACCGTATATAGACCCCGACTCGGAGGAAAAACGGCACGTCTCGTACGGCTTTTTCTTGCCCGCATCCGGGGTACGCCCTGGCAGGCTACCCGCCGCCGGTTCGCAGCTGGCAGTGCTTGTGGACAGCGCGGCAGATGGGTTGAACACACATCCCCTGCCCGATGTTCCCGCCGAGCAGCAGGCTCTGTTCATCGGCTTTGACACGCCGGACAACCGGAGCGATAAGGATGCACGGTATGTGCAAAGGCTGGCTATTTTCTCAAGAAATGGTCGCTGGGACGACTATCGCCAGCTGCGCACCCGACACGGCAATACGATTAACATGCTGTTCGCAGATGGGCATGTGGGCGAAGTGCCCGCAAGCGTCATGATGGTGCAGAGGGACGCCGAGGGCAAAGTGCTTTCCCCGTGGAGCGCGTATTTGCCGCAGTCGGAGGTGTACTGACATGCTGGTCGCGGGGGTAGACGGCGGCGGCACCAAGACTGAGGGAGTCGTCATGAACGAGGCGGGCGAGGTGGTGGCATCAGCACGAAGTGGCGGCACCAACCTCAATTTCGTGCCGGTGGAGGAGTGTGAACGTTCGGTTCTCGAGGTGCTGTCGCATCTTGCGGAGGCGGTCGACGGTGCGCGCGTCGTTCGGCTGTACTCCACCTTTATCCCCGACCTGCCTACCATCCGCACCGAAGTGCAAGCGGTTTTCCCAAACGCACTCTGGCAACACCAAGCGGAGCATCGTGCGGTACTGGCGGCGGGCGGTGTGCTGGAGCCTTATGGCATCGGCGTGGTGGCGGGCACGGGCTCTAGCACAGTGGGCTGGCGAGGCGAGGACACGTGTGCTGCTGTAGGAGGCTGGGGGATGTTGCTAGGGGATGAAGGCAGCGCGACCGACATCGCGATACACGCGCTGCGCGCGGTGATTCACGCCTCTGACGGACGGGGAGAACCAACCAGCTTGCGCGAGGAGATGTTGGACTATTTCGGGCTGAAGCACCTGTGGGAAATCACTCACCGCGTGTACCGTGACACCCTGCCTCGTCACATGCTGGCGGGCTTTGCGGTACGGGTGAGCCGAGCAGCCGATGCGGGTGACCGGGTGGCTCAGCGTATTCTCCGCGAGGCGGGGGAGACACTGGGCAGCGATGTGCTGGTGGTGGCGAGGAAGCTGTTCAGCCCGGAGGAGGCGTTTCCGGTGGTGCTGGGTGGCGGGGTATTTCGGGCGGGCGAGTGGGTCATCGCTCCTCTGCGCGAGCGGGTGCTGGCGGAGTACCCTAAAGCGCAACTCATCCTGCCCGATGTGTCGCCGGCAGTCGGGCTGGCACGCCTGGCGCTGAAAGATTAGATTACTGAGGCACCTGCGCAAAGATTGTAGATAGTACTACTGGGGAGTCGTCACTCACATGGCCAGACCTCCGCTCCGCGTAAGCCGGGGTCAGTGTCCAGTACCTCTTTGGGGATAGGGCGAATGTCGGTATACAGGTACCAGGGATGCCTCATCTTTCCTTGCTCCGCACCGTTCCTGAAACAGAGTGTCTCAGCATACCTGCGCGATACAGAGCCGTCCAGCCGTAAACGCAGTACTTCCCCAACAATATCCAGATCTGCTTCAGATAACTGTCCATTCGGAAGGCGTTTTCCATGTAGAACGCAAACGGCTATTCCATGATTAGGATCAGCTTGCTGCATTAACAGCCGATATTTTTCAGTGAAGGGACGGTAGTAATAGTAGCTGGTTTCGATCCAGCGGTCGCCCTTGTCTGACCCCCACCACGCTGCACCATG
>JBMFOT010000057.1:0-22027 GCA_049969495.1 Armatimonadota bacterium
TGGACGGGGATCAGGAAGTGACGCTGTTCGACTTCGGCGTGCTGGTGCGCAACTTCGGCGCGATGGGGGATGAGTAGGTTTCGTTTCCTGAATCCTCTCTTGGGGAGAGCGAGGCTCCTGTTGGTAAACCTCTCCCCAGACCCCTCTCCTACAAGGAGAGGGGCGTTCCCCCTTCCCTCGCAGGGAAGGGGGCAAGGGGGTTAGGTTATCTATCCATTCAGCCACCCATTTCGAACACCCTCCGCACCGCTTGCAATAACTGCGGCTTTTTTGCTATACTGCACGGTGGAAAAAATGTGAGAAAATGGGTCTAAAGTTTCTCGACAGGTTTGCCGATAATAGGTAACGACAGGCGGATCCGATAAAGGCAAACCCACAGAAATGTGGGGACGCAAAGCCATTGGGGTCTAAGTCCCGACGAGGGTCGGGATATGATCGCCCGGCTGCCGAAGTTCTGCCGAACGACACGACGCATCTCCGCGAGGACGTCGTCGAAGGAGGCAGGATTGTTATGAAAATATCGCTGGACGAGTACAGCCGGGTGTTGCAGTTCAGCCGCACGGGCAGGGTGGGTGCGGCAGTGTTGCCTGCCCCTCCGCCGGTCGACGCTCAGGAGGAGCTTCCTCCCGCCGCCTCGGTGGAGCTCTCACCTCGCGCACAAGAAATCCGGCAAATCAAGTTCATTCTGGACGAGATTCCGGAAGTGCGAGAAGAGATGGTGCAAGAGCTTCGCCGCAAGATTGAGGCGGGCGAGTACAACGTTTCCTCTGCGGAGATCGCGGACCTTATCGTTCGGCGCGTTATCGCCGACAACGTGCGGTAGTCTGTCTGCCCGGTCTGCAGCCACATGGGCGACCGTTTTTTCGGATCAGGAGCCTGATTCGCGGGGGCGCAGTGGTGCGTCCCCGCGAATGCTTATATCAGGCGCGGATAGGAATCCAGCACCTTCATGTAGTTGGCACGCTCGAAGGCGGCGGGCTCCTTGACGTTCTTCTGACTCACGCTGCCAATCATCTGCTGCACTGAGGAATATTCGTACTCCTCCATCCACGCCTGCACCTCGTTCAGAATCTGTCCGATGCGCTCTATACCGTTCTGCAGCAGCTCCGATGCCATCATGGTTACTTTCGCCCCGGCCATCAAACCCTTGAGCACATCCTGATAGGTGTGTACGCCGGTGGTAATTGCCAGGTCTACCGGCACGCGACCGTACAGGATCGCTGTCCAGCGCAGGGGCAAACGCAGTTCGTCCGAGTCGCTGAGCACCAAATGCGGGGTGACTTTCAGGTTCTCGATATCGATGTCCGGTTGGTAGAAACGGTTGAACAGCACCAGCGCGTTCGCGCCTGCTTCCGCAAGGCGTTTTGCCATGTTGGGAATGGAGCTGAAAAAGGGAGCCATCTTCACCGCCAGGGGGATACTTACCTCCTGTCGTACCGCTTTCACCACATCCACCATCATCTGTTCCACCTCAGTGCCGGGCAGATCGGGGTCGGTGGGCAGATAATAGACGTTCAGCTCCAGCGCGTCCGCGCCCGCCTCCTGTATCATGCGGGCGTATTTCACCCATCCGCCGGCGGACACGCCGTTCAAACTGCCGATGAGGGGGATGTTTACCCTCTCTTTCGCCTTGCGGATGAGGTTGAGGTATTCGTCTGGTCCCACGTTGTATTCGCCGAGGTCGGGGAAATAGCTCAGCGCCTCGGCGTAGCTTTCAGTGCCATGCGTGAGGAAGTAGTCGAGTTGCTGGCTTTCGAGGGTGATTTGCTCCTCGAACAGCGAGTACATCACCACTGCGCCGATGCCTGCCTCCTCCAGCTTGCAGATAGTCTCTACCTTATGCGATAGGGGCGAGGAAGAGGCGACCAGTGGATTGCGCAGGTTCATACCCATGTATGTGGTGCTCAAGTCCATAGCGACGATGGTCCTCCTGAAATACGGTGTTTGTATGAGCAAGAAGAAGGGGCTGGCACCTGCCAGCCCCGGCCGGCTACTTGGTTCCCTCGGAACCTTTGCCTGCCAGCATCCGGTAGTAGCGCCACCGTTGCTGGATAATCTCCTGAGCCTCCTGCAGCAGTCGCTCGGCGGCTTCAGGATTGGATTGCATCAGGATGCGGTAACGCCCTTCCTTCGAGGTGTATTCTTTCAGCGGGATGGTGGGTCCGCTGGAATCGAGCTGGAAGGGGTTCTCGCCCTGTGCCGCCAGCAACGGGTTGTAGCGGTAGAGCGGCCAGTAGCCGGTGTCCACCGCCAGCTTCTGCTGGATGTGCCCCTTGGACATGTCGATGCCGTGCGCGATACAGTGGCTGTAGGCGATGATGATGGAGGGTCCAGGGTATGCCTCCGCTTCCAGGAACGCCTTCAGCGTTTGCAGTTCGTTCGCGCCCATTGCCACCTGTGCCACGTACACGTTGCCGTAGTGCATCGCTATCATGCCCAGGTCCTTCTTGGCGGTGGGCTTACCGCCCGCGGCGAATCGGGCAACCGCTCCCATCGGCGTCGCTTTGGACGCTTGTCCGCCTGTGTTGGAGTACACCTCGGTGTCGAGGACGAGGATGTTCACATCCTCACCGCTGGCGATGACGTGGTCCAGCCCACCGTAGTCGATGTCATACGCCCAGCCGTCGCCGCCCACTATCCACACGCTCTTGCGTACCAGCATATCGGCAACCGCAAGCAGGTCGCGTACTTTGGGCTCGGTTCCGCCTGCCAGCTTCTGCTTCAGCTTCGCCACACGCTCGCGCTGAGCTTGAATGCCTGCTTCATCCGACTGGTCGGCGTGCAGCAAACCGTCCACCAGTTCGTCGTCGGCAATGAGCGGGCGCAGCTCCTGAAGCAGCTGACGGGCGTAGGCGTTCTGGCGGTTAATCGCCAGTCTCATGCCCAGTCCGAACTCGGCGTTATCCTCAAACAGCGAGTTGCTCCAGGCGGGTCCTCTGCCTTCGCTGTCGGTGGTGTACGGCGTGGTAGGCAGGTTGCCTCCGTAGATGCTGGAACATCCTGTTGCGTTGGCGATATATAGCCGATCGCCGAACAGCTGGGTAAGCAGTCGCACGTAAGGGGTCTCACCGCAGCCGCTGCACGCGCCCGAGAACTCGAACAGCGGACGCAACAGCTGCACGTTCTTGATGTTATTGAAGCGCAGGCTGTCGTGTTTGGGCACATCCGGCAGGCTCAGGAAGAACTCCCAATTGGCGCGCTCCTGCTCGCGCAGGGGAATCTGCGGGTGCATGTTCAGCGCCTTGCGCGAGCTGTCGCTCTTGTCCTTCGCCGGGCAGACCTCCACACACAGCTGGCACCCTGTGCAGTCCTCTACCGCCACCTGAATGGTGTACATTTTGTCGGACAGCTCACGCCATTTGGCGGGGGTTGCTTTGAAGGTTGCCGGAGCGTTGGCGAGAAGCGACCTGTCGTATACCTTTGCGCGGATTACCGAGTGGGGGCAGATATACACACACTTACCGCACTGGATGCAGATGTCGGGCTCCCAGACAGGCACCTCCAGCGCGATATTGCGTTTCTCCCACGCGGCGGTTCCTGAGGGGTAGGTTCCGTCCACAGGAAACGCGCTCACGGGCAGCAAGTCGCCGCGTCCTGCCATCAGCTCTGCGGTGACGCGCTTGATGAACTCCGGCGCATGGTCGGGCACCACCGGCGGGCGGTCGAAGGTGCTGGTCACCTGTGCGGGCACTTTCACCTCGAACAGGTTGTCCAGCGCGGCGTCCACCGCGGCGAAGTTTTGCTGTACCACCGCTTCTCCGCGTTTCCCATACGTCTTGCGGATAGCTTCCTTAATCTTGGCGATGGCTTCCTCGCGCGGAAGCACGCCGCTGATGGCGAAGAAGCAGGTCTGCATGATGGTGTTAATGCGCACGCCCAGCCCCACGCGCTTCGCCACATCGTAGGCGTTGATGACGTAGAATCTGAGCTGCTTGTCGATAATCTGTTGCTGTACCGAGCGGGGCAGGTGGTCCCATACCTCTTCGGGTCCGTAGGGGCTGTTGAGCAGGAAGGTCGCGCCTTCCTCCGCCATCTCCAGCACGTTGTAGCGCTCCAGGAAATGGAACTGGTGGCATGCGACGAAGTTTGCCCGCTGGATGAGGTACGATCCCAGAATGGGGCGGGGACCAAAACGCAGATGCGAAATGGTTACTGCGCCCGACTTCTTGGAGTCGTACACGAAGTAGCCCTGTGCCCAGTTAGGCGTCTCCTCGCCGATGATTTTAATGGAGTTTTTGTTCGCCCCGACGGTTCCGTCCGCGCCCAATCCCCAGAACACCGCGCGCACCACATCGGGCGACTCGGTGCTGAAATGGGGATCTACCTCCAGGCTGGTGTGCGTCACGTCGTCGATAATGCCCACGGTGAAGTGGTTCTTTGGCTTGTCCTTCGCCAGTTCCTCATACACCGCCTTGACCATCGCCGGGGTGAACTCTTTGGAGGACAGCCCGTATCGTCCGCCGATGACGCGCGGCACGCGCTCGAAGGGCAGAGTTCCCTCCATCATCGCCTCGCCCAGCGCGGTGACCACGTCCTCATACAGCGGCTCGCCCAGCGCGCCCGGCTCTTTGGTACGGTCCAGCACAGCGATCGCCTTCACGGTGGCTGGCAACGCCTTCAGCAAGTGTTCGCGCGAGAAGGGGCGATACAGACGCACCTTCACCAGCCCGACCTTTTCGCCCTTCTCCAGCAACGCCTGCACCGTTTCCTCGGCGGTACCACAACCCGAGCCCATCATGACGATAACGTACTCGGCGTCGGGCGCGCCCACATAGTCGAAGAGGTGGTATTCTCTGCCGACGATGCGGGCGAACTTGTTCATTGCCTTCTCCACGATGCCGGGTGTCGCCAGATAGAAGGGGTTGATACGCTCGCGCGACTGGAAGAAGGCATCGGGGTTCTGGGCGGTGCCGCGAATGAACGGACGGTCGGGGTTCAGCGCTCGCTCACGGTGAGCGCGCACCAGCTCGTTGTCGATCATGGCGCGCATATCGTCTTCGGTGAGCTGCTCTATCTTGCGTATCTCGTGTGAGGTGCGGAAGCCGTCGAACACATGCAGGAAGGGTACCCGCGCCTCCAGAGTAGCCGCCTGAGCGATCAGCGCGAGGTCCATGACCTCCTGCGGGTCGTTGGAGAACAGCATCGCCCAGCCGGTAGAGCGACACGCCATCACGTCGCTGTGGTCGCCGAAGATAGAGAGGGCGTGCGTGGCCACCGTCCGCGCGGCGATGTGGAACACCGTGCTGGTGAGCTCGCCCGCGATTTTGAACATGTTGGGTATCATCAGCAGAAGCCCCTGGCTGGAGGTAAAAGTGGTGGTGAGAGCTCCTGCTTGCAATGAACCGTGCACTGCCCCGGCAGCCCCTCCTTCCGACTGCATCTCCACTACCTGAGGGACGGTCCCCCAGATGTTGGGAATGCCCTTCGCTGCCCATTCGTCGCTAAACTCGCCCATGGGGGAAGAGGGGGTGATGGGGTAGATTGCGATCACTTCGTTGGTGCGATATGCGGTATAAGCCGCAGCTTCGTTGCCGTCGCAAGTGATATAGGAACGTGCCATCGTTGTAACCCTTTCTGTGTAGCGTTGTCAGTCGTACACTGTGTGAGTGCCCTCTCTCAAGGGCGTAACGCCTGACCTGTTTGTCGTGCGAACTCTCGCGCTCGATTCACTACACCAATATAGTACACCAGCTTTCGCGATTTGAAAAGGGTGCGAGATAACTTTTGCAAGCACTGCGAGAGGAGCTTGCCCCGTATACCTCCAATTCTACATGCATAGGGGGGTCTCCACCGTGCCGCAGCAGACGGCGACCATATTCCTTGCCACGGTGAGCGGCAACTACCGCGAGGGCTTCCATCGGCTCGCGCGGGAGTATGAACGCGCCCATGCCGGTGTACAGGTGAGGGTTCAGGTGATGCCCGTCAACGGCTACGAGACGTGGCTGCGCACCCAGATTCCCGGCGCAGGCGACCGCGCGCCCGACCTGTTCAACGCCAACTACGCCTGGGGCATGTACGAGAAGGGCTTGTTGGTGAACCTTGCGCCCTACCTGGACCGGCGCAACCCCTATACGGGTGAGGCATGGATAAAGAACCTGAACCCACAGTTCATCGAGAAGTTCAAAACCGCCGGAGGCGTCTCGTTCATCCCTGTAGACTTCGTGGAGATTGGCTTCTACTACAACGCTAGCCTGTTTCGCCGACTGGGCTTGCAGCCCCCGCGCACGTGGGATGGGATGCTGACGCTGGCAGAGCGCATTCGCGCCGCCGGTTATTTGCCCTTCGCTGTGCCGGGCAACGCCGACTCCTACTGGTCGGGCACGGTGGGCTGGATAGTGCGCTTCTTCACCGACGCCTACACGCGCCAGTGGGTGCCGCTGGTGATGTCACGCCCGGGCGACTGGGATTACGACCCCACCCGCAACGCCAATTTCCGCCTGAACCTGAACGACCCCTACAACGATTCGCTGGTCATTATCAACGGGGAACGGCTGCTGGATGCGGTGCGCAGACGTATCATCCGTTTCGATGGCGAACGCTTCGCCGAGCTGTACGCGCACATCAAGGCGTTCTCTCGCTACTGGCAACGGGGGTTTCACGGCGCGAACTCGGTGACCGCATACAATCTGTTCCTGACGCAACGTGCGGCGATTCTACTGGAGGGTTCGTGGCTCATCGGCGACCTGATGCAGGACATGGCGGACCTGCCTCCCAAAGCACGATTCGAGTGGGGCGTGTTCGCCGTACCGCCACTCACCACTTCGCGCTTCAAGGTACCCCCGTTTCGGGGCGTTGGCGGGCCGGGGCTGGTGCTGGGCGTGGTGAAGAAAAACCCCCAGCAGACCGCGCGTGTCATCGACTTCCTGATGTTCCTGACCAGCCCGCAGGGCGCACAGATTCTGGTGGACGAGGCGGTGCGTCACCGCCGCACGCTCAGCGGTCCGATGCTTATTCCCGGCGTCAAGATGCCTCCCGAACTACAGCAGTATTACCGCCCGTTCGAGGGCAGAGGTTTCGAAAAGCTCTCCTTTCGCGGACTGATGGACGAACAGGAGTCGGTATGGCAATGGACGGTGTGGGCGCAGAGATACATGGAAGGGCGTGTTTCACTCCAGGAGTTTCTGCGCCGGTATCAGCGTCTGATGGAAGAGGCGGTGCCCCGCGTGATCGCCATGCAGAAGCTGGATATGAATCCCCGCACAAAGGACACTCCCTCATGAGCCGACGACGCACCTCCATCGTGGTTGTCGCGCTGATGCTGGCTCCGACGCTGGTGCTGCTGGCACTGTTCAACTACTATCCGGCGGTGCTGGGCTTGTCTCGCGCCTTCACGCGGTGGGAGACGGGTGAGGAGCCACAGTGGATTGGCGTGGGCAACTTCGTGGCGATGTGGCACGATGAGTTCCTGCGCCTTAGCCTGCGCAACCTGTTCATTCTGTTGGTAGCCAACGTGCTGAAGACGCTCACCATGCCCCTGCTGGTGGCGGAACTGCTGATGAGTCTGCGCTCGCCGCGCTGGCAGTACATCCTGCGTACCGCCTTCATCTTGCCGATGGTGGTGCCCGGTATGGTGACTATGTTGCTGTGGAGCTTCATCTACGACGGCAGTGTGGGCTTGCTCAATCAGCTGCTGGAGGCGGCGGGTATGGGCGCACTGGCTCGTTCGTGGCTGGGCGAATCGGGCACCGCGCTGTGGGCGATTATCGGCATCGGCTTCCCGTGGGCGGGTGGATTGGCTCTGCTCATCTATCTCGCAGGGCTGAACCAGATTTCGGGAGACGTGTGGGATTCGTGTCAGGTGGACGGAGTGAGCGGGCTTCGGCGCGTGTGGTATGTGGACCTGCCGTTGCTGTTGCCGCAGGTACGCCTGCTGGTGATACTCACGCTTATCGGCACTCTGCAGGACTTCGGGAGCATTCTGATCCTGACGGGGGGTGGCCCCGGGCTGGCGACGCATGTGCCCGCGCTACACATGTACTTTCAGGCGTTTCGCTTCGGGCATTTAGGCTACGCTGCCGCCATCGGTTTGACGTTGTTCGTGGCGATATTCGTGCTGTCGCTGTTGAATCTGCTCCTGGGCAGGAGGTTGGAGAGGCTGATATGAGACCATCGCGTCACGCTCGCAGTACACATGCGCCCCTTTCCTCGCAGGAGAGGAGCTGGGGGAGAGGGTCAAAACGCCGCCCTCGCCCGCTGGTAGTGCTCTCCTGGATCACATTGCTCATCCTGCTGGCGATGTCACTTCTGCCTTTTGTGATGATGCTGTTGCTCTCGCTGAAGACCAATGCCGATATCTTCACCCGCTTCTGGGGGCTGCCTCTGCCCGCGCGGTGGGATTTCTACCGCGACGCCGCCGTTGCGCTGAAGGGGTATCTGCTCAACACGCTGATTGTCACTGCGGTGGTAGTACCGGGCGTGTTGCTGTTCAGTTCCTTATCCGGCTATGCGCTGGCGCGGCTCAGCTTTCGGGGGCGCGATGGGGTGTTCGCGCTGATACTGGCTCTGCTGGTGGTGCCGGGCATCCTCACGCTGATTCCCACCTACGCGCTGGTGCAGAGCATGGGGTTGTTGAACACCCGATGGGCGCTGATTTTGCCTTATCTGGCGGGTGGGCAGGTGCTGGGCGTGGTGCTGTGTCGGACCTTCTTCGCCAGCCTGCCCGACGAGCTGTTCGAAGCGATGCGGCTGGACGGCGCGGGGGATGTGCAGATATATCGCCATCTTGCCCTGCCTCTCTCCCTGCCCACGCTGGCGACCATCGCCATCATGACCACGTTGGGCATCTACAATGACTACATTTGGCCCCTCGTTACCATCAGTGATAGCAGCCTGCAGACCTTCACCGTCGGGGTGACGCGCTTCGCGGGCGAGTTCAATCTGGACTACGGTCCCACGCTGGCGGGGTACGTGATAGGCAGCCTGCCGCTGATTGCGCTGTTCGCGATAGGGATGCGCGCCTTCGTACAGGGCGTCACCAGCGGCGCGTTGAAGGCTTGAGTTTTATTCGTCCCCTACCAGCCCGAAGTTGCGCACGAGGATGCCGAAGTCAAACAGGCTAATCTCGCCATCCCCATCGAAGTCGACAGCGGGGTCGTAATCCGGGTCGCCGTATAGCGTGCCGAACGCCGCTACCAGCTTGCCGAAGTCGAACAGGCTGACCTCGTTATCGCCGTCGGCGTCGCCACCCAGTAGCGACACGTTCAGCGTGCCGCTCGCGGGCACGTTCACACCGCGTAACACCCTCCGCAGCGAGCGGTCTGCCTTGAACGCCAGGTCCCACGTGCCCACCGGCAGGGCAATCTGTAGACCGCCTGATGTATCCGGCGACACCTGCTGCACCTCCAGCGGCTGAAGGTCGTCCGGCTGGCGTATCTCTACCTGCAGGCTCACCAGCGAATAGTCGCCGGTAAAGTCATTTAGCGTAATGGCGCAGGCGGTGTTTGAACGAGGCATCGCGGGCGGGATGCCTGCGCCTACCGTTACGTCGTCGAAGTAGAAATCGGTGGCGTTGCTGGCGAGACCGCGAATGCGTACGGTGGTTGCGCCGTAAGCGGGGTTGCGCGGCTCGGTTTTGGTGGCGCCGTCCAGAATGAACAGCACCTCGTTCGGCTTCCACAGCCATATCGCCGCGTGATGCCAGCCCGCTGAGCGTGTTGTGCCGCTAAAGTTCGCCCACGTGACCGCACCGCCTCCCTGACTGGCGAACGAATCGGGCGGATAATATGCCGGATCCGAAATATCCCCGCGCACCTGATAGGCGTTCAGGTTCGCCTTGGGGTCGAAGCTGGCTGCCCCCAGCGAGAAGGATTCCACCTGTCCGGTGGTCACACCCGCGCCCACGTCCAGCAAGCCGTTTGTGTAGTGTAACAGCTCCACCCACGCATTTGCCTGTTTGCCTGCCGAACCGGTGTCGTAAAACCACCAGTCCACGTATGCCCCCGTGCCCAGCGGTGCGGAGAGATTAAGGAAGTTGGCGCGATGCGCGCCCGCCTTCAGCCACAGGCTCTGCTGACCGCTGCGCGCCTTGGCATCCGAAGGCTGCGGCAGGTAGGGGTCACCCGGATAAGCAGGGTGCGTATACGGGTTTACCACATTGACCAGCTGCAAATTCGGGGGGGCAATCTGCCCATGCCACACATCGCGCGTGAGCCATATCGGGTCGAACAGGTCACCGGGGTTGTCGTATTGCTCGAACTGCTGTTGTCCCTGGTAGCTTTCAAACTGGTCCGAAAAGACCACCTGAGCGGAGGTATAGCTGGGTGCAAGTAGAGCCAGCACCAAGAGTATAGCAAGCACACGCATAGTCGCGCCTCCTTTCATTGTACTGAACGGCTCGGACGGAGCCTCGCCCTCCAGAAGGGGTTATCCCGGTTGCCTCATGCAAAGCCTAAAGAATCCTATCACGCGATAGAGATGTTGTCAAACTGGTATCTTTGCGAGTTTTCGGGTATCTTACTAGAAACGGGTTACGTCGACGCAGATATGGAACAACTGGTACAGCAGAGAGGAAGCAGAGAGGTGCCAGGATGAAGAGACGAGCGGTGCTTGTGATGGTTATCTGGTGGCTGTGCTGCGATGCGGTTTGGGCAAGCAGTGTGCAGTTGATTGCCACCACCGTGCAAAATATCCCCGTGAAAATCATCCGCGTAGACATGAACGACGAGAATGTGAAGGTAACCGGTATGCTAGCGAAGCAACGCCGCGGACGCACCGAGCCGTTGAAGAGCATGGTAGCACGGGCACGTCCCACTGCAGCGGTCACCGGAACCTTCTTCGGCACGCGCAGCTATCTGCCGGTCGGCGACATCGTGATAGAAGGGAAGATGGTGCATTTCGGAGGCATCGGCACCGCGCTCTGTGTAACGCCCGAAAACCAGGTGGAGTTTGTGGACGTGAAGCGCAATCGTCGCGAGGACTGGAGCGCGTATGACTTCGTGATTCGCTCGGGACCGCGCCTGGTCACCGCAGGCAAAATCGGGGTAGACCCCGGTGCAGAAGGCTTCCGGGACAAAAACCTGTTGCGTCCCGCATGGCGGCTGGCGGTGGGGCTGACGCGCGACAACTACCTGTTGTTCGTGGGCACGCGCAAACCCATCACGCTCAGCCAGATGGCGATAGTCATGCACCGACTGGGTTGTGTGGATGCCATCAATCTGGACGCCGGTTCCTCGACGGGGATGTATTATCGCGGCAGGATACTGATGCGCCCCCTGCGCCGGCTGACCAACCTGGTGCTGATATACGAAGAGCGCGAATACTACGAGCGACACAAGTACTCTATCCTGCCGGTGCGTATCCGGCGGTCTTCCCACCATTGATGAACTTTGAGAAAATCACAAAGTTATGTTGTGCTACTGGTCTTCTTGGGGAGGGCGAGGCTCCTGCCGAGCCGTTGCAGTTATCCCCCTCACGGCTGGGGTCCGTTCCCCCGCAGACGAAGCCAGCCTGGTTCATCAATCGTGGGGTTCAGCATGGTCAGGGAGTAAAACCGCCTCACCTATGCTCACGCAACCTTTCATAACAGGAGTTCCTGCCCGCCATGGCGAAACGTTCCATACCGAGCTGTGGTGGATATTAAGGTCAATCCAGTGGTCATGCGAGGGTAATCGGTATGGTAGAAGCGGCAGTGGCAGCCCCTCCTGTGCTGCAGATGCGGGGCATCAGCAAGCAGTATCCGGGCGTGCAGGCGCTGGACAATGTGGATTTCGAAGTGCGTGCGGGTGAGGTGATGGCGCTGGTGGGCGAAAACGGTGCGGGCAAGTCCACCCTGATGAAAATCCTCGCCGGGGCGGAGACACGCGACAAAGGCGAAATCCTGCTGGACGGCAAGCCGGTGCACATTACCACCCCCCACGAGGCAATGGACCTCGGCATCCGCATCATCTATCAGGAGTTCAATCTGGTGCCCTATCTCAGCGCGGCGGAGAATATCTTTCTCGGACGCGAGCCGCGCGCCAGGGTGCCCGGCTTCGTGGATTTCCGCACCATGTACAGACGTGCCCAGCAGCTGATAGATGAACTGGGTGTGCAGATAGACGTCCGTACGCCGGTGCAGTACCTCTCGGTGGCACAGCAACAGATGGTGGAAATTGCCAAAGCCATCTCGCAGAACGCGCGAGTGCTGGCAATGGATGAACCCTCCGCCACTCTTACCGAACATGAGCTGCAGAACCTCTTCCGGCTCATCCGTCGGTTGAAGGAGCAGGGAGTTGGTGTCATCTACATCTCGCATCGGCTGGAAGAAATCTTCGAGATTGCCGACCGGGTTACCGTGCTACGCGATGGCAAGCTGGTGGGCGTGCGGCAGGTAGCGGAAACCAGCCGCGACGAGCTAATCCGCATGATGGTGGGGCGCGAAATCACCGAACAGTTCCCTACCCGCCAGACACAACGGGGAGAGGTCGCTCTGGAAGTGCGCGGTTTGAACCGTAAGGGTGTGCTACACAACGTCTCTCTAAAGGTACATCAGGGCGAAATCGTCGGACTGGCGGGGCTGGTCGGTGCGGGGCGAACCGAGCTGGCGCGCGCCATCTTCGGTGCAGACCCCATCGATAGCGGCGAGATACTGCTGGAGGGCAAACCGGTGCGCATCCGTTCCCCGCAGGACGCCATTCGGCTGGGCATCGGCTTGATGACCGAGGACCGCAAATCGCTGGGGCTCATCCTGAGCATGACCGTGCGAGAGAACAACACGCTGGCGAACCTGAAAGCGTTAACGCGACTGGGCTTCGTGCAGCTGCGTCGGGAGCGGCAGATTGCCGAGCAATACGTGCGTGACCTGATGATACGAACCCCCTCCATCGAGCAGGCGGTGAAGAACCTCTCCGGCGGCAACCAGCAAAAGGTGGTGCTGGCAAAGTGGCTGTTCACCCGTTCGAAGGTGCTGATATTCGACGAGCCGACACGCGGTATCGACGTGGGCGCAAAAGCGGAAATCTACCAGCTGATGAACCGCCTTGCCGAGCAGGGTGTGGCGATCCTGATGATTTCCAGCGAACTGCCCGAAGTGCTGGGCATGAGCGACCGCATTCTGGTGATGCATCAGGGACGCATCGCGGGCGAGCTCTCGCGCGAAGAAGCCTCGCAAGAGCGCATTATGCATCTGGCTACCGGTGGCGGGTGAGACGATGAGCTGGCAGCGATTCGAGCAAAGACGCCAGCAGTTTGTACAAGCGTTGGAACGGTTGCGGGAAGCGCTTGCGCTGCCGTATAGCGAGGTGGTGCGAGACGGCGTGATACAGCGCTTCGAGTTCACCTTCGAACTGCTCTGGAAGAGCCTGCAAATCTACCTCCAGCACCTCGGCTACGACGCGAGCAGTCCGCGTCGCGTGTTACGCGCGGCTTTCGAAGCGGGGATTATCCCCTCGGATGCAGAAGGTGACGGCTGGATGGCGATGCTGGATGACCGCAACCTGACTTCGCACACCTACAACGAAGCGCTGGCTGAGGCGGTATATCGGCGCATTGCGAACCAGCATATTCGCCTGTTGGAGGAAGCAGAACGTCGCCTGCGGGACGTTCACTGGGAGGGGTGAACGTGCGATGCAAATTCGCGAACGCGACCTGAAGATACTTCAGGCGATTTTCTCCCGTTTCGCGTCCGTGCGCCGGGTGTTGCTTTTCGGTTCACGCGCGACAGATACCGCTCGACGCGCTTCAGACATCGACCTCGCGGTCATTGCTCCCGAAATGTCCCCGTCGGAATGGGCGGAGTTGGCGGAGCAGGTGGAAGAATCACCCATCATTTACCGCATCGACCTCGTGCGTCTGGATACCCTTCCCGACGGCACCTTGAGAGAGTACATTCTGCGCGAAGGCCTCCCTATTTATCAGAACGAGATTCTTGGCTGCGCTCCGAATGACACGGCGTAGCCGCCTTTTTATCGTGCGGGACTTTGCCCAGCGATTTCAGGCGTGCGGTTTCCCGTTCCAGCGCGGCGGCATCGGTAAAACGGCCTGCGTTCTGTGCCATCCCACCCCCGCCGATTTCCCGGAGGACGAGAGTGCCGATGTTCACAGTGTGCTCCTTCCTGTGTTCCGGCGGAATACTGCCGGCGACATCCGGGTCTCGGTCGGGCGTCGGCTACGATAGCTGGAGCCGACGAGGGGACTCGAACCCCTAACCTGCGGTTTACAAGACCGCTGCTCTGCCTGTTGAGCTACGTCGGCCCTCTAGGGAATCTACCACAAGCTGGCGATTTCGTCAAGTTCACCCAGAGCAAGCGGGTTCTGGACACGCACATAGTAGGGCTTGCCTTCCAATCGTATTATACCACGCAGGAACTCGCCGTCCTTCTGCGAACTAAAATGGCATGAAGCGTGCAAACCTGCTGTGGTTCACCGGGGCAATCGGTTTGATGCTGATAACCACGCTTGCCGGGGGACAACGTGCGGTTCAGAAAGATGTTCGCCGGTTTGTGCGGGTGTACGTTGCACCCTCTTCCGGTGAAGCGCTGGCAAAGGCAACCAAGCCGGGTTCGCGCATTGTGCTCAGCTTCGCCGGTGCGAAACCGGAATGGTTTTCCTCCCTCCGTCTGCTGGGTTTCTCCCTGTGGCAGTACGACACCGACCATCTCGCCAGCAACGAAGTATCCCCCGGGCAGTGGGACTGGACGACGGCAGAGGAGGTGTACGAGCAAGCCAAACGGGAGGGGTTTCTGTTCGCGCTGTTCCCACATCACGCCTTTCTGCCCAATTGGTACATCGAGAAGGAGCGTCCCGCGCTGACCCGTTGCGTGGAGCACAACGAAGAGATACCTGCCATCTCGCCATGGGAGCCGCGTTTCGCCAGCTGGCTGGACAGGCAGTGGGCGGCTCTGGATAAGCAGTTCGGCGGGGCAACGCCGCGAATAGATGCGCTGGTGCTGGGCGTTCACGGCGATTACGGTGAGGCGGGGCTGTTTTCAGGGGCGAGGATGGCGTCGCCAGAACAGCGTGAGGACTGGGAACGCCGCTTCGGTAAGGCGCATAATCACAGGGGCTTCTGGTGTGGCGATGAGCAGGCGCGCCTCAGCTTCCGCCGGGCGATGCTGCGCAAATACGGCGACCTAAACGCGCTGAACAAGGCGTGGGGCACGCAGTTTACAAAGGAAGAAGAGATTCGGTATCCCCGTTCCCCCGCCGAAGGCAGGCGGTGGTGGCTGGACTTCGTGCGCTGGTATCGCAACGGCGTGACCTACTTCGCCAGTGTGGTCTGTCGCCTGTCGCAACGGTACTTCCCTCGCACGCTGCGTATTCTACCCGTTGGCTTTCCCTGCGAGGATGTGCGCTACGGAGCAGACATCTCTGCGCTGGTGAAGATGGCTGCGCGTTATGGGGTGGCTGTGCGCTCTACCCACGCCGGTTATCTGCCTCTTGCCGAGAACGAGAGCTTCTTGCTGGCGCGAATCGCCTCTGCCTGTCGTTTCTATGGCGTGCCTCTGTGGTTGGAGACGCCCGGCACACTGAACGCGCAGCGTCAGACGGAAGCCCTCTTTGAAGCCGTCGCGCAGGGAGCTTCCGGCTTCTTTGACTGGGCGGTGAACCCGACTGCGAACGAGCCGGTCTACGAGCAACATCTGCGCTACCTCACCGTGGGGCAACCGGTGGTGGATGTGGCGATGTTCTTCCCGTCTACAGCGATGCAGCTGGCGGATGTGGGGGAGGCTCCCACCATGCGCACGGGTTGTGCGCAAGCGCGTGACCTGTTCGCCTTCGACATCGTGGATGAACGGATGATCCAGGACGGTGCGCTGGACCGGTACCGCCTGCTGGTGTTCTGGGAGGGCACGGTGATAGAACAGGATGTGCTGGATAAGATCGTGGAGTGGGTGCAGGCGGGCGGCGTGGTGGTCGCTTACGACTTCGGCAAGGTAACCAGTGTAGAGGGTGACGGTGCCGCCTGGCGCACACTGTTCGGCTACGCGGGCAAACTGCAGATTCTGAAGCCTGTGTTCAAAGGGGACGTGCCTGCCGGAGGCTATACCTTGCGCATGGATGACCCCGCTACGGTGCAATTCCTGCAAGGCGAGTGGTCGCGACCGGAAAAGGAAGGCGGGCGCGCATGGCGATGGACGGGCACGGACGCCCAAATAGGACTGTTGCTCAAACCCGGACAGACATACAGCCTCACCATTCGCGCGGTTGTGCCGGACGAAACCGCGCCTGTACGCTACGAGGTGCGCCTTGGGCAAAACCTTCTCGGTTATCTGGACAGCCCGGGTGAGACGGTGTACAAGTTCGTCGTCCCCGGCGAATGGGTCAAAGCGGACAGCACGCCTCCGCTGAGCATTCGTGCGGTATCGCAGGGAGGGGAAAAGCGGGCAAGAGGTGTGCGCATCGCGGAAGTGAAGCTGATCGCCCTGGATAGTGCGGAGCCTCCGCTGGACGCTGCGCCGACCGGGCGCTATATTTACCAGATCGACCAGCAAACGCTATCCACGCGTTGGTCTCAGCGTCTGGGCAAGGGATTGTGTGTGTTCGTGCCGGTGCGGCGTGCACAGGATGGCATCTCCGCCTATATTGAGGTGCTACGCCGGCTGGTGTACCACCTCTCAGATTTCTCCTCCTATCGCAATGCGCCGCCGGTGGATGATGTGGCGGATGGTGTTTTCACCGCCTTGCTGACCGACCGAATCCTTTTCTACAACAGCACAGAGCAATCGGTGACACGCGAACTGCGCCTTAACAGGGAGATGTTCAGCGCATACCTGCAGGTGCAAAACCCGCCGGCATCGCCCGTTCGCGTACAGATTCCTGCAAAGGGCATTGCGGTAGTGCCTTTCGGTGAGCAGCCGAAGGAACTGCTGCTGCAGTGCGAGGGGTTCACCGACTTGCGCGGGCAGAAGCGGCTTGCTCAGCCCGATTGCAGCCCCGGCACAGGCGAAACCGGTGTCCGACTGTCTGCGGGCAAATCCATTCGTACCCGCTTCCCTGTCGAAACGCCCGGCAGGTATACGCTCTTCGTGCGGTGCATCGAGAAAGGCAGTCTGGTTGCTCCGCGTGTAGTGATAGACGGTAAGCCGCTGCAGATAGACGAAGATTCATCACCGGAGGGGCTGGATGTATTGCGTACCGTGGCGGTGTCGCTGGCAAAGGGCATGCATATTCTGGAAATAGAGGCTCCCAAGAACACTGCCTGCACCGCCGACTTCGTGATACTCACGAACGATGTGAGTATACGTGGATACCGTTTTGGGAGGAGGTAAATGTCATGAACACCTGCATACGGCAGTTCGTGCTGGGTACACCGCAGATCACTGTCGAACGCGGCGCAGCAACCACGCTGGGCGCGGTGATGCTTTTGCCCTTCGAGAGTAGCCTGTTTCGCTGTCCAGAGGGACCTCGTTAATCAAGGCATCTTCACACAAGTGACTTGCCGGTTGTCGTACACACCAGTTTGCCATGTTTGACCCCCTTCATGCTGATAAGTTGGTCCGCAATGGCTCGAACCTGCGCGGCGGAGCCGCGTACCACCACCACTTCCATGCAGTTGTGCTCGTCCAGATGCACATGGGTGGTGCACACCACCGCATCCAAAGCCTGATGTTGTAGTTGGGTTATCTTACGCGAAACTTCCCGCGCTTCGTGGTTATACACGATGGTTACCGTACCGACCACCTCGCCCGTGTCGCTTTCCCATTCGCTCTCCACGAGCGCGTCACGCATCAGGTCGCGCAGCGCCTCCGACCGATTGGGATACCCCTTGCGTTCAATCAGACGGTCGAAGGCGTCCACCAGTTCTGCGGGTATGGAGACTCCAAACCGTTTCAGTTTCGCCATCGCGTAACACCTTTGCGCTTATTGTAGACGATATCGGTGCTGACGTCAACTGGAGCCAGTCGTTCGTTGAACTCACCGATTTGCTCCCGCAGAGCCAGCCGTGTTATACTGTCTCCAAAGGGAGTAGCAGGAGAGACGTTATGATGCGGCGTGTGCAGGCACCTCCTTCTGTAGAGCGTGAATATCGTGGAATATGGGTGGCTACCGTTGCCAACATCGACTGGCCCTCTAAACCGGGGCTCTCTTCCGATGTGCAGAAAGCGGAGCTGATAGCTATCATGGATAAAGCGGCGGAGCTGAAATTCAATCTCATCGTGCTGCAGGTCCGCCCGGCGTGTTCGGTGCTGTACGATTCAAAGATCGAGCCATGGTCCGAGGTGCTCAGCGGCACGATGGGCGAACCGCCGGAACCCTACTATGACCCCCTCGCTTTCGCTGTGGAAGAGGCGCACAAACGAGGCATGGAGCTCCACGCGTGGTTCAATCCCTATCGAGCAAGACACCCTTCCGAGAAGTCGGAGATACACCCCCAGCACATCAGCAAGCGACGTCCCGATCTGGTGAAGCAGTACGGGCGATACCTCTGGCTGGACCCGGGCGAACCCGATGTGATGGAGCATTCGCTTGCGGTGATGCTGGAAGTGATCGCTCGCTACGATGTGGACGGCGTGCACATCGACGACTATTTCTACCCATACAAGGAACGCGACGAGAAGGGCAACCTGCTGGACTTCCCCGACGAACCCAGCTGGCAACGTTACCGACGCTCCGGCGGCAAACTGAGCCGGGATGACTGGCGCAGGCAGAATGTAGACCGCTTTGTGGAAAGGGTTTACCGCGAAATCAAGGGCACCAGGCGCTGGGTGAAGTTCGGTATCAGCCCGTTCGGATTGTGGCGACCGGGCTACCCACCGCAGGCACGCGGCTTCGATGCCTATTCGGAACTCTACGCCGACTCGCGCAAGTGGCTGCTGGAAGGCTGGTGTGACTATTACGTGCCACAGCTGTATTTCAAGATAGACCATCCGAACCTCAGCTTCCCTGTGATGCTCAGGTGGTGGGTAGAGCAGAACAAACAGGGCAGGCATGTTCTGGCGGGCAATTTCACCAACAAGGTGGCGGATGGTAGCAACAGCGCGTGGGATGCACAGCAAATCGCCGAGCAGATACGCCTGACGCGCAAGCAGGTGGGTGCAGCAGGCAACGTTCACTTCAGCGCACGGGCGTTCATGCAGGATAGAGGGGGCATCTGCAGGCTGATTCGCGAACTGCACGCGCAACCTGCACTGGTACCTCCGTCGCCCTGGCTCAGCCGTTCCAAACCGCACACGCCGACGGTGCAGGCTACCCGTCTTGTCGATGGAGCAATCCAGCTCCAGTGGAAGGCTCAGGGAAGGCATCCTGTCGCCTGGTGGGTGGTTGCCTATCACAACAACGGCGAATGGACGGTGCAGGTCTTGCCCGCGCACAGCGAGGGATACACCCTGCCTCCGGCGGCAAACCTTGCCTTTGTCAGCATGGTAGACCGCTACGGCAACCAGAGCGACTGGGCTCCGGCAGAGGTGGTGAACTTATCCTGACATACCGCATTGCTGATACACCTCCAACGTCCGTCTCGCCGACTCCTTCCACGAGAAGCGGGCGGCTTGCCGGAAGCCGCGCTGGCGCATTTGCTGACGAACCCACTCGTTGGTCAGCACCGTGTGCAGAGCCTGTGCCCACACCACGGGGTCGTTTGGGGACAGGAGCATTCCCGCCTCGCCGACCACTTCGCGCATCACCGGGATGTCGCTCGCCAGCACGGGACAACCGCACTGCATTGCCTCTAACGGCGGTAAGCCGAAGCCCTCGTACAGACTGGGATACATCAGCGCATCAGAGGCGGAGTAAAAAACAGGCAGATGCTCATCGGGCACATAACCGGTGAGGACGGTGCGCTCCTGCACCCTCCACCGAACGATAGACCTCTGCAGCTCTTCCATTCCCCACCCCGTTTTGCCCACAATCACCAGACGGTGCGGCAGATTGCCTGGCAGTACCGCCTGCGCGAACGCCTGCACCGCCAGAGGAAGGTTCTTTCTCGGTTGCAACACCCCCACCATCAACACGAAAGGCGTTTGCAGACCGTAGTGCTCGCGCAGGGCTTGCTCTGCCGTTGCATACTCTACCGGTTGCATCCGCTCGTCCGCCGCGTTGGGTATCGCCACCACCTTCTGCTCGGGCAGGCGATACACGCGCAGAATATCTCGCCGGCTGCTTTCGGAGACGGTGATCACCCGCGCGGCGCGACGCATAGACGGCGGCACGGTGAGGTTCAACAGCAGGCGGTGCTTCAGCGGGAAGCAGTGGGGCATCAGGCGGAAGGAGATGTCGTGCACAGTGGTCACCACCGGCATCTTCAGGCGGGCGGGCACGGTATACTGCACGTGCGCCACGTCTGCGCCGTCCGCATTCGCCGCGTCGGGGAACAGTTTCCAGCTCCACCAACGCAGGTTGCGGGCGGGGAGAACCCGTTGCCTCAAACGGTCATCTTTGGGCAGGAGGATCTCGCTAATCGGTGTGTGCGTATACAACAGGATTTCGTGTTCATGCTCCAGCGCGCACAGCCCCCGCACCAGCCCCAGCCAGTAGGTGCGGTCGCCCGTATACGCTCCGGTGAGGCATCGGGCGTCAATCGCGATGCGCATCGGCGAACTCATAGATGATTCCCCAGCGAAGTCCTCTCATGCTGACCGCAATCGCTGCGGCGTGCAGGCACTGCATGGTGGTTAGAGCGATCAGTGCGCCTGCATGGAGCACCGGGGCGCGTTCCGGCTCGATGCCGGGCAACCTCCGGCGTTCCGCCAGGGGCAGGGCGCATAGCCGGTCCGCCAGCGATTGCATCTCCGCCAGCGTTAATGTGGCTCCATGCACACGCTCGGGGCGGTATTCGGGGGAACCTGCATGAAGCGACGCCAGGTTCACAAAAGTTCCCCCTACGCCGACGAGGTATTCGCTTGCGCCAAGTGGTCTCTCATTGCGCAGGTGCTGTTTCACCGTCTCCTGCAGGGCGCGAATCTCTTCGGCAATGGGCGGGTCGGAGTGCAAGTGCGCTTCGGTCAAACGCACCGCGCCGATGGGGTAGCTGCGACTGGTTTCCAACACACCTGCGCAGCCGCGGCTCACCTCGGTGCTGCCTCCGCCCACGTCCAGCATGGTCAGACGGTCCGACCTCTGCGCAAACAGCGGGTCTTTTGCCACGCTGAGGTAGCTCAGGTACGCCTCCCGTTCCCCCGAAATGACCTCTATCGGCAGACCCATCGCCTCGCTCGCCTGCAGGAACTCGGGGGCGTTTTGCGCCTTGCGCAGCACCTCCGTGCCGACGGCGATGATAGTGTCCGCTTGAAGATGGCGGGCTTCCTCCAGCAGGCTGCGCAGGGCATGGAGCGAGCGATACATTGGCTCTTGGGAGAGCCTTCCGGTGGCGTTCAAGCCTTCCCCCAACCGCGTGATGTGGCTGCGCTCGCACAGGGGGCGTATCTCTCCACCCTGCACCTCGGCGACCGTCAGCAGGATGGAGTTTGTACCGATGTCGATGGCGGCAACCCTGGGCATAGTCCGTTACGTCCATACGAGAACATGTAGCTTATTGTATCGTATGACAGATTCTCTATCAAGAGGCGCAAATGTCGTGTCTGTTCAAAGTGCGGACTTGATAGGGTAAAATTATCGTACACCTACCCCCAAACAGGAGGGCAGCGCCATGCAATTGCACTTTATCCTGCCAAACGTAGACCCAAACCACTTCCCCACACCCGAACACTGCCTATACTGCCAATCGGTAAACCTCATGCTGTTTGCCTGTGGGACACTCGCTACCAATGCGTGCGGTGATGTTGTCCCCTCCGCCTGTCTGCCTTCTACCCGTGCGAGCCAGGTTTCGAGGGCGGCGGCCAGGTGCCCTAACAAGGTGACGGCCCGCTGATACGACGGCTCTGGCTAGCGGGCTTCCCTTACGATTTTTTGTGTTTTCTTTGTGTCCATTGTTTGCCCCCTTGTCATTGATTACATTACCGATTCCCATGCCCAGTTTTCGCAAAGCACTTCCGCCTGCTCGAGCACCGTCTGGGTCGCCTTCTCCTGCTTATCGGGAGGATAGCCGTACTTGCGGAGAACCCGCTTCACCAGGCGGCGAAGATGGGCGCGCGCGTTCTCCCGCTCGATCCAGTCGATGGTAACGTTGCGCCGCACTGTGTCGACCAGCTCGCGAGCGATCTGCTGAAGCGTT
>JBMFOT010000058.1:0-21977 GCA_049969495.1 Armatimonadota bacterium
ACCGGGAACAGGATGGCTGCCAGTATCGCGATAATCGCGATAACCACGAGCAGCTCGATCAGGGTAAAGCCGATGTGACGCTTCATATCGATAGACCTCCTTCCAAAGGATTTGCGTCCGAAGTTATTGGATAGAAGCGGGCAGGCAGGCGCACGATTGCGGGCGTTGAGGTATGCCCTTCCAGCAGAGAACGCAGGCGTTCGGCGGCTTGCTTGCCCAAGTCGTAGGATTGCTGTACCAGGCGATGTATGCGTCGTGCGGTCTGCGGAAGCAGGGACAGGCTGTCCTGGAAGCTGAGTATTTGCAGTTCGTCAGGTACGCTTATCTTCAAATTCGCGCATGCTTCCAGCGTTGCCATCAAGTGGTAGTCGTTGAGACAGAACACTGCGCGTAACGAAGGGGTTTCGTGGCGTAAAGCGACCAGGGCATCCGCGACCATCTGGGTAAAAGATGCCTGGTAACGAGCGGGAACCGCAGGAAACCAGCGTACCCAGCGCTCCGGTTGAGGCAAACCGGCCTCTCGCAAGGCGTCATGGTATGCCTGATACCTTTCTTTGATGGACGAGACGTGCAGATACGGATGTGACAGGTGTGCGATAGGGCTGACCTCTTGCGCTATCAGATAGCGCAACGCCTCAAGGGTAGAAACGTAATTATCGGTCACAAAGGCGTCGATGGGTACGCCTTCCGGGTAGCGGTCGATGCAGACGATGTGGCTTCCTGTCTCCAGCAAACGTGCTATGAGGGGGGTATTCACTGGTTCACAGGTTGGGAAAAGGATAATGCCATCGGTTTCTCTCGTCATGCGCTGCAGGTAATATGCCTCTCTGGCGACATCACCCTGTGTATCGCACACAATCAGGCGAGTTTCCTCTGGCAGTCCAGCATGAATGCCTCGCAGATACGACATCTCCAGCGAATCGTGCGAATGGTGCGCCAGCAACGCGACACACCCAGTACGCCGTGGTTTGATCGGCGTGACGACTGTGCCGGTACGTCGCCTCCTTTCCACCAATCCCATTCGTTGCAGCTCATGCAAGGCGCGATGTGCTGTAGCACGGGATACGCCCCACTGTTGCGCCAGTGCACTTTCCGAGGGCAGACGGTCACCCGGACGCCGGCGCCCCGCTTCGATGTCCACACGAAAACTTTCCACGATCTGTTGCCACCGTGTCATAGCCAAAGGTATTACCCTGATTTTTTCATCATTTGATTGTAGTATACAAGGTTTATTCACAATTGTCAAGGAGTTTTTAAGGGAAGTGTTGTTACTAATGAAGAGTCACATTTAATTCCCAGTTTGAAATGTCACATATGGTTCTATTTGGAGTTCATCGCTTTCCAACTCCTCCGCCAAGGATGGTCTGCAGGAGGCTTCCACCCCTTGCCAGCCTTCTCCTGCACATACTGCCTCTGGCTCAGCAACGCCTCCGCCTGCTCCCGTCTGCGAGGCGGCTCCGACAAGAGCACATAGTGCACAGGTTTGCCCTCATACAGAATGGCTTCACGCCCATCCAGTAACTGCGCCACCTGCACCCACTTGCCTGCCCAACTCGTGCACCCCGTAGAGGGCAGCAACTGGTAGACCTGACCCTCAAAGCGCACGGTGTTGTCCTTGCCCACCTTGCGTGCCTGCTGCACCGACAACACCAGCGACAGGTCTAACCCTGCAGGCAGAGGGCGAGAACTGTCCGGCACCGAGCGGGTATACGTCTGGTTATACCAAGGCAGGAACTGCTCCTGCAGGAAGCGGTTCGCTTGGTCATAATCGGTGATGCCCGCCAACTGCATCTCCTTGATGAGCCGATCTTGGAAGAAGCGGAACAGACGCTCTACTCTTCCCTTCGCTTGGGGAGTGTGGGCATACAGGATCTCAATGCCCAACTCGCCCAGCGCACGCTGGATTTGGGTGTCTGCCTGTTCGGGGTTCACCTCGTAGTGTATACCGCCATGTCGGGTGGTCTTGAAGTGAGAGGCTCTGTCCACATACAAGGCTCTAAACACCCCCCTGCGCTGGATGTAGTGATAGAGGCAACTCATGTTGGCGAGCGTGCTCTCTTTGGGGTGGAACTCGGCATACACGTAACTGTCGGCATCATCGATCATCGCCACCAGCCACCATGCTTGAGGCACTGCAGGTAGCCATCGGTGCTGCGAGGAGTCCATCTGCACCAGCATTCCAGCACAGGGCATCCTTCGGCGACGCCGATACACCTTTTGCTTCTGGCGCGGTTGATGCAACCCGGCTTGGATGAGCAATTGTCGCAGGCTTTCATAACTGAGATGGATGTGGTGCTGTTGGGCTAACTTCTCGTGGAAGTGGAGCAAGTTGAAGTGGTGGTAGAGCGATTGTCTGAGTTGGATGATAGTTTGCTTCATCTGGGGGGTTATCTTCTGGCGTGGCGGTTGCGGAGGCAGCCGACGGCAGAGCCCTTCCAGTCCCTGTTGCAGGAAGCGTTGTTTGAGGCGCAGGGCGTGACGATAACTGACCCCCATGAGCAAGGCAGCTTGGGCGAGGGTAAGATGTTGTTTTGTGACCTCTTGGAGCAGATGGTATCTTTCCACTTCTTCCTCCGTGATGCTCAGTGTTTTCATCGTTTTCCTCCCCGGTAGGTATTTCCGGGAAGTGAGACGATGTGACATTTCAAATTGGAAATAAAGTAGGACATTTCAAATTGGAAACCACACACATCCTCAAAACGCCTTGACAATCGTGCAGAAACAAGATATACTTAAATTAAATAGTTGTGCTGAAGGAGGTGGTCGCAACGACGAGATAGGGTGTTTTAAGAGTACCGTTTTTCATGTTTCTCTCTTCGCGAAGAAACACTCATGAAACACACAAAGGAGGGTGCACAATGAAACGACATGGCTTCACGCTCATCGAGCTGCTGGTGGTTATCGCGATCATCGCGATACTGGCAGCCATCCTGTTCCCGGTGTTCGCACAGGCTCGTGAAAAAGCACGACAGGCAACCTGTGTGAGCAACATGAAACAAATCGCGAATGCGTGGCTGATGTATAGCCAGGACTACGATGAAACCGGCTCACCGATGTGGGTTAAGAGCAACCTGAACCGCGGGTGCTTTCCTGTTGTAGATCCGAACTTCCGTGCGCCGTACACTGGCACCCCGTGGGGGCAGTACTGGCCCGACCTCATCTATCCGTACGTGAAGGCTGGGCGTGCCGCCAACTACGACGCGCAGGGCAACCCCATCTCCAAAGGTAACCGCGCGGTGTTCACCTGTCCAACGGGTGATACCCGCCTCACCATCGCCGGGGGCACCAGCGGATGGGGTTCGCTCACCTACGGCATCAACCAGAGCTACGTCAACTACGACCCCATTAACCCCGAAAGCGCCGGCGCGGCGGCGGGCGGCGGTCCTGACTTCCTGTGCGGGCAAGACCCCGGTTGCCAGGGGTGGGGATGGGGTTGCTCGAAGGGCGCCACGATCGCCAAACTCACCCATCCTGCCGATACCATTATGTTCATGGAGGGCTTGGTCGGTGCAGGCCCCGGTTGGTTTGGCGGCTGCTGTAGCATGGATAACTACCCGGGCACCCGCGAGACGGTGATGGCGGGCATGGCTGCAGCCTATCCTGCTGAAGGCGGATTCCCCGCGGGCTATCACCCGAACCGTCCCATCAAGCGTCAGCGGCTCGACGGTGTAGGCAGCTTCTGGGACTACGCTAGCGGCACGCTAAACGATGATGGCACGGTGATGCCCGTACCGTTGTCAAACGACCGTGTGTTGTATGTGCACAACGGCGTCGCTAACTTCATCTTCGCCGATGGGCACGTGAAGGCGCAGCGTGTCACCTACATGCGCCAGCACACGGCTTCGTCCGATTAGCGTCTAAGGCAGAGGTGGCGCGGCGTACCGCGCCACCTGTTCTTGTCAAGGAGGGGTCTCACTATGCCGCAAGTCATCCGAAAAGGGCAGCAACAGGATAATCTCCACCAGAACGTTTCTACTCCCGTCGTGATTCTGGCAGTGGTGGTGGTGCTGGCGTTTCTGGTGTTCATGGTGGATCGCTTCATTACTCCTATAGTGCCTCGCAACACCAAAAAGCAGGAGGAAGAAGCGTGGCAAAGGCAACTGAAGCGGATGCAGGAGTCTATGCCTCAAGGAGGCTGGGCATCGCCAGTACCCGGCATGCCGCCGGTGTACGTACCGCCCAAAGGGCAGCCGGTGGAAAACATCCCACCACCGCGTTAGTGTGTGGGGGCGGGCGTAGGTCCGCCCCTTCGAACCTACTCTTTCGCTCCCGCTTGCACTAATAGCTGCTCTGCCTCTTTGCGATGAAACTTGCGGGCGAGCGACAGCGGAGTGTCTCCACCATTGGTCTTGACGTCCACCTTCGCTCCCTTATCCAGCAACGCGCGGATGACCTCTTTGTTGCCAAACATCGCCGCTAACGTGAGAGGGGTCTCACCATAGTTGTTGGTGGCGTTGACGTCGGCACCGCGCTCTATCAGTATCTTCGCCACCTCCACCTCGTTATCCGAGAGGGCGTACATTAGGGGTGTCCTGCCGTTCACGTCTTTGGCGTTGATATCAGCTCCCTTCTCTAATAAAGCGAGTAGCACCGCAGTTTGCGCCCGCTGGCGTGGGTTCGCCGCCGCCATCAGCGGGGTCAGACCGAACTTATCCGCTGCGTTCACATCTGCGCCACGCTCCAGCAACAGGTTGACTACCTCTATCGAGCCGTTCAACGACGCCCAGATAAGAGCGGTTTTGCCATGCTCGTCGCGGGCATCTACGCTGATACCTCTATCCAACAGAGAGCGCACGGTATCCACGTCACCGCGTGCCGCCGCCAGAAACAGGTCCGCGGTTGACCTGCCACGCACATACCAAGCAACGACAATGCCCGCTAACACAACCGCTAGGAGCAGCACGATCAGGCTAGAACGTTTCATCGTGTTCACCGTCCTTGCCGGTATTTTTTACCTGCTACATGTTTCGTGTCTCAGGTTATCATGTCCTTGCTAAGGTGTCCCACATAGTTCGTGTGGCGGATGCACAAGATGCCATCTTCATCCCACTCCAGCACCGAAATGCCCCCGTTGAAGTGTATGAAGCGCGTGTGATGCGAAGTGTGGGTGAACGCGCACACCAACCGCGAGCCGAACGTGCCATGTGTGATGAGCACGATATTGTTCTCCTCCCGCGCCCCGAACCGCCGCAGCACCTCCTCCACGACGCGCTGAGCACGCTCCCACATCTCCTCTCGGCTCTCCATCGCGGAGTCGTACTCCCGCAGGTCATCCCACGTTTCCGGTTCGAGGTCTATCGCTTGCGCCACGATCGCCGCGCTTTGCTGGGCACGCAGTAAAGGAGAGGTGAACAGCCAGTGCATTCTGCCCGGCTCGCTCAGCAGCCACTTCGCCACCCGCTTCATCTGCTTACGCCCCAGTAGGGTCAGCGGGGGGTCCTCCAGCAGGGTCTGCCCGGCGTTGTTGGTAGACTGTCCGTGACGAACGATGTACACCCGCATCAGACTACTTCTCGCCCCCTGCAACATAGCTGGCAGTTACTACCGAAGAGATTCCTCCGCGCACGTTGAACTCTCCGGTGACCGTCATCCGTCGCGGCTGGCACACCGCCACAAGGTCATCCAGTATCTTGTTCACCACTGCCTCGTAGAAGATGCCCTGATTGCGGTAGGCGAAGAAGTAGTATTTGAGCGACTTGAGCTCCACGCACTTCTTATCGGGCACGTACTCGATGGTGATGGTGCCGAAATCCGGGTTACCCGTTTTGGGGCACACCGAGGTGAACTCCGGGCAAACGTGCTTGATCAGATAGTCCCTGTCGGGGTAAGGGTTGTCGAATACCTCCAGAATGCTTCTGTCCATAGCGATACCCCTCTCGTTCAACGCGCCTTCGTCCGCACAGTCGCTTTCACCTCTTCCCAGTTCGGTGGGTCGGGGATGCCGAACATCCTGCGTTTGGTCTCTAGGTAGAACAGATAGTTCTCGTAGGTGACATCGGGCGGGCAGCGGTGGTCGACATGCGGGATGTACCCACCTTCCTCCACCAGCGGCTTCAGTCGTTCCAGCTCCCTGACGATCGCCTCTTTGCCTGCGATGAGTTGCGTCTTGTCCACCCCGCCCATCAGCAACGCCGACTTGCCGAACTTCCTGCGTATCAGCACGGGGTCGGAGCCAGCGCGCACCTCCAGCGGAAACATCACGTTCACTCCACCCGCCAGCCAGTGCTCCACCAGCTGTAGGATGTTCCCGTCGCAGTCTACATACACGATGTCCACGCCGAATCGGTCGCGCAGGTAGTCGGTAATCCGTTTGTAGCGAGGGGTCATCCACTGGCGGAACAGTTTGGGGGAGATGATGGGTCCCTTGTTGAACGCCATGTCCTCCCAGAAGGAGGCGTAGTCCAGCTCCACATCCGCAGGGATTTTGCTGAGGGCGGTCAGCGCGAGCTCGGTCAGGTGCTCCATGATTTCCTCCACCAGCTCGGGCTGGTCCACGCAGGCATAGGAGACGCCCTCGAAGCCCATCCAGTCGCGAATCCAGCCGAACAGGCTTCCGCAAAAGACGCCCAGCGGGTAATCGCGGTTCGCCACCGACCTCTTCCACGCATCCCAGTCGGCTGGGTAGCGGCGCGGGTCATCGGGGTCTAAGCGCTTCTTGAACTCCAGCCAGTCCTCGCGACTCTTGATAGGGAACTCCAGGTAGTGCGGGATGGTGGAGGTGCCATCCTTATAGACGATGCTTTTCACACCCACCCCGTCTATCTGGATGCGGTAGCGGTCGGTCTCCTCCAGCACCTTTGCTTCGAAGGGCGGTATCAGCCCCAGGTTGACAGGCACTCCTCCGCGCGGTGCAAAGCCGAAGAACCGGTTCGCCTTCCACTCTTCATTGACCCAGTCGGGCAGACCCTGTTTGTGCCACTCGGTGTATGTCTCCGTCCAGTAGCCGAACTCCTCGTCGGGCACGTGGTCTACCGGCTCATAGTGAAACGTCCTCAGCCATCTTTCACGATGCGTCAATGTCTCTCCCATCGGCTGCTTCTCTCCCGAGCAGGTTGATGTACCCTCATTTCTCGGCGGGCAGGGGCGACTCCTGCGCATGGCAACGCCGCGGCTGAAGCCGTTTCAGGAGGCGCACACAAGGGGGCAAAGCAGTGTCGTAGCAAAGTTGCCCGAGAAGAATGCCAAAGTGCTATCCGTTATGACTTCAAAAGGGAATCGAACCACCCCCATCGAATCTGCGGGTAACAACCCTTCGAACAGATAGTCTGACATGAACATCTCTCGTTCGCATCCGATAGTGGCGGTGGTTCTGGCGGCGGGACGGGGCACACGCATGAAGGCAACCCACCTGCCGAAGGTGTGTTTCCCCATCGCCGGCACGCCCGCTATTGCTCGCGCTGTGGGGTCGTATGTGCGCTGCGGGATTCACACGCACTGTGTCGTCGTCGGACAGGGTGCGGAAGCCATCATGGGCGTGCTGAAAGACCTGCCGGGGCACCGCCTCTACGCTCACCAGCCGGAACCGCGCGGCACGGGTCATGCTACCCGCGTGGCGGTAGACCTGTTGCAATCGCTGGGCTATGAAGGCGACGTGCTGGTAGTTGCAGGCGACAAGGTGATTGAAGAGGCGTTCCTCGCCCGCTTGATAGATACCTTCTATTCCACCCGAAGTGACCTCGCTTTTGCAGTAGGTAGTGTGGAGCACTTTCCTACCTCCGGGCGGGTAGTGCGCGATGCGACGGGCAAGGTGTGCGCCATTGTGGAGGTGTTTGACCTGGCGCGGGCACAAGTGCTGCACGCTCTGCGACAGATGTCGCGTTCCGCCCCCTTGCCTGCCGAAGAAGCCAAACGCCTTATTGCTAGAACCTTTCCGCAGGAGAAAAAGGCGGCGCGTGCGCTGGGCGACCTGTGGCAGTTGATAGAACGCGGTGAGCCGGTGTCCGCCGACAGGGTTCCTCCTCTTGATGGCATTCGCGTGGGCGACAGCGTGCTTCCCCTCTCGCAAGTGGAACAGGCGCAGGAGGTGAATCTTTCGGTCTACTTGTTCCGCGCACCTGTCCTGTACGATGCGCTGGCAAAACTGAGCGCCGACAACGCGCAGGGGGAGGAATACCTCACCGACATTGTTGCGCTCCTGTCACAGCGCGGAGCGGTTATTCACACCGTGCCTGTCGCTTACCCCGAAGAGGCGATGGCGTTCAACACCCCGGAGGAACTGCAAGCCATTGAGGAATATCTCCTCTCCCGTCGTCGGGTACAGGTACAGCAACTGCCGCAGAGTATGCGCACGGTCAGTCAGTGGCTGCGCGCTATCGAGGCACGCGATGAAGCCTTCATGAATCACCTGCGCAACACCTACGGCGGCGATGGAGCGATTGTGGAACGCAAGCGCGAACGCCTGCTGTCGTTACTCACCCTGCATCTGCAGCGATTCGGCGACCAGCAGGTGGTGATTGCTCGCGCACCCGGTAGAGTGAATATCATGGGCAGGCATATCGACCACCAGGGCGGACACGTCAACATGATTGCCATCGACCGCGACGTGCACGTGGTGGTAGGGTTGCGCGATGACCGACGTGTGCAGCTGCAGAACCTTCAGTCGCAGGCGTTCCCACCTCGCGAGTTTACACTGGACGATTTGCTGCCGGGCTATCAGCCGGGCGCGTGGGTAGAGTTCGTCAACAGCGCGCCGATACTGGAGGCGGCTGCCTCTGCACGGGGCGAATGGTCACAATACGTGAAAGCCGCCTGCGCCCGCCTGCAAGCGCATTTCGCCGACTACGTGCTACCGGGTTTTCATCTGACCGCCGACGGCAACGTGCCCATTGGGGCGGGACTGAGCTCCTCTTCAGCGGTAGTGGTGGCGACGATGGAGGCGTTACTGCATCTGAACCGCTTCGAACTCCCGCCGGAGCAGTTCGTGGACCTGTGCGGTGAGGCAGAGTGGTACGTGGGCACGCGCGGCGGGGCAGGCGACCACGCGGCAATGAAGTTCGCTCGACGTGACGCGGTGGTGAACATGAGCTTCTTCCCCTTCCGCGTGGTGGGCGCCGTGCCTTTCCCGCAGGGCTATCGGTTTCTGGTGTGCCACTCGCATCAGCAGGCGAGAAAGACCGCCGGCGCGCGCGACCAGTTTAACCACCGGGTGGCGTGCTATCATCTGGGCAGAGAGTGGCTCAAACACACCTTCCCGCACCTCGCCCCGCGCATCGAGCACCTGCGCGATGTGAACACCGAGCGTCTGGGCATCCCGCTCGCTGAGCTGTACCGCCTGCTTGCGCACCTGCCCGAGGTGGTGGAACGCCAGCACCTGCTGGAACGACTGCCTGCCGAACAGATAATGTCCTACCTCAGCACGCACGACCAGAAACTGAACCGTTATCCCATCCGTCCGGTGGTGGTCTTTGGGCTGGCAGAGTGTGAGCGCAGCCGCCGAACCGCAACGCTGTTGCAAGAAGGACATATCGACACCTTCGGACGGTGGATGAACCGCTCGCATGACGGCGACCGCGTTGCTCGCTGGAACACCGATGGTGATGATTTCCAGCCCTTTGCGGTGGACTACTCTGACGAAGCATTGCAACGCCTTGCCGAACAGGCAGAGCACAACCTCGCCGATGCCGACCTCGTGTGGCAGCCGGGCGCATACGCCTGCAGTACACCGGAAATCGACTGGATGGTGGATGTGGCGTTGCGCGTGCCCGGCGTGCTGGGGGCGCAGATATTGGGGGCAGGACTGGGCGGCTGTATCCTGGTGCTGGTGCGCGAAGACGCCTGCGACGCCTTGCAGCGCGCCCTGACCGATTACTACTATGCCCCGCGCAGGCTGGAGCCGGAGATGTTCGTGTGTTCACCGGTGGCAGGGAGCGGGGTTGTGGTGGTTTAAACCTTCCGCCCTCTCCTCCATGCCCAGCATCCTGCGCAGGAACTGTCCCGTATAGCTCGCTTCCACCTGCGCAACCTCCTCCGGCGTGCCTTCTGCCACCACGTAGCCGCCCTCTGCGCCTCCTTCAGGACCGAGGTCGATAATCCAGTCGGCGGTCTTAATCACGTCCAGATTGTGTTCAATCACAACCACCGTGTTGCCGTTGTCCACCAGACGGTGTAACACGTTGAGCAGTTTCTCGATGTCTGCAAAGTGCAAGCCGGTGGTGGGCTCATCCAGAATGTACAGCGTCTTGCCTGTGCCTCGCTTGGAGAGTTCAGTAGCCAGTTTCACGCGCTGTGCTTCACCGCCCGATAGAGTGGTGGCAGGTTGCCCCAGCTTCATGTAGTCCAGCCCCACGTCGTGCAGGGTCTGCAGTTTGCGGGCAATGGGCGGGATGGCTTTGAAGAAATCTAAGGCTTCCTCCACCGTCATGTCCAGCACATCGGCGATGGACTTGCCCTTATACTTCACTTCGAGCGTTTCACGGTTGTAGCGCTTGCCCTTACACACCTCGCAGGGCACGTACACATCGGGCAGGAAGTGCATCTCTATCTTGATGATGCCGTCGCCTCTACATGCCTCGCACCGCCCACCCTTCACGTTGAAGCTAAACCGTCCGGGTTTATAGCCTCGCACTCGTGCGTCCTGTGTGCTGGCAAACAGTTCCCGAATCATATCGAACACGCCCGTGTAGGTAGCGGGGTTCGATCGCGGCGTGCGCCCGATGGGCGACTGGTCGATGTCCACCACTTTATCGATGTATTCGATACCATCTACGCCGTCGTGTTCGCCCCACAGCGGATGCGAGCCGTACACGTGATACATCAGGCGCGGATAGAGGGTCTCTTGAATCAGGGTGGACTTGCCGGAGCCGGAAACGCCCGTCACGCACACGAACAGCCCCAGCGGGATGCGCACGGTAATGTTCTTCAGGTTGTGCTGGCGCGCGCCGCGAATGGTCAACCAGCGGTCGCCCGGCCGCCTGCGGATGAGCGGTACCGGAATCCGTCGTTTGCCGCTGAGGTACTGCCCTGTGATGGACTGCTCGCAGGCAATAATGTCTTCCACCGTACCCTGCGCCACAATGTATCCACCATGTTCGCCCGCGCCCGGACCGATGTCGATGATGTGGTCGGCGGTACGGATGGTCTCCTCGTCGTGCTCCACCACGATAATCGTGTTGCCCAGGTCGCGCAGGTGCAAGAGGGTGTGAATCAGCTTCTGGTTATCGCGCTGGTGCAAACCGATGCTGGGTTCGTCCAGAATGTACAGCACGCCCATCAGCCCGCTGCCGATTTGTGTGGCGAGACGGATGCGCTGGGCCTCGCCGCCTGCCAGCGTCGCTGCAGGACGATCTAAGGTGAGGTAGCCCAACCCTACGTCCAGCAAGAAGCCCAGGCGGGTCTGGATTTCGCGCAACAGCTGGTGCGCGATGTGCCGTTGGCGTTCGCCCAGATGCAAAGGCAGTTCGTCGAAAAACCTCTGTGCCTCCTCCACCGAGAGCGCGGTCAGCTGCGCGATGTTTAATCCGCCCACCGTTACCGCCAGACTCTCGTCCTTCAGACGCAACCCCTTGCACTTCGGACAGGGTTTATCGGACATGTAGCGCTGTAGCCACTCGCGTACGTTTTCGGACTCGGTTTCGTTGTAGCGACGCTGGAGCATGGCGATAATGCCTTCGAACTCGCTGTCGAAGTAGCGCGTACGCCCCCAGCGGTTGCGGAAGGTGACCGTAACGTTACCCTCCACACCGTAGAAGAGGTCGTGCCATTGCTTTTCGTTCAGTTGGTTGAGGGGCGTATGGATGGTGAAGCCCAGTTTCTTTGCCACCCCGCGCAGCAGCCCCTCGTAGTAAGGCATCAAGCCGTCCTTACCGGCGAAGGGTTCTATTGCGCCTTCGGCGATGCTTTTGCTGGGGTCGGGCACAATGAGCGCGGGGTCAAACTCGGTCTTGAAACCTAACCCGTGGCATTCCGGGCAGGCTCCGTAGGGGCTGTTGAAGGAGAAGCTGCGCGGTTCGATCTCGGGCAGGCTGATGCCGCACTCCGCGCAGGCGAAGTTCTCGGAGAAGACCAGCTCCTCGCCGTCTACAATCTGCGCGATCACCACCCCTTGCCCCATGCGCATAGCGGTTTCCACCGAATCGGCGAGCCGCTTCTCGATGCCCGCACGCACGATGATGCGGTCTACCACCACCTCGATATGGTGAATCTTGTAGCGGTCGAGCGTGGGGATGGGCTGCTCGCTCAGGTCTATCGGCTCTCCATCCACACGCAGGCGGTTGTAGCCTGCCTTGCGGGCGTCCTCCATCTCCTTGCGGTATTCGCCTTTGCGTCCGCGCACGATGGGCGCGAGAATCTGCAGGCGCGTGCCCTCCGGCAGGGCGAGGATGGTGTCCACCACCTGTTCCACCGTTTGCTGGGTAATCTCGCGCCCACATTGAGGACAATGCGGGATGCCGATTCGGGCGTATAACAGGCGCAGGTGGTCGTAAATCTCGGTGACAGTGGCCACCGTCGAGCGCGGGTTCTTGCTGGTGGACTTCTGGTCAATCGAAACCGCCGGCGAGAGGCCAATAATGTCGTCCACATCCGGTTTGTCCATCTGGCCGAGGAACTGCCTGGCGTAGGCGGAAAGTGACTCCACATATCGCCTTTGCCCCTCGGCGTAGATGGTGTCGAACGCCAGACTGGACTTGCCCGACCCTGAGATGCCGGTGATGACCACCAGCTTGTCGCGCGGGATTTCGACGGTAATATTCTTCAGGTTATGCTGACGCGCGCCACGAACGATAATCTTATCCTGAGGCATAGCGAACCTTCGTCCATTGGGGATTTTCCGTCAAGGATTGTAGCATATTGAGAGGCAGGGAAGCAACGGTTGAAGGCATCAAAACCCGAAAGCCAGCGTATCCAGAATATATTTTGCCCGTGCCTGTCCCACCTCTTGATAGATTTCTAGCAACTCCTCGTAAACGCCCTGCGTGCCAACTAGAGACCAGAACTCTTCGCCTATCAGCACTGCTTCTTCGAAGGGCATGTAGTTTCTCGCGTACGTCCAGCGATAATCGGAACGGCTCGCTCCATAGGGATTATATGCCATAGCGAAGTAACCCGCTACCTGCGGACGCTGTTGTCCCGTGACAAGATGTACCCTCAACAGTCGCTGAGTAACCTCTAGGCACTGTCCTTTGTTGGGTACAGGGGACTTGATTTCAAAGAACAGCTGCGTCCCGTCATGTCGCTGTACCCACAGGTCGGCGACAAGACGCAGAGAAATCAAGTCGTCGTTCCGGCGTGCGGCGAGTACCGCCTCCACCATCTCATGCATCATCGGGCGTGAGGACGAGGCATGTTCGAACAAGCCGACCTGTCGCTCTAGCTCCTGCAGTGCTGAGCGGCTTACCTTGCCGCCGAGCCGATAGCCCCGTTGTGCCTCTCGATGGAACTGTAACGCGATGAGGCGGGCGCACTCTTCAAAGGTGGAGCCTAATCGTGTACTGAAACTCCTTTCAAACGCACTCAGGCGCATGAGCTCCGGTGGAATGATTGCTTGATGAAACGGCTTGAGTCTGCCTTCGCTCGATCGTTGCTCTAGATACTGTCGCACAGACATGGAAGCAGGAAAAAGCTGCTCCTTGACTTCTGTTACTACGTTCGCCACGAAAGCCTCTAGGTACCCCTGTATCCGTGAGCGGGTTGTATCGTTCAAGACGCTCATTGCTTTACGGTGTACGCCAGATGAAGATGGACTCGTAGAACTCACTGGACCTTCGCCCCGTACGGCGGTTGACGTGCCGGTGCAACACCGCTTCCACCCGCACACCGACTATTTCGGCAATTCGCCCATACAGGTCATACTTGTCATTGGCAACCACCACCATTGGTGAACCAGGGGGCATGACCTGCGCGATTCGGCGGAAGACAGTAGCGATATCCACCATGTACTGTTGCTTCGCCCTTTCCGATACTCCGTTCGCTGCCGCGCCAATCTCGCAATCGCGCAAATCGTGCAGCCCTAGCAGATGGTAGGCATAGGCGTGCTGTTCGTGATAGTCAATCAGCCCCACATATGGCGGACTGGTGATGACGCCGTCCACTGGCGGAAACTGCGCGGTACGGCTATCCGCATGATACACCGCAACCTGTGCATCGGTACGCACCAGCGCATATTGTTTCACCCGATGGATGGTGTCGATGCTGTAGCGTTTGAGGAACTTGAACGCCTCAGTGGTGGGTTCGCAAATACGCCCATGTTTATGACACCAGTAGGGCTCGGTGACCGGCTGTTTGGGGAAGTCTAAGTCGTAGTGGGTGGTTAACCTTGCCGAACGTGCAGAGCGGGAAAGGATGATGCGTAACAAATCCTTGTACTCGTAGTCCCCTCCCTCAACAATATCGCGATAGGTCATCAATTCACGCAACGCCTGGGGCGCATACCACTTGCGCAGATATTCGTTGCTGGAAGTTCCCTCGGCATCATAGAAGGTATCCCGGGCTTCCATCAACAGAGAGAGTTGCCCTGCTTCCCTCGACGCAGTGCGACGGTGCACTTGCTCCAGTACGTCCATCACCTCTTTTTCCATCTTGGCCAAGTTATATCGTGCTGTCTTTGCCCGGCACAACAGCACGTTAAACGCAGAGACGTCGTAGCCGACAGCGTGGACGCCCATCTCGTTCGCCTGTACTAGAGTGGTACCCGAGCCGCAGAAGGGGTCCATCACGGTTTGCCCAGCCCTGAAAAACTTGCGCAAAAACACCTCTACCAGCTGAGGGATGAACTTACCCAGGTAGGGATGCAGGCGGTGTACGTGTTTGGTACGGATTCGCTCCGGCAGGTCACGTTCTCGCCAGTTCAGATTGAGCGTTTCCAAAGGAGTTTCGGGCGTCACCGTCTCAGGACGGGTTGGCTCGGCATCCATCTGGTAGACCGCAATCCGCTTTTCCTCGTTGGTCAGCATACTCTCGCCTCGTGATTTTCTGTTGTTCTTTTATTCTAACACGACGAGACGACGTAGGGCAAATGCGAAGAGGGCAAAAATGCCCCCTGTGGTGCAGGGGGCAGAGGAGAATATCTACCTACCTGGGGGCAGTGGTAGAGGCTGGGGGCACAGCATTACGCCTCCCCTCCATACGTTCTCTACGGCGACGCAGGGCGTTGGTCAACACATCGTACTCCTGCTGGGTCACGCGGATCTGCTCCTGTCCACTGGGCAGCGGGGCAGTCACTGCTCCTGCTTTGGAGTGAGAGGTCCACCACCACGCTCCTCCCAGTATCACCGCTGCCGCAGCGAGGATAATTGCGACCGCAACCGGAGTAGACACCTCGCGTGAGCGTTTCATGTTGCCCCTCCTGTGCTAGTAGATTCGACACTGGCTGTAGTCCGATGCCGAACGTGGGCACAAGCGGCGCACATAGTGGTTGATGCTGTAATCGAAATAGTATTTGACATGTCCATCGGCGAACGCCATGTTCAATCCCGCCGGATGTGTCTGGGAGTTGGGGTCCCATCCGACATCGACATCCCACTCGCTACTTTCGCCAGAATGCGCCCCCATCCAGTCCTCCCACCACGTAACCTGAATAGCAGGTGCCGCCAGCGAAGCAAGAGGATAACCTGCCAGCGTGGAGTCCTTGACGACCTGTGGAGCATCGCCCCACGTCCCATCGCCGTTGCACCACCAGCTCAACCAGTCTTTATAGCAATAGTTGTGTGGTGCACCCGGTTCTTTGGCGCGGATGGTCGGACACTGGAAGATGCCCTCGTTCTTGTTGTAGGGCAAAAGTACCGTCAGAATGTGCACTCGCGGTGTTTGGAAGCCACACCACTGCACCCCATACGAACTGGGGTCCCAAGCCACGCCCAGGTAATGCGCTGGCTGCCCGGGAGAGCCCCAATCCGTAGCCGCCCACCAGTTGTTGGCAACGTCAGGGAAGGTCTCGTCGTAGTCCTGAAGGTACATCAGCAGGGAGAGGTTGATCTGCTTCATGTTGGAAGTGCAGGTAGCCAAACGGGCTTTCTCGCGCGCCTGAGCGAACACGGGAAACAGGATGGCTGCCAGTATCGCGATAATCGCGATAACTACCAACAGCTCAATCAGCGTGAAAGCCCATCGGCGGTTTGAAACGAACGTCATGGTCTTCACCCTCCTTATGCGGATAATCTAAGGTGCATTTTACTTACTTTGCGCAAATGTTGTCAAGCGGATCTCAAACGGTGCGAGGACTGCCTTATCGCGAGGGATGAGAGAAGACTACTGGAGGAGAGGTGGTTGTAATCCCCTGTCTGTAGGCGCAGATATCCGCCAGTGGGCACTGCTCACAACGAGGGCGCTGTGCTTTACACACCTGCCTGCCGTGGCGGATGAGGTGCACGTGGAAGGGATAGATGTGCTCTTCCGGCACAATCCGTTGTAGCAAGTCGTGCGCCTTTGCCTCGCCCACCTTGCGGTCAAAGAAACCCAGACGCCAGGAGACGCGAAACACGTGCGTATCCACCGGTATTACCGGCCTGCCCAGCGAGAAGCACAGCACAATGGCGGCGGTTTTGGGACCGACGCCCGGCAGGCTGAGCAGATAGCGCCGAGCAGATTCGGTGTCCATGCCCAGCAGGAAGTCCAGGTTCAGCCTGCCCTCGTTGTGCTCCGCGACTGCACGCAGCACCGCCTGGATGCGCGGCGCCTTGCTGCTCGCCAGTCCGCCTGGTCGGATAGCCTCCTCCACCTCCTCGACAGGAGCCTCCATCACCGCTTCCCAGGCGGGGAAACGCTCACGCAGCCGCTGATAGGCACGCCAGGAGTTGTTGTCCGAGGTATGTTGCGACAGGATGCAGGCGATCAGCTCCTCCAGAGGGGGCATGCGCTGTTGCCACGTGGGGCGACCGTGCAAGGCGTCCAGCCTTCGAACCACCTCTCGCGCCAGTTCGGAAGGGGATAGCATTGCCGACACTACCCTCGCATCTGCGCCACTTCGTCTACATTCACCGTACGCAGCGTTCGATAGATGGAGAGCACCACCGCCATGCCTACCGCTACTTCCGCCGCGGCGACCGTGATGGTCACCAGCACAAACACCACGCCCTCCAGCGACTGCGGATGCAGGTAACGCCAGAAGGCAACGAAGTTCAGGTTCGCCGCGTTCATCACAATCTCAATGGACATCAGCACCGCAATAGCGTTACGGCGGGAAATCAAGCCGTACAGCCCGATGGCGAACAACACCGTGCTGAGCAGCACGAAGAAGTGAAGGGGTAGACCGTTCAGGTTCATCCTTCGCTCTCCTCTTCCATCTCGATCCTGGGGTTGCGCGCGAGGAAAATCGCTCCCAGCATCGCGCTGAGCAGCAGTGCAGAGGTCAGCTCGAAAGGCAGCACATACTCGTTCAGCAGCATCGTGCCCAGCCTCCGCGTAATCGCATCCGAATCCACCAGGCCGGGCGGGACGGACAGCGTGCCCAGATGCCGGTAGATGAGCGAGATCAACAGGGTCATCATACTCGCGCTGACGGCTATCGCCGCCACGTACAGGCGGTTCGTCTGGCGAATCTGCGGGTTCATCACGTCGCGCGTGAGCATGAGCGCAAACAACACCACCACCATCACCGCCCCGGCGTACAACAGCAGTTGCAGAGCAAACAGAAACTCCAGCGAGAGAATGAGATAGAAACCGCCAATGCCCAGAAAGAAGGGCAGCAGCCAGAATCCGGCGTGAATCAGGTTGCGCACCGCAACTACCATCAGTGCCGAGAATACCGTTATCGCGGTGAGAAAGAGTAACAATGCCGTTTCCAGTGGACTCATTCCGATTGCCCTCCCGCCGCGTGTGCTGCATGAGCCGGTTTTGCCTTCTCTTCTTCTGCCATCAGCCGCTCTATCGTTTCGATATTCTTGCGCACCGCTTCCTCGCCGCCCTGCGCCAAATCCGCGATACGGAAGAGCGAGACATCGCGCCGCTCGCTGGCAAGCTCATAGTTGGGTCCCATGTAGATGGCGTCGAAGGGACACGCCTCCACACACAGATTGCAGAACATACACCGTCCGAGGTCCATCGTGAACTCGCTGACCCCTGCGTGCGTCCCCTTGCCCAGCTTCACCATCGAAATCACGTCGGTAGGACAAGCTTGCGCGCACAGCGTGCAGCCAACGCAGTTGAGCCGTTGCTTCTCCTCGTTCCACTTCAGATAGAACAGCCCGCGATAACGTGGAGGCACCGGACGCCGTTCGTAGGGATAACGCACCGTGATTTTCGGACGCCACAGGTTGCGCCAGGTCACCACCATCCCGTTAAACAGCGTGACCAGCCCATCGATGAAGTAAACCAGCGGATTGTATTCCGTGTCTCTCATCGTCCGTTGACGGCTCATGTTATCTCACCCCCAGAGCGATGGCGAACAGCAGGTTCGCCAGGCTGACCGGCACCAGAAACTGCCAGGCAAAGCGTAGAATCTGGTCTATCCGCAAGCGCGGAGGCGTCCACCGCACCCACATGAAGACGAAAATCATCACGAACACCTTTAGGAACGTCCACACAATCGGCGGTAGAACGGGACCGTCCCATCCACCGAAGAAGAGCGCGGCGGCAAACGCGGTAATGAAGAAGTTGTTGGCGAACTCCGACGCAAAGAAGAAGGCGAAACGCATCCCCGAGTACTCGGTGTTGAACCCGCTGACCAGCTCCGACTCCGCCTCCGGCAGGTCGAACGGGGTGCGGTTGATTTCCGCCAGCGCACAGATGAAGTAGATGAGGGCAGCAATCATAATCGGCGGATGCCAGATGTTCCATCCGTGCTTCACCTGATACTCGATGATACCCGTGAGGCTGAGCGAGCCGGTGTAGAACACCACCGCCAGCACCGAAAGCACCATCGGGATTTCGTAGGAGAGCAGTTGCGCCACCGCCCGCAAGCCGCCCAGCAGGGAGTACTTGTTATTGGATGACCAACCCGCCATCAGGATGCTCACTACGTTGAACAGCGACACCCCGATGATGAACAACACCGCCACGTTCATCTCCAGTGCCACCCAGCCGGGCGCAAAGGGCAACACCATGAACGAAAGCACTGTGGAGATGAAGGCGATATAGGGCGCCAGGTAAAAGAACCGCTTATCCGCTCCTGCGGGAACAATGTCCTCTTTCAGCAGCAGCTTCAGCGCGTCTGCCGCCGTCTGAAACGTGCCCTGTGGTCCCACATGCACCGGTCCCAATCGGCTCTGGATGAAGCCTGCTATTTTCCGCTCCACATAGATAACCGCCAGCGGGATAACCAGCGTGAAACTCGCCAGTACCACCGCTTTCACAAACGTCCACAACAGCGGATATTGCTTGAAAAACTGTGTGATCGCCTCAATCACCGGTCTATCTCTCCTAAAACCACGTCGATGCTGCCCAGTATGGCTACGAGGTCTGCCACCTTCGCCCCTTCCAGCAGGCGCGGTAGCACGCTCAGATTCACGAACGACGGTGCGCGAATGTGCACGCGCACCGGATTCGGACTGCCGTCGCTGACCATCATAAAACTCAGTTCACCGCGCGGGCTTTCTACGCGCGAGTAGGCAATCCCCGCCGGCGGTTTGAATATCTTTGGCAGTTTGGTCTGCACCGGACCGTCCGGCATATCACGCAGCACCTGCTCGATGATACGCAGGCTCTGGCGCAGTTCCTCCATGCGCACCAGATAGCGCGCCCATACGTCGCCGTCCTCAAATACCGGCACGTCGAACTCCACCCGATCGTACACCTCGTACGGGGCGACCTTGCGGATGTCGTACGGTATGCCGGACGCTCGCGCGACGGGGCCACTGCACCCGTACGCCAGCGCGGTCTCCTTCGGTAAGACGCCGATGCCCTGCGTGCGCGAGCGAAAGATACGGTTGCGCGTGAGTAGCATATCGTACTCGTCGAGCCGCTGCCGGAATATCTTGACGAAATCCTGCACCTTCTGCCCGAAGCCTTCCGGCAGGTCGTCGGGCAAGCCCCCCACACGTATCCAGTTGTAGGTGAGCCGCGCTCCGGTACACTCTTCCAGTAGGTCGAGCACCATCTCGCGCTCGCGGAAGGCGTAGAGGAACATCGTCGTAGCACCCAGGTCGGTGCCGAACGTGCCCAGAAACACCAGATGGCTGGCGATACGCTGGAGTTCCATCAGCAGCACGCGGATATACTGGGCACGCTCAGGAACCTCTACCCCACCCAGCCGCTCGATGCACTGGCAGATAGCGAGGTTGTTGGACAGTGCGGCGAGGTAGTCCAGCCGGTCGGTGAAGGGGATGTTGTGGCGATAGGGGCGGCGCTCCATCATCTTCTCCAGCCCGCGGTGCAGGTAGCCGATGACAGGCTCGCACGCCACAATCTGCTCGCCGTCCAGCGTCAGTATCAGCCGTAGCACCCCATGCGTGGACGGGTGTTGCGGCCCGACATTAATCACCATCCCCTGAGAGAGGATTTCCACTGTGCTCAGGGTAGATGGCGTTTGTGACGAAACAGGCACACTCATCTCAGTTCACCGGTTGCGGTCCATGCAAAGGGTCTCCACTGGGCTCTGCCACATAGTCTTTGCGGAAGGGAAACCCTTCCCAGTCGTCAGGCAGCAGGATGCGCTTCAGATTCGGGTGCCCTTCAAAAATGACCCCGTACATGTCGTACATTTCGCGCTCGTGCCAGTCCACGCCCGGGTAGAGCGTTGCCAGCGAGGCGATGCGCGGCTCCTCACGTGGAATAGAGGTCAGCAGGACCACGTTGTGGTTGTACACCGAGCACCACAGGCGCAAATAGACGCCGAACTCGTTGCCGGTATCCCACACAGTGAGGTCGGCAGGGTAGTCCATTTGCCACAGGGGGTCATCATGCAGGTACTGCGCGATGTCTCGCCAGTGTGATGCTGAGACCGTCAGATGCACCTCGTTTGGGCTAACCTGCTTCCACTCGTGCACCGCCCCGCCAAAGCGCTGCAACAGGTTCTCTATCGCCTGATTCATCCGGTTGCTCCCGTTTCGGGGATAATAATCGGCTCGCGCACCGGTTTAGGCAAGCCGTTCTTTTCCGCCAGGTGCTCGCGGCGGATGCGCTCTTGCAGTTTCAGGATGCCCAGAATCAGGTTTTCGGGGCGAGGCGGGCAACCGTACACGTACACGTCCACCGGCACGAACTGGTCTACCCCCTTCACGATGGTGATAGAGTCGCGATAGGGTCCTCCTGCGCTGGCGCAGCCGCCCATCGCAATCACGTATTTGGGCTCGGGCATCTGCTCGTAGAGACGTTTGATAAAGGGCGCCATCTTCACCGACACCCAGCCTGCCACAATCATCACGTCCGCCTGGCGTGGTGTGGCACGGAAGAACATGCCGAAGCGGTCTAAATCGTAGCGTGAGGCGGCGGTGGCCATCATCTCGATGGCGCAACAGGACAAGCCGAACGTGAGCGACCACATGGAGGACTTACGTGCCCACGCCATCAGGTCTGCCAGTTTGGCGACGAGGATGGTTCCGCCCGGAACCCTAATCAGCCCTTTCTCCAACCGTTCTTTCACTCCCATGTCAGCGCCCCCCTTCGCCAGGCGTACAGCAACCCTGCGCCCAAAATGAGGATGAACAGTGCCACTTCGGTAAACACCAGCCAAGGTGCGTTCAGGCTCTTCGCCACCAATGCCACCGGCGCCAGCAGCGCCAGCTCCACATCGAACACCACGAACAGCAGGGCGAAGATGTACACATGGAGATTCTGCTGGCGCCAGGCGTCGGTGAACACCTCCGCGCCGCATTCATACGTTTCGCCTTTCACCGGCGTGGGCATCCGGGGAGCAACCGCATGAGAGAGTGCCAGCGTGACACCCACTATCAGGATAGCCACGAACGTAAACACTCCAATCACGATGAGCGTGCTCACTCCACCACCTCACACCACTACTACAGTATGATGATTCAATAAATCTGCCGTTACTAATAGTACTTGTTTTGAGGAAAAAAATCAAGGGTAGTAGAGGGTGTTCGAGAATTGTTGAGAAGTTGGTTGTAGCGCAAGGAGAGAGGCGTTCTTGCTACCCCTTGTCTTACCTC
>JBMFOT010000059.1:0-21775 GCA_049969495.1 Armatimonadota bacterium
GCAGCTATACCGCAACACGCTCACCCAAGCAGGGTTCATCGGAGACTTCGGTGCATCCAGCACAATGAATACTTCTGAACTGTATATCGGGGTCAGGTAGTAAACCGGACCCCAAGAACCCCAATAATATATCACATACGAAATATCCAGCTGAGCGTGGTCTACATGAGCAGGAAGGTCAGGTAAAGGATAAGGCTGTCCGGGAGGTTTCAGGTTACCTACGCCGGGGTCGTTTACTGTGAAATAGACCGTGCCGTCCATCAGGCTGCGCAACCGCGCATAGCTCACCTTCCAGCCCAACAGGTTGCCTCCACCATCCAGATATGCGCTCCAACTGGTTCCCATCTTCACACACAGCGGATTGCCCAGTGCGTTCACGGGCGTAATCAGGTCCTGGCTTCCTTCCGTTTGCCCCCAGCGCAACGGGTAGAAAGTGCCGTTGAAGCGGTACTGCGCCCAGCATAAATTGGACGCCAGCACCAGCAAGAGGGTTACACCCCAAAGGCGTTTGAGCATCGTGGTTCCCTCCTTCGCTCAGTGCTGGTTCCGTATGTCCAACCACAATATACCACTTGGAAAAAAAGTCAAGGGTTTCTGAGGGTGTTCGAAATTGGTGGTTGAATGGATAGATAACCTAACCCCCTTGCCCCCTTCCCTCGCAAGGAAGGGGGAATGCCCCTCTCCTCGTAGGAGAGGGGAGGGGGGTGAGGTAAATGGTAAAGAATCCCGCAACCGACTTCGCCTTTTTCACGTCAATAACTATCGGTTCGGGAGAACATGAGGCGGAAAGGAACAACAGGGGTAATGCTTAGACGAGGAGTGTGGTTGTGTATCCTGTTGCTGGCGGCAACCGTGTGGGCGCAGGAAAACGCCCAGGTTCCCCAGCCTCTCACTCTGAAAGACGCGATACGGATAGCCTTACAGAAACACCCTTCGGTGGCGATTGCGAAAAACCAGCTGGAGCAGGCAAAGGCGCGGCGGGTTCAAGTGGAGGCGCGCTATTTTCCGACGCTGAGCCCGTCGGTGACCTATGTCAACCAGCAGACGCGCACCGCGCTGCCGGGTTTTGGCACTCGAGTCGGCAAGATTGACGAGACGCGCTCGGATATCGCCCTACGGCAGACGGTGTTCGATTCGGGGCAGCGCGAAATCTCGGCGGCGCAGGCACGCCGCTCGGTGGAATCGGCGGAGCAGGCGTATCGGGATGCGGTACAGCAGAAGGTGCTCAGCGTGACGACCGCCTACTATGAGCTCCTGCGGCGCATGGCGTTGCAGAAAGTTGCCGAGGCGAACGTACAGCGTGCCCAGCAGACGGTGGACGTGGTGAAGGCGCAGGTGGAAGTAGGCGTTGCCGCGCAAAAGGACGTGTTGCAGGCGGAGGCGGAGCTGGCAAATGCACAGGTTTCGCTGATTCAGGCACGGAATCAGGTGCGTCTGGCGGAAGCGAGCCTGCGCAACGAACTGGGCATCGGACAGGAGATGCCGTTACAGGTTGCAGAGGTAGGGGATAGAGAGGCGGAGCAGCTGCCTCCGCTGGGCTCGCTGGACGAGTATCTCAAAGAGGCGTTTGCCCAACGACCGGACTACCAGCGTCAGCGTGTTGGCAGCGAGATACAGCGGCTGAGCCTGCGTCTGGCAGAGATTGAATCCGGTATACAGGTGCAGAGCGACTTCACGTATGGCCGTCGCATCGAACCCGACCCCGGCGACACGCGCAGCTTCTCCATTACAGCCACCTATCCACTGTTTGACGGAGGAGCGACGCGGGCGGCGGTTCGTGAGGCGCGGGCAGGCTACGACAGTGCGCTACAGCAGCTGGAGCAGCTCAAACTGACGGTGCGTTTGGACGTGGAGCAAGCATACCTAACGCGAGCGGAGGCGCAAGAGCGACTGAACGCCGCGAAGAAGGCTCTGGAAGCCGCGCGGGTCAACTACCAGGCTGCACTGGAGAGTCGTAAGGAAGGTGTCAGTAGCCTGATTGAGGTGATCAACGCGCAAGTGGCACTGGTCAATGCGGAGACGAACTACGTTCAGGCGATATACGACCTGTTGGCAGCAGACGCGCGGTTGCAACGTGCTATCGGTAAAGACTATGCATTCTCCGAGGGAGGGGGACAGGGATGAGGCGAGCGATTATCATCGCCGTGATATTGATTATCATCGTAGCGGGAGGCTCTATTGCGTGGAGCCGGCTACGCAATAACAACCAGCCCAAGCCCGAATATCGGACGGCGAAGGTGGAACGCGGCACGGTCACCAAGTCGGTCACCGCGGAGGGAACCCTGCAGCCGTTGACGGTGGTGGACGTGAAGTCCAAAGCGGGCGGGATGGTCACGAAGCTGGCGGTGGACGTGGGCACGGAGGTGAAGGCAGGTCAGCTGATTGCTCGCATCGACCCCACTGACACCATGACCATGTACGAGCAGGCGCGCGCGGACCTGGAGGCAGCGGAGGCTCGCGAGTATCAGTCCCGACTGAACCTGCAACTGCAGGCGGTGCAGAGCGAGGTTGCCGTTCTGCAAGCGCGAGCTAACCTCGAATCCGCGAAGGCACGTCTGGAGCAGGCGCGTCGTCAGCTGGCGATGCAGCCGAAGCTCAGCCAGTCAGCGATACAGCAAGCGGAGGCAAGCTACGAAACCGCTCTGGAGAACCTGCGCCAGCTGCAGGAGGTGACCATCCCGCAGACCCGCACCGAAGTGCAGGCGCAGTATGAGCAGGCAAAGGCGAACTATGAGAACGCAGAGAAGAACCTAGCACGGCAGGAGGAGCTGCTGCGTAAGGGGTTCGTTTCGCAGCAGGCGGTGGATACCGCGCGTACACAGCGCGATGTGGCAAAGGCGCAGTTCGACACGGCACAAAAAAGGCTCTCCACTCTAGAGCGCGACCTGCAGGCGACGTTGCGCAACGCGGAGAAGCGGCTGGAAGAGGCGAAGGCTGCGCTGGAATCGGCTAGAACCAATGCCGAGCAGGTCGCGCTGCGTGAGGCGGACGTGCGTCAGGCGGAGGCGGCAGTGCAACAGGCGGAAGCAGCACTGAAGCAGGCGGAAGCGAACGCTCTGCAGAACCGTATCCGTGAGGCAGATATCCGCTCCGCGCAGGCACAGAAGGTGCGCAGTAGAGCTAGCCTGCAGAACGCACAGGAGCAGTTGCGCAGTACCACCATCGTTGCCCCACGCGATGGTGTGGTCATCCAGAAGTATGTAGAGGAAGGAACCATCATCCCACCCGGTACCAATGTCTTCTCGCAGGGCACGAGCATCGTGCAGATCGCCGACGTCAGCCGGATGTTCGTGGATGTGCAGGTCGACGAGACCGACGTCGCCTTCATCCAGACGGGGCAAAAGGTGGATGTCACTTTGGACGCCTACCCCAGCGAAATCTTCGAGGGCACCGTCACGCGCATTGACCCTCGGGCGGTGGTGGAGCAGAACGTGACGGTAGTGCATGTGCGCGTGGAGATAGAGAACCCCGACGCCCGCCTGAAGCCCGGCATGAACGCCACCTGCGAATTCGTGGTGGATCGCAAGGAGAACGTGCTGATGGTGCCTGCCGAGGCGGTGAAGGAAAACGACGGCAAGTACTACGTACAGGTGATGGAAGGCGGCACACCCAAACAGCGCGACGTGGAGATCGGGCTGGAGGGTAACGACACCGTCGAAATCGTTAGCGGTCTGAAGGAGGGCGAAGAGGTGGTCACGCAGGTCATTCAGCCGCAGACTCAGCAGCAAAGTAGCGGTGGTCCACCGCGAGGAATGGGTATGCCCATGTTTGGCGGTCCGCCTATGCGCATGAGATAGCGCGAGGAGGTGAGCGCATGAATTTTGTAGAGAATTTCCAAATAGCCTTGCGCAGTTTGCTAGCGAACAAGTTGCGCTCCTCGCTGACAATGCTGGGTATCATCATCGGCGTCGGGGCGGTGATCGCCATGATTTCGGTGGCGCAGGGCGCGCGCGAACAGACCATGCAGCGCATCCAGCAGCTGGGCACGAACGTGCTGGTAGTGTTTCCCGGTCAGCAGCGTATGGGGGCGGCGTTCGGTGGCTTTGGCTCCATGCAGATACTGAAACCGGAGGACGTCGATGCCATCCGGCGCAGCTGCCCCTCGGTACGTGCCGCATCACCTGAGGTACGGCGCAACGCGCAGGTGAAATATAAGAACCGTAACACTAACACCAATATCGCCGGCGTGTCGCCGGAGTACTCCGAAATCCGCAACTACCCGCTGCAACAGGGGCGTTTTTTCACCAACCGCGAGGTGGACAGCATGGCGCGGGTGTGCGTCATCGGGCAGACGGTGTATGAGAACCTGTTCAACGGTTCTTCCTGCATCGGCAAGACCATCCGCATTCGCGGTGTGGGTTTCAAGGTGGTAGGCTTGCTGGCGCCGAAGGGGGCACAGGGCTTTGGTAACCCCGATGACATCATCTTCGTGCCGTATACCACCGCCATGCGCCGCCTGTTCGGTATGGACTTCATCAATAGCATCAGCGTCCAGGCGGTGAGCGAAGAGCGTATGAACGCGGCGTATCAGGAGATAGAAGCCCTAATGCGACGTCGCCAACGATTAAACCCTGGACAGGAGAATAACTTCCGCATCCTGAATCAGGCGGAATTCGTGCAGACGGCGGAGGACGTGTCGCGCACGTTTACTATGTTGCTGGCTGGCATCGCCAGCGTATCGCTGCTGGTGGGCGGTATCGGCATCATGAACATCATGCTGGTGTCGGTCACCGAGCGCACCCGCGAAATCGGCATCCGCAAGGCGGTGGGCGCCAAGCGGCGCGACATCCTGCTGCAGTTCCTGATTGAAGCGATGACGCTGAGCCTGGTGGGTGGAGTCATCGGTATCGGCGCGGGGCTGGGGGCGTCGTACATTCTGGCGAACACCTCCGGCTGGCAAGTGCACATCAGTTTACAGCCTATCCTGCTGGCGTTCGGTTTCTCGGCAGGAGTGGGCATTTTCTTTGGCATCTATCCGGCACAGAAAGCGTCGGCTCTGAATCCGATAGAGGCGTTACGCTACGAGTAACCAAAAGTCTGTAGGGGAGGAACGACATGATGAACCGATTGACACTGTGGGCAGGCACGTTGCTGCTGGTGATGGCAGCAGTAGCTGCCATTGCCCAGCCGCCGCCGGGAATGGGCGGTTTTCAGATGACCCCGGAAATGCAAAAACGCATCGAAGAGATGCGCAAGTGGCGCGAGGCGCACAAATACACCTTCCAGCTCACCAACACCTTGCGCGCGCTAGAGGATATTGACAAGGACCCGAAGACCAAACTGACCCCAGAGCAGGCGAAGAAGATCCTGGCGGTGCTTCAGCCCTACCGCAGCAAGCCGAAGATGACGCAGGACGACGCCAAAAACGCGCTCAAGGGTATTAAGGCGGCGTTGAACGTGAACCAGCTGAATGCTATCGCACGTATTGAGGCGGAGCGACGCAATCGGCGTGGAGGCTTTGGCGGCGCCGGTGGTGGCGGTATGGGAATGAGACCGGGGGGAACTGGTGGGCCACCTGGAGGCGCACCTGGAGCGGGTGGCAGACCGGGCGCACCGGCAGGCAACTTCCGCATGCCCGACTTCTCCCGGATGAAGGATTTCAACCCCTTCAAGCCCGATACCAGCACGCCGTTCGGTCAGCGCGCGGCACAGCGGTGGAACGAGTTCTTCAAGGGGCTACAGCAGCGGGCAGCGGGGAAGTAAATGGTGAAAAGGGGGCAGTGAAGAACCTGCCCCCAACAGGTTTACTCATCCTACTGCAGAGATTTGGCTACCGTGTTTCAACTTCGAACCCCGCCGCCGGGTTATAATACACGTTCTGGAAAAAGGCGGGAATGTCTCTGGCGGGGGTGTCCGCGGGCTGAGGGGGCATCTGCTTGCGTAAGATGTCGGCGGCAAAGCCCAGTACCAGCATCTTCTCTGTAGAAGGTGTGCTGACCGGTACCAGACAGCGTATTCGAACCGTCTGGGCGTCGGGTTGTACGGCAAAGGCGGCTGCTGCGGAGAGCCACGCTGTGCGATAGAGCGCCTCCCTGTTCATGTCTGAGGCATAGCCGAAAGTGATAAGCAGGTGGTTCGCCAACGGGTCGGTAGTGACCGTCAGCAAGCTGGGAGTAACCTCGTGCTGGCGGAGCCACTCCTTTATCTTCTCTGCGATCAGGTCGTCTTCCGTGCGCGGGCGTGCTTCCACCTTCGGCTTTGTTGCGGGCGCACCCACTTCTGGCTGGGTTTCTGGGGGAGCCACAGGAGCGGTTCCCACATTTCCGTCCGGCGCGGGCAAGGAGGGTACGGTGGATGCTCCCACCGGCAGGCGAGAGGTGGTGATGCTGAGCGGGGTGGAGCCCCCGGCAATCCGGCTCTGGAACGCCCAGGTAATACCGATAGCAATCAACACCGCCAGTGCCAGCACCGATGCGCTGAAGATGCGCAGGGTGCGCGCTTGCTTTTGCAGGTGTTCCACCTCTTGAGACTGGCTTTGTGCTTTCTGACGCAGTTCCAGTTCACGCTGCACTTGTTCCAGCCGCTGGCGGTCTACTGCGCTATCCGGCGCGAGGTCCAAAGCCAGTTTGTACCATTGCGCTGCCTCTTCCAGATTGCCCTGGTCGCGGTGGATATCGCCCATGAGCGCGTGCGCGTGCACGTTGCCGGGGAAGTGGCGCAGAACGTCTGCACATACACGCATCGCCTCCTCCCACTGACCGCGCATGCGCAACAGATTCGCGTGTGCCAGACGCGGATTGACCATGCGCTCTTCTTCTTCGATCAACAGCGGGTCATCGGTACCGGATGTTACCGGTAGACCGCATTCGGGGCAATGTGTCGCATTTTGACTTAATGGTGCAAGACAGTGGTCGCAGAACCTCATGATTTACACACCTCTTCTGTTACTCATCTGCCGAAAAACCGGTGCTGCCAAACCCACCTTCGGCACGCTCGGTTTCGGGGAGATTTTGTACCTCCTGCCAGAAGGCTTGCACTACCGGTGCTATCACCAGCTGCGCGATACGGTCGCCGCGGCGGATGGTAATCGGTTCCTGTCCCAGGTTGATCAGGATGACCTGTATCACCCCGCGATAGTCGCTATCGATAGTGCCCGGCGCGTTCACCATGCTCAGCCCGTATCGGTCAGCCAGCCCGCTGCGCGGACGAACCTGCGCCTCGTAACCGGGCGGCAGGGCGATTCGGATGCCTGTGCTGATACGACGCCTTTCACCAGGCTGCAGCACCACCGGGTGCTCTACTGCTGCGTACAGGTCTGCCCCCGCCGACCCGGGCGTTGCATACTGGGGCAGGGGTAGGTCCGTTGCATCAGGCTCCCGTTGTATTAGAACGTTGGTGCGCACGCAAAGTTCCCTCCTGACAAGGTTGCCTGCACACTCTATTGTGCCATGAATTGGAGGGATTTGGCAATCTGCGTTTTATGCGGCTGACTGTCGCAACTGCCGTGATACAGGTTCATGTCCCCAGCCACTTGCGGTAGATGGCTTCAAAGATACGGATATCCTGGAGCGCGTCCTCGCCAGAAGAACGGAACCGCTCGCCGGTGCGCACGCAGTGGATAAAGTGCGCTGCCTCGCGCTGGAACGACCACGACCAGCCCTCTTGGGGGAAGGGGCGCAGGTACTCCGGTGTGTCGCCTGCACGGTACACTTCCACCTCAGCGCAAGCGTTGCGCAATAGCAGAGACGGCGAGGTTGCTTTCACCCAGCCCTTCTGGAAGTATACCTGGGTGTCCTCGTCCCATTTGTGCGCCGCCAGCGAGCCGGTCTCCAGCGCCACGCGCACGCCTCCCATCTTGAGCACCGCCACGCCTGTATAGCCATCGTCATCGAGGTCTGCCGACACTACCTGCCAATCGTCTCCCGCTTCCAGCAGCCATCGAGCAAGGTTTACGTTGTGGGTGAATACCTGCAGGTAGTTCGTGTAGCTCTGGTGGTAACGTTCGGGCAGCCATTCGGGTACTTCGAGAGGCGTGCTCGGATACGGTTCGTCTGTACCGATAACCGTCGCGGAGTTTCCTGCCGTCCAGTGACCGCCGAAGCAGCGAGCACGCAGATAGAAAAGTTTGCCCAGCTCGCCTGACCGGCGGTAGGTGTCTATCAACTGCTTTGCCAGCTCAATACCTGCGTCGTAGCGTTTCATGTATGCCACCATCAGCCGACCGCCGCCCTCACGCGCCGCCTGCAACATGCGTTCGGCACGCTCTACCGTTAGCGCCATCGGTTTTTCCATGTATACCGGCTTGCCAGCCCGAAGTGCATCCTCCGCTACCTGCGCCTGATGCACGAAGTGCGCCGATACCGCCACCGCATCGATGTCTGGGTCTAATAGCAGTTCGCTGTGCGTGGTGTACACGCGAGGGATGCCGAAGCGTTCCGCCACCCTCTGCGCCAACTGGGGACGCATTTCCGCCAGCGCCACCACTTCGCAATCGGGCAGGGCGGTAAAATTGGGCAGGTGTACCGCTTGTGCCATGAAGCCTGCCCCAACGTATCCCAGACGAACCTTTTCCATGTTGTCGCCTCCTCTCTCACACCTTCGCCAGCACTGCATCCAGCGCGGCTTTGGCATTGCGGATGACGTTCTCGTGCGTATCTGCCCAGTAGTCGCGATTAAAGATTTCGATGCTCAGAAAGCCTTTGTATCCCACCTCGTGTTTGAGGATGCGAAACTCCTCCACGAGGGGGATGGCGCCGTGCCCGGGATAGACGCGGTGGCTATCGTTCAGCTGCTCGCGCGGCAGGTTGGGGCAGTCGTTCACGTGTACAATCAGCAGATGCTCACGCGGCAGCCTGCGTATCTCGTCCAGCAGGATACCCGATTTGTAGTAATGGAAGGTGTCCATCATGATGCCCACATTGCGGCTGGTAGACGCCCCTACCACAGCCAGTGCCTGTCGGGGACCGGGCATGAAGGGCGCACCGCCGATAGGCTCCAGAGCGCATTTCACCTCATATTGCCCGCTGACCTCGCCGTAACGCTGGGCGGATTTGCCTGCCCGCTCGATGGCTTCGGCGATACCCATGCCGGGCGGAGGGGCGTCGGCGGTGAAGCAAAGGAGGGTTTTACTACCCAGCTGGTGTGCGATGCGCGCGTATTTGTCGACGCGGCGCAGCTGTTCTTCCTGCTGGGCGGTGTCGAAGGCGAAGAAGGGAAACGCCATAATCGCCGCGACCTGAAGGCGATTTTTCGCCAGCTGGCGTTTGAGGTCGCTCATGGAGTGGCGTGTGAGGTAATCGTCGATTCGTCCCGCCTCTATCTCCACACCCTCGTAGCCGTATTTGCCCAGCAGGTCCAGTGTAGCATCCAGCGGTTTATCTGTCCCGCAGGTAATGGTGTTGAAACAGGTTTTCATCGGCAGCCTCCCCCTGTAACGTGTTACTGATTCAGTTCTCCACGCGCAGGTTAACTCCCCTCTCCTTGTAGGAGAGGGGACGGGGGAGAGGTTAAATCGTTTTATTTTTCAACGTTCATCAATCGTGGGCTTCAGCATGGTGAAAGACATAAAACCGCCTTGTTGGCATCCGAACAATAAGGTTCATTCTTTCTGGAGGGGAGGCTTCTGTCGAGCCCATTCTCATTCTGATACTGGTGGTATTGGCGGCGATAGCCTATTGGGCGAACACGCGCCCCAGGACGCTTCCTGAGCCGACTGCGCCCGGTTACTACACGGGACCGATGAAAGGCAAGGGAGCGAGGGCTACCGTTGCACCAGAGCAATTACCACCGTAACAAGCATCTGTGGGGGCGTCGCTGCAAGAAGAGGGGCGCCCTTTTCCGCTACTGTGCAACCGCAGACTGGCTGCGCGGCAGTGACTCGTATGAAACCTTCGCGCTATGCCAGAACGCCAACACAGCTATCAACAGCATCACCACAATCACCAGCGCAACCATCCACGCAGGCATATCCAGCGCACGGCGGTCATCGGCTTTTCCGTTATGAGACATTTCGTTTGCCTCCGGGGTAACGGAACGAAACTCTTTCTCCACCGGTCATAGTATAATGGATGGTGGCGAATGTGGCAAGATTCTCCAGAGGGCTTACAGCAGGAGGGAGATGCGATGCCACAACCTGTTTCGGAACGACATCCGCTTAAGCAGCTGTTCGGCACGCTGGTGGAACAGGCGTTTACGCGCGTGCTGCAGGAGTACGAGCCGGACGTTTTGCGCTACATGGTGAACCTGTTGACCGAGTTCACCCATATCGATAACGTGTACCGAATCCGTGATGCTCGCGGCAGGGTATTGCGGGAAGTAGCGGAGATGCTAGCAGAGGGCGATGTGCTCCTGAACGCCACCTCCTTTGCACGCGAACGTGAGGTGCATCGCCATATCGGCGACTTTACGCTGTTCTGGTCCGGGGTATACCCTGAAGCGATGCCGCGTCTACGCCACGCCCTGAGCAAAGACGCGCTGATCGACTACGTGCAGCAGGGTAAGAAATCGTACTACATCGTTTCCACCTTCGAGGAGGGCGAGTGGCGGCGTGAGGCGCCGTTGTTCCGGCGGTTATCAGAACGGTTCGAGCTGTACATGTTCGGGCTGAATCTGGTACGCCAGGGATGGGAACGCCTCGCCCGAGAACACTTCGAGCGATGGCAACGCGGTCTACAATAACGCACGGTATATCCCGACAAGACGCCGGACATGCCCTTCCAGGGTGTATCGCTCGCATACAACCCGGCGGGCAGAGGTGGTCATCGTTCGTCTTCTTTCCGCATCGGCAAGCAGGGTGTGTACCGCCTCGGCAAGAGCAGGCACATCGTTGGGCGGTGTTACGAGCCCGGTGCGCCCGTTCTCGATGATTTCCGCTGGCGCGCCCCGGTTTGCCGAGACCACTGCCGTGCCACAAGCCATCGCCTCCAGCACCACCAGCCCGAATGGTTCGGGGCGCGTGCTGCAATGCACCAGCACATCCGCGGCGGCGATGACGGGGGCAATATCGCGCCGGAATCCCAGCCAGCGCACCTGTGGTTCGATGCTTTGCGCCCTCGCCCTCATTCTCGCTGCGTAACGATGGTCGCCCATGCTGGCGTCGCCCGCGAGCCAGAAGACAGGCAAAGGGTTTTCCCGTTTCTGCCACAGGTGCTGTGCCATTTGCAGAAAGAGGTGTTGCCCCTTAAAGGGCATCAAGCGTCCTGCATGGAGCACCACCGGAGCGTTCGCCGGAGTTTCGAATAACTGACGCACCTGACCGCGTTGTGCACCTCCTAAAGGGGTAAATGTGCGGACGTCTACACCGTGAGGCGCCAGATGAACCTTATACCGCAGCCCATCGCCAAACTGTTTCTGGAGAACCTGTGAGTATGCCACCACTGCCTGTGCGTAGCGTTGGGCAACCATCCGCAGCCATAACCTCTGCCAGAGGAAGGGAAACAGGTCATGTATCGACCACACCATCGGCACGTGCAGCTGACGGCAGAGACGACCGGCGAACCAGCCCGCACGTACAGAGTAAGCGTGCACGAGGTCGCAGCACATAATCGCCTGACGAAGGCTCTGTATGTCCCCGGCACAGGGTTTGTCCCGGTGTCGCAGTGAGGGAATCTGTACCGGCACCACCTCTACACCTATGGCGTGTGCTTCCTCCGCCAGTGCGCCCGGCGGACAGGCGAGCACCGGCTGTATCTGCTCTCGAGGCAGATTCTCCAGCACGCGCAGCAGGCTGATTTCCGCTCCACCCAGTCCTCCCCACTGGTTCACATAGAGCACCTTCATGACGCTCCCCACTCGCGATAGGCTTGCACCAGCTGCCTGGTGATTTCTCTCCAGCTGTACTGTAAGGCAAACTCCCGCAGGCGCGCCCGATGGTCGGGGGAATGACCCTCTTCCGCACTGCGCAGCACTTTCTCTGCCAGAGCCTGTATGTCGTTCGGCGGTGCGCTAAGGCATACCTCGCCCGCCCACTCGTTCAGCGCAGGGGTGTCAGCAATGACGGCGGGGGTACCGCAAGCCAGCGACTCAAGCACCGGTAAGCCGAAGCCCTCTCGCAAAGAGGGGAAGAGCAATACGTCACAGGTTTGGTATAACCGGAGCAGGCGTGTATCATCTAGCGCTACCTCTGTGTGGAGGCAGTCGACAATGCCCAGTTCCTGCGCCATCTGTTGAAGCGACGGGGAGAGCGGTTGCCCTGCCTTTATCCACCGCACCGGATGCCCGGCGTGGCGCAGATACGCCACGGTGTGCAGGACGGCGGGAATGTTCTTGTAGGGCGCATTGGAGCCGACATGCAGCAGCACGATTTCCTGTCTACCGTAGCCCATCTCCTGCCGATAGCGATGGCGTTCCTCCTTCCGTAGGGGAACGAAGAAATCGGTGTCTACGCCATCGTGTACTACCCTTAATCGCTCCGGCGTGATGGGAAGAAAACGCAAAACATCCTGTGCTGTTGTACGGCTACACGCGACAACGCCGTCTGCGCAGGAGATGTCGCGCACGGTTAGTCGGTAGAGTCGTTGCCCCAGCCAGCGACTGAACGGGCGGCGGTAAACGACATCCCCGGCTGCCAGAGGAATCAGGTCATGGCAGGCAACCACCTTCAGGTGAGCGCGTACCGCAGGGAGTAGAAAAGACTCGCTGTGGTCCACTATATGTAACACATCGCAAGGCGGAATACGCTCTGCCAGGCGCTGCAGATATCGGCGGGTGAACAGCACATACAACACGTGAACCGCTGCGGTAGGGAGGCGTCGCTGCAGAACAGCGGGCGAGGAAGGGCTGGCGTAGCGGATGTGCGAGGGCACCGGCAGATAGCGATGCAATGCCTGCGCGACCCGCTTCATGCTTGGAGCAATACTTGGATGTGCTTGTAGCAATGTGACGTGCATAGCGCAGAATCTTTTCGCCGCATCGAACGCGAATTACTACTCTAAAAACACCCCTAGAGAAACCTGTAAGCTTTGCCGATGATAATAACAGCAAATATATGCAAACAGAGCGAAAAATGAGCGAACGAGCACGGGAAAGAAACAAAGAACCCACGAGCATTGAAGTAATGAGCGTGCGCGAGCTTGCGGAATATCTTCGTATCTCTGTGCACACCGTTTACCGCCTGGCCGAACAAGGCAAGTTGCCGGGGCGCAAGGTAGGTAAGCACTGGCGTTTTCACAGGGACGTCATTGTCGCGTGGCTGGCAACACATCGGGGGGAGGACGCCCTGTACGGCGCCGCGAGTGGAGGTATCCTTGAATGACGGTTGAGAGAAGCAGCAGTCACGTCACCACTGCCGGTGTGAAGACGCTCCCTGCACTACATCTTGCCTCTTTGCCTCGAGCGACGGCGAGGGCGATGGAGCAGCTGATGGACACGATGCTGTCTGCGCTACGTGTAGACGCCGGAGCCATTTGGGTAGAGCATGAGCATAACACCTATTCGCTCGTTATGCGCAACATTGCCATCCTGGAGATGCAGGCGCTGCAGCAGGCGATAGCGAACTGCAGTCAGCAGTATCCGGTGATGCTACAGGCTGGCGGTCAAAACTATGTGGTGTCCTGCGCAGGGTATCCCCTGCTGAAGATTTACGCTGCGGTCAGAGTGCAGTCCGCACGTCCCCTGTACCGGCGATTGATGCCCCGCTTCACGCGGCTAGCGCAGACCCTGTTGCAAGTAAATACCTCCCCAATAGGGATGCCGGCAGAGGACACCAGCCACCAGGCTTACCGCGTCGTCGTGGAGAACTCCCTGCGTCGGTTGTGTGAGCTGATGCAGGCGACAGGCTGTACACTGCTGTGGTTCTCCTCCTGGAACAACTCTTGGCATCGGTTTGCGGTGGGTAGTGTGCCAAGCTGGTTGTATCAACATCTCTGGGAGATGCCCTCGCCGGGCGATGGACTGGGATCCTGGGCAAGGGGTATAGAAGCTCTTGTCCGACGTCGTGGGCCGTATTGCGTGGGCGAGGAGCTGACCGTTCGCGATATGGTCAAGGGGTGCATTTTCGTGTGGCGAGATAAAACGCACGGAGATTTTACCGGCGAGGAGGTGGAGTGGTTGCGGGTTACCGTGCAGATGATCGCCGCTTCGCTGGACGTGCTGGAAACGCAAACCGAGCTGCTACAGAAGGTATATCAGGACCCACTGACCGGTGTGTTCAATCGCCTCTACTTCGAGACCGCTTACCGTCAGACTCTACACAACGCACAGCGGCATCCCCGTCCGGTATCTCTGCTGCTGATGGATATCGATAATTTCAAGCGTATCAACGACACTTTCGGGCATGAGACCGGTGACATGGTGTTGCAGCTGGTGGGACAGGTACTGCAGCAAGTGCGGGCTGGTGATGTTCCGGCGCGCTACGGCGGTGATGAGTTCGTGGTGCTGCTGCCGGATACCGATAAGACCGGGGCACGGGTGCTGGCACAGCGGCTTCAGAGTGCACTGAAGCTGGCTTCCGAACAGCTGGGTTTGCCGTTTCCGATTAGGGTCAGCATTGGTTGTGCTACCGTTACCAACGGCGATCCCAGCCTGTTACTGCTGGCAGACCAGGACATGTACGTGCAGAAACATGTGGAAAAAGCAAGCGCTGGATAATTCCACGAGCAAACTCCTTCTACACGCGGCTGACTTTACGCGCACGTAGAATAAGTATGTGTGCTCTTAGTCTGTCAAGTGTGATTCTTGGAATATGAGCCGGGTGGCTATGCTTACCTATCTTCTTATGACGTTGACACCTCGTGTTGGCTGAGGTAAACTGATTAGCGTAACGAATCCCTCAGAAAAAGGAGAACGTACGTGCGTCTGCTGGAAACCGTTCGTTCGCCCGCGGACCTGAAATCCCTGAGCCGGGAGCAGCTTCGACAGCTCGCGGCAGAAATACGGGAGACTATTATTGAAACCCTCTCGCGCACCGGTGGACACCTGGCGTCCAATCTGGGTACCGTTGAGCTCACTATCGCGCTGCACAGTGTGTGGCACATGCCGAAAGACAAGATCATCTGGGATACAGGGCACCAGGCGTATGCACACAAACTGCTCACCGGCAGGCTGGAGCGATTTGGTACACTGAGGCAGTATGGGGGCATCAGCGGCTTTTTGCGCCGCGATGAGAGCGAGTATGATGTGTGGGGCGCGGGGCACGCAGGCACGGCTATCTCCGCGGCGCTGGGTTTTGCGAAGGCTCGTGACCTGCGCGGTAGCGATGAGCGCGTAGTGGCGGTAGTAGGCGATGCCGCGTTAACCGCTGGCATGGCGTTAGAAGCGTTGAACAATGCGGCAGAGACAAAGACCGACCTCACCGTTGTGCTCAACGATAACGAAATGTCCATCGCCGAAAACGTGGGGGCGCTGGCAACCTTCCTGTCTCGCCTGCGGGCACAGCCATGGTACCAGCGGGTGGAACATCGGGCAAAGGAGATGCTGGAAGGACTTCCGGGCAAGGCGCGCGTGCTTGCCAAGCACGCCAGAGGGTTGAAACACGGTATTACCCACGTTATCGCTCCGGAAAACACGGGAGCCATCTTCGAAGAGATGGGGTTTGAGTATATCGGTCCGCTGGACGGGCACGATATCGACTTGTTGATAGAGGTTTTCTCGCACGCCAAAGAGCTGAAAGGTCCCGTGTTGATACATGTTATCACCGTAAAGGGTAAGGGATATGAGTTTTCCGAAGCCGATGCGCGCAAGTACCATGGCGTCACTCCCTTCTGTGTCCATGACGGCAAAATGGAAAAGAAGATGGGCGGCGAGACCTATACTCAGGTCTTCGCCGATGAACTGGTAAGCATCGCCGAGCAGAACCCCAAGGTGGTGGGCATCACCGCAGCCATGCCCGACGGAACCGGATTAGCCAAACTACAGGAGCGGTTCCCCGATCGCTATTTTGACGTAGGCATCGCCGAACAACACGCCGTGACCTTTGCCGCAGGGCTGGCAGCGGAAGGCATGGTGCCAGTGGCGGCTATCTATTCGACCTTCCTGCAGCGTGCATTTGATCAGATCTTGCACGACGTAGCTATACAGAATCTACATGTGGTGATGGCACTGGACCGTGGTGGTCTGGTAGGCGACGACGGCGCAACGCATCACGGCGTGTTCGACCTTTCGTACCTGCGCCTTATCCCAAACGTGGTGATTATGGCGCCTAAAGACGGTGGGGAACTCCGTGCTATGCTCCGCTTTGCCGTTTCGTACAACGGGCCCATCGCCATTCGCTATCCGCGTGGCTCGGTACCTGCCATAGATTGGGGTGTGCCCGAAAGCCCGATAGAGCTGGGCAAAGCAGAGGTATTGCGCGACGGGGACGACGTGGCCGTTTTCGCTATCGGTTCAATGGTGGCAACCGCATTTGCTGCGGTGAAGCAGCTGGAACAGGAAGGAATCCATGCCGCGCTGATCAATGCCCGTTTTGCCAAGCCACTGGACAGAGAGACCATCCTGCACTTCGCATATCGCGTTCCCCGCTTTGTGCTGGTGGAGGAAAACGCAATATGCGGTGGATTCGGTTCAGCTATACTGGAGGTACTGGCGCATGAGGGCGTTACCGGTGTGCAAGTGAAACACCTGGCTATACCGGACGAGTTTATTGAGCATGGTTCGGTAGACATTCTGCGCAGGTTGGTCGGACTGTCTACGGAACATATTGTGGAGGCGGCACGCGCGTTGTGTGGCGTTCCGCGCAGGGCGCCTGTGGTGCTGACCGACTGAAACGAGCCGAAACTTTACTTCTTACCTACGTGTCGAAGGAATATAGAGTTTCGGCAAGGAGGCGGTCATGAAAGGTTTAAACGCTTACCTGACCATCGGTCTGATTCTGCTCACCGCATCCGTTGTGGGGTGGGTGGTACTGCTTCTGGCACAGTTTGCCCACTGGCTAACGCGCATCGCCGGCGTGGTGAGTATCCCCTTTTTGCTGTACGGCTTCTACGTGCAGATAAAGGGCGGATCGCGCGAGTTGCCCGCCAGCGAAAAAGAGATGCTAGAGGAGTAGCCGCGCTACGATAAGGAAATTGCCATTGGCAGGAGATACATTGTAGGGTGGTGGAGCAAAATGCAAGTGTACCGGACCGAGACTACCGTATCGTCCGAAGGGGAGTTAGTCATTCGCGGAGTGCCGTTTCGCCCCGGGGAAAAGGTGGAGGTAATTGTTATCCAGCCGAGGCGACACAAGGAGACTCTGGAGCGGTATCCCTTGCGCGGAAAGCCGTTTCGTTATGAACGCCCCTTCGATAGCGTAGCAGAGGACGAGTGGCAGGTATTGCGATGATCGTATTAGATACCCACATTTGGGTATGGTGGACGCATGGAGGTGAGCAGCTTACACCGAAACAGATTGAGACTATTGCTGCCAACGAGACAGACCTGATAGGTATTAGCGCAATATCTTGCTGGGAAATCGCAAAGCTGGCTGCTTACGCCCGTCTCGAATTGCCCTGTTCGCTAGAAGAGTAGTTTGAACAGGCTTTGAGTTATCCCGGCGTGCAAATACTGGCTCTTACTCCGGAGATTGCTATTGAATCAACTCGCTTGCCTGGTGAGTTTCATCGTGACCCGGCTGACCAGATTATAGTTGCTACCGCGAGAGCCTATGGTTGCCCTCTCGTGACTTCTGACGGAAAAATCTTGCACTATCCTTACGTCCGTACGGTGTATTAGCGATTAGAACCTCTCTGCCAGCGTTGTGAACGGATAGCACTTCGGGAACATGCTGTCGAGCACGTCGGCGACTGCGGGCTGTGAGAGAGTAATCAGTCCTGCTGAGTAGGCTTCTGAAGGCAACAGATACCCTCCTGCGATCTGGCTCCACGTCTGGATACTCCCCCGTGCCCAGTCGGTGACCCGTATTGGTTTTTCGCTACCCTCCGGTGCAAGTATCGCCTGGTGTTTCCCGCCCGGCACAAAGCTATCGTCTATCACGATACGTATCGCCCCCTGCCAGCTTCTCCAGTGCGGGCGCATGCACTCTATCAGTGCGGGCAGGTGGGTAATGCGCAGCATATAGGTTGGGCGCAATCCTCCCTGCACCTGTGACAGCAGTTCATCCTCGTTGTCGGTCAACCAGGTACTCCACTGTTGAGCACGGTAAACCGGAGCACACACGCCGATTGTGTCTGCCAGATTCGCGCTGGAGAGGAAACCCAGCAGCGCCCGTTGTGCGCGCGATGTGATAAAGATAATCTCGCGAACCTCTACACGATTGCGTCCTGATTGCACCTCGTAAATCATGTAGCCCTCTACTGCACCATGAAAATCGGCGACGACCGTTTGGTACTTTTGTCGCAGAATCCATTGCCAGCGTGCTGGCTCTCGCACGAAGCCTCCAGCGGTGTTGGAAAGATGAACATCGTGTAGACGGCGCAGGTGTTGGAGGTCACCCGCCTGATATGGACGCACGAAACGACTTTCCGCATAGGGGGGGAGGAGGAGAGCGGGGATTTCGCACCACCACTCTACCGAGGCGGTTTCCCAACCGAATTTGCGGTAGTAGCGTGGCGAAAAGGGGTAAAGCATGGAAAGAGGTATCTTTTTGTCGTGGAGGAGTTTGATAGTGTCGCGCAGGAGCGCGCCCGCATATCCCCGTCGACGAAACGCCTCGTCGGTGGCTACTCCTGCAATGCCTGCAACGGGTATGCGTGCAGTGCCCAGCGCGATGACACCCGGCACGATGGTTAGACAAGAGATGACCTTGCCTTTGTCTACAAGCACCCTGCGCTCCAGCAGGTCAAAGAAGGGGTCAGAGTAAAATATATCTCGTGCTAGCTCCGCATCGAGCTCAAAAGCGCGGCACATCAGCTCCAGCATCTCGTCTAATTCGTTGGGGTAAGGAGCACGTATCTCCATACAGATTAGTCCTCGCCAGCAGAATACATCGGATACAAGGGAGATTTGGACGGCTCGGATGGGAATCCTGCCTGTACAAGTAGGAGATTACGTGATGCTGCGCAAGCCTCACGCTTGTGGCGAGAACCGCTGGCAGGTGGTGAGGCTGGGGGCAGATGTGGGGCTGGTATGTGCTCGCTGTCAAAGGCGAATACTGATGCCGCGTGACGAATTTGACCGACGCCTGCGTCAGCGGTTACCGGAGGAGAGGCAAGAGGGTGAAACACCTGGCGGTTAGTGCGGTACTCGGTCTGTTGTGCTTACGCGTGGTGCTTGCGCAGGCAGAGGAGAGAATCACATGGTCTCTTCAAGGGGCGGAGGCACCCCCTGTCCCCTTTCATCAGTTTGTGGGAACACCCGAGCCTTCTGCCGCTACCGACGCCGTGGCACGCTGGGTGGGGTGGGAAGGCGGAGAGCGGCAGCGTTGTGAGAGCAGTAGTCATTCGCTGCGTGTCGCTGTTGTACACCTGCCCCGAACATGGAGTCTGGTGCTGTGGAATAGCTCGGAGCAGAAGGTGAAAGTGGTAATAAACGGAGAACTACCTGCCGGTGTGTACACGACGGAACGGCTCCTGCTGGGGGGCGATGGAGAGATTACCGCTATCGAGCGACGGAACGGGTTGCGACAGCACAGCGCAGGCAGAGTACAACGTATTGAATGGCTGAACGCACGGTCGGGACTGGTATTGCGCTTTGTGGAGAGGCTGCAGAGTGTGGACGAAGCGATGAACGCGATCCGGCAGTCGGTATGGCAGAGTGGGGTGCCGCGTGGCGTTTTGTCTCGCCTTGCCGCGCTGATGCGTGAAGCCGATAGCCACTGGTATCAGGCGCGGGCAAACCTGCGCAGGGGCAACGTGTCGATGAGCGCACGCGGAATACACCGGATGCTGTTTTTAGCCAGTGGGATGCGCGTTGTTTCCTCGAAATACGCTGGTGCAGAGGAAGTAACTGGGCAAGCGGAGATTCTTATCGATGCGCTGTCGGAACTCTCTTCCGCCCTGTTGAACATCGTCATCGATGTCAGACGTGAGGGGCAATCACTGCAGGTACAGGTGGTAAACGCAGGCGCGCAGGTCTGGAACGCGCTGCGTCTGACTCCGGAAACGGCAGCGGATAGCGATGCGGTGGTGCTGGCGAACGTGAAACCGATGGAGCGTGCCGAGGCGTCTTTTAGATTGTCGGGCGAGCGGCAGATGCCTGCCATCGTGGCGAGCGTGCTGTTCAACGGGGGGTATGCCCGACTGAGGGTATCTTGCGGCGGTGTTGAATCCGGTAAGGAGGAGGAACCATGAGGGCGTTAGTATGGATAGCAGTGGCGAGCATGATATGGTGGTATCCGCCGCGCTTGACGGTAACCCCTGAAGCGGGGAGTGTGGTGTCGGACGTCGTAGAGGTGCGCGTGACCTCTAATGAGCCACTGAAGCGTGTGGAGTTCTTGCTGGACGGTAATCCGGTCGGCAGCGACACCACAACGCCCTATACATGGACGTGGGATACCCTGTCTGTTACGGAAGGGGAGCACGTGCTGACCTTGCGGGTCACCGATTGGAACGACCGCGTGGCATCAACGGAGGTGCGCTACAGAGTAGACAACGGCTTGTTGCGCGGTGGGGCATTCTATCTGGAGCAAGCCCGACAGCACCTGTCCGCGCAGCAGTGGGATGAAGCACTAAAGGCGGCGCGACGAGCGGCGCACCTGTTGCCGAACGACGGACAGGCGCACCACCTGCTGGCGCAAGCGTGGCTGGGTACCGCACAGTGGGAGAAGGCAGCGCAAAGCGCGGAGCAGGCGGTCAATCTGCTGCCGTCGCCCGAAACATACGGTACACTGGCTCAGGCGCATCTGCGCATCGCCTTTGCGCAGATGGTGGAGCCGGAGAAGCGGTTTTCTTCTCTGCGGGCGGCGATAGACGCTGCTCTGCGTGGAGGCGAGTTGCGTCTTGCGCAGGCGAAAACGCCCCTTGAGAAGGCGCGTGCTCTGGCGCAGCTGGGCAGGCTGGAAGAGGCGGCAATCGCTTACCTACAGGCGGGCGGTACCGCAGAGAACTTTTTGGCTGCAGCGCGATGTTACCTGCTGGCTGGACGCTGGCAAGACGCAGAGCGGATGTGTAATCTGGCGGAGGGGCGATCGGCGGACAAGATAGTCGTGGGAACATACAGGGCGCTCGCGCTATCTCTGCGAGGCAAGATGTCGGATGCGCGCGCGATGCTGGAGCGGCTGGAAGCGACGGAATCGACGAAAACCCTGCTGGCGTTGGCGGGGGCGAATAACGCCCTGCGCGAGATGAAGGCGTCGGAGACGTTGCGCATTCTACTTCCGCTTCATGAATTGGGAGAAACTTCGGATGCAATGGAGGTTCTGCTCACTGCAGCATTCGCGGAAGCACGCGAGTTCCCGCGCGCCGAGGACCACTTTCGCGAGGCGCTGCTGCGCAACCCGCTGAGCTGGCAGGCTCTGGCGCAAAAGGGGTTCGAAACGCTCGCGGTGGGCTCCGTCACAACTGCCTCGCGCTACTTTGACCTGGCGGCGCGTATCCGCCCCGACGACGCATGGGTGTTGTGCGGGCAGTCGCTGTGTGCCGGAGACAAACGACGTGCAGTAGAACTCGCCCAGAGGGCTGTCCAGCAGGCGCCTAACGCTCCCTGGACATTGGCGGTGTTGAGCTACGCTCAATCGCGTGCCGGGCAGATAGACGAGGCTCTGCGCACTATCGAGAGGGCACGCAATATGGACCGCGAAAACATCGATATCGCCTCGCCGCCGGACGCGCGTCGTGCAGGACAGATAGCACGCATCCTCGGCAGGCGGGTGATGTTGCCTCTGGAGTAGTGAGAGGAGGTATTGATAATGCGCCTTGTGGTTTTCAGTAAGATGTTCCGGCAATACGATGCCGAGGGGCTGGTAGCTCTGGGACAGGAGCTGGGCACGGAAGGGTAGGACCTTGCCGTGCGCAAGGGGCATCCG
>JBMFOT010000060.1:0-21552 GCA_049969495.1 Armatimonadota bacterium
CGCTGAGGAGAACAACGCAGAGCAACACGAAAGCAGCACTGTATTGCTCATAAGCTGCCGCGGTAATAGAGGCTACGGCAACCAGGTTGGTCGCTATGAACCACCTCAACGCACTCACCTTACCAGACCTACCAGCCGCTCATACCGGTCCAGAGCATATTCCAGCGTAAATCGCTCATAATCCTGTGCCGTTCTCGATATGCCCGGGCTGCTGAGACTGCTCTCTATCGCCTGCGCCAGGGACTTATGATTCCCCACCTCGGTCAATATGCCCAACCGACCGTTGTCAAGTATCTCTACTGTCCCACTCGGACAATCCGTAGAAACAACCGGAACGCCCAGCGCCAGCGCCTCTACCAGCACCGTCGGCAACCCCTCCCAGCGCGACGACAGCACGAACACGGCAGCCTTTTTCATATAAGGATAGGGGTTCTGCACAAAGCCCGGCAGAGAAACATCTTGCGCGATGCCGAGATCCTTCGCTAGCGCCTCGAGATGGGGACGCTCTTCGCCCTCGCCCAATATCATTAGACGTGCTGGTCTTCGCTGACGTACCAGAGCGAACGCGCGCATTAGGGTGGGGAAGTCCTTCGGCTTCGTGAGCCTGCCAACGCCTAGGATCACTGGTGGTTCTCCCTCCCGAAACCAGGGATGGTCTAGCGGCTCCTCCGCTTTCCGAAACAGTTCTGGTGTGACGATAGGGTTATAGATTACCTTTACCTTTTCTGCGGGGACACGCACGTAGTGCACCAGTTCGTCCGCGACACCCTGAGACACCGCGACTACGGTATCTGCCCATCGGTAAAAGAATCGCGTCCACAGGGGTAACAGCTTGGCTCGCAGAGTGTGCGCGTTTGCCACTACCTGACTGGGCGTGCTGTGTACCGTCGCAATGACACGGACAGGCACCCGGGCGATATATCGCGCACAGATCGCCACCGCGTTCGCATGGTCTAGTGCGGACAGCAGTGCACGCGGACGTTCACGGCGCAAGTAACGAACCAGCGCAGGCAAACTGGTGAGTACGCGCGAAGCGCCCAGGTCTACCATCCGCACGCAGGAGGGAACCTGTGGCAGATACGGACCCTGCGCCCTGGCGAGCACAAGATGTACTTCGTAGCCTCGCTCCACAAAACCGCGAGCGAGGTGCAGAAATACTCGTTGTGCCCCGCCGCCCGCCAGCGAAGGCATGTAGAACGCAATACGCTGTTGCTGCGTGCTCACTGCGCCCCCCTGAAGGCAGCGATACCTTTGACCCTCAGTTTCAACAACAGAGCCTTCTGCCACAGGCGATGAAAGGTCATGTCCCCCGTACTCCTTGCTCTATCGGCTAACCGTATTGCATCCTCTACCGAAATAATCGCCGAGGCGAAGCGGGCAACGTCGCGCCCGAAACGCTGCAGGTCACGCCCGCTAAAGCGGTTATGATGATAGCATATCGTCCACACCCCAAACGGCATCGAGCGAAACTGCCACATCTGCTGAGGTATCCATATCATCTCCAGCCAGCGTACCGGCTTCAAGAAGAACCCATCGCTGATTACCCCGATGCCGTTGTTCTGCAGGGCGACGAGAGTGTTCCTGTCGAAACTGTGCGCCGGTGCCACGAACACCTGCGGACGAATACCCTGCTGGTGGAAAACCGCCAGCGCTTTTGCTATTTTTTCATGCTGTCGTTCCAGCGGCAGCCCTGCGAACTCACTGCGGGCATTCACGCCCAGCAGTCCGGCATCTTCCGTCTCGTACAGGTGCTGATAGCCGTGAATACCGATCGTCCAGCCCTGATTATACTTTTCGCGCAGCCACTCCCAGAAGTCCGGTCGTAGCGGCTCTATCTGCAGCTTCGGATCCCTGTTATCAGGCACAACCGCCAGAATCGGACGCACCCTGTAGGCGCATAACACCTGCTCCACTTGCTGCCAGATGCTCCAGTTCATCGTGGGGCATATATCATCAAAACGAACCAGATAGCGTGCCGACATATTACTCTTCCGCCCTTTGCACAAAGATGCGGTCGATGTGTGGTTCGGGATACTCTACCACCATCTGCTTGATAGGATACCTCAGGAAAAGCATCGGAATGCGTCCCCTGGGGGGATGCGGATGCCCGATTTTGATGCGCAGTGCGTTGTTCAGCCATGTGCGGAAGCGTGCATGAGGGGAAAGATTATCCCATCCGAAGCTAGAGTTGTTCGTTTCTATATAGGCGTATCCTCCCGGTCGCACCAGCTGGTAGATAACCGCTACAAAAGAGGCATCGTTCCAGCCGTAGTAGAAGCAAACCCGATTAAACACAAAGTCAAACTGTCTGCGTATTATCTGCAGCGCCTCATCCATATAGCCCAGCACAAAGGTAACCTCTACTCCCGCTTCCGTAGCCTTTTCCTGAGCAATCCGCAGGTAATTACGGCTCACATCCAGCCAAGTTACTGAAGCGCCTCGTTTCGCAAAGGCAACGGAGTACTGCCCCGGCCCCCCTCCAAGGTCCAGCACCTCTTTTCCCTCGAAACCGCCTATTCGACGTGCCAGAGCGTCCAGCCAGGTTTCATCCACCTGCCGCCACACCGCTTCTGCATATTGCTGTGCGTAATCGGCCGGCACGGGGTCCCAACCACGCTCAGGGCGGTGTATGCGCGCATGTATCCTATTGATCACGACGGCTCCTCCGCGCAAAGATGCCGTTGCCCATGAATATCCGTTCGCGGTGTCTGACCATGTACAGCAGGACGAGCGTACAACAGAAGTAAGTGAAAATGGCAGTGCTAACTTGTAAGAGGCTACCAACCAAATTGTCCGGGCGTGGTATCACAAAGCAGACCAACAACATGGCGAAGGCAGCAGCAGCTACCTGCATAATTCCTTTCCAGTTAACAGGCACGGGAAACACCTTCCTGCCCAGCACAGTACTGGCAACCAGCGCTATGGCGTACGCCGCAAGGGTCGCCCAGGCAGCTCCTTGGATCCCCCATCGCGGTATCCACATCATGTTAAGCATAATGTTCGTTGCCGCTGCAATACCAGTGACCCACAGCTGTCCCAGCGTGTACTTGCCCAGCTGGAAAGCAAGGTCGAAGTGATACGAACGGATGCCCGCCAGAAACACAGCGATAGCAATCCACGGGATAATGGTGCTTGCCGAGCGATGGAATTGGCTGCCCAGCACCAACGATATCTGTGGTGCGAAGATCACGAGAGTCATTGCCAGCGGTACCGCAACAGCGAGAAGCAGCCATATATTTCGCGATAATTGCACTCGTGCAGCTTGCACTCCGTGCTGCTCCAAACTGGATACGGCAAGCGGGTAGGCAGCAAGGTTCACTACCATCATCACCACCAGCAGAATCTGGGCGGTTAAGTCGTAGGCTGCGGCGTAGAGCCCCGCTGCCTGTTCGTTTAAGTAGTAAGCCAGCAGAAAACGGTCGGACGAACCGATGACAAAGCTCAGAGCGAAGGTGCCGGTAAGCGGCAGTCCATAGCGAACCAGTTGTTGAATAATCGCTTTATTTATCCTTGCACGGAAACCAAACCACTGCCTGCTGGAAAGCAAAAAGCCTCCTGCTAAAGCGCCCAGGAGCTGCCCAGCTAACGGCGCGTGTGCCACCGGATAACGCAGCAAAAACAGCGTGCCTGCTATTATCATCGTGGAGGCGCGAATACCCGAACCTATCCCATATCGTACAGGTTGTACTCGGGTGCGAGTAATCTCAAGGTTGAGGTCAAACCATGTCTGCGCCCAGAGCAGGAGAACCGCCAGTAAAGTCAACCCTTTCCATGCCGCTGGTACCCCGGCAAAGACCGCTACCACCACAACCAGAGTAATCACGCTCGCTAAAAGGTAGTACATCGCCTTGACAGATGCCAGCAGTGCAGTCGGCGTCGGATAAGCAGGCAGGAAGCGAAGAACGGAGAGATTGAGCCATTGAAAACAAACTACGTTCACCATCCCCACTCCCGCCACCACCAGCGCATACCGTCCATACTCGTCGGGCGAAAGCAGACGGGTGTATATCGCGATAGCCAGGAAGTTAATGGCTCCCGGCAGACCGCGTGCCAGCAAATAGATAGCGCTATGACGTAGCAATGTTGTCATATTACCATGAAGGTCAACGTTTTGGGTTCGTGAACAATACCGCCAGCACACCCAGCATCAACCCGCCCGTCAGAGCCAGTGCGATATTCAGTTTCCATCGCTTGTTCACCGGCTCTTCTTTAAGCGTTCCGTCCTCCAGCACCTCCCATCGATTGGGGTCGCGCGACATCTCCATACGCGCCTGCTCTAGATTGACGCGCAGCTGCTGAACGATGTCGTTGAGCGTAGCCACCTCACGCGCCAACCGTTGCAGTTTCAACGTATCCTCCGGTGCACGCGCAGCCAGCTGCTGCAGGGCGTTGATTTGCGCTTCCAGCCCTACCCTCTGCAGCTCCAGCGGTGCCAGGTTGGGGTCCAGATTCATGTTGACCGCCTGCAGGTAGTTATCTATCTCCTTGCGCAGCTGCTGGCGGGTGAGTTCAATCTGCTTCTTCAGCCTCACCACGTTGGGCGCATCGGGACCATATGTGAGTTCGGCAACTCGCAGCTCATATTCCAGATCGGTGAGTTTTTGTCTCCATTGCGCGGCAGGAGGCAGGTCTGCAGGCAAGTTTGCTGCCGATTTTGCCAGCTTCTGGGCGGAGGCACGCGCCGTCGCGATTTGCTCATTCACCTGCTGAAGCTGTAGCCGCGCAGAGTTCAACTGCTGGAGATAGGTGCTGTCCAGCCCCGTAGCCGGGCTTCCCAACGCGCGCAGAGGGGAAACGGAAGAGATGCCCGCTGTTGCTCCTCCACCTGCCGACGGCGCGCCGCTTTCCTGCACCATCTGTTTTTGAAACTGCAACAGTCTATTTTCCGCTTCGCGCAGCTGTTTGACGCGCAGAGCGAGCTCCTTCTCCAGAAACTCCACCTGATTACGTGCCAGAGGCAGATTCAATTCGCGGTTCAACGTCGCCAGCGTGCTCACATACAGCTTCGCAATCCGTTGCGCCATGCGAGGATCCTTGTGCCTTACAGAGACAGTAATAAGGCTTGCCTGAATATCATCTTTGATAGACGTGATCTGCCTAAGCTTTTTGGGAGGAGTGTTCGTCTTCTGCGAAATCAGTGCGCGAATGCGGTCGCTTTCCAGCACAGCGCGGTACATTTTGAGGGGCGCGGTTCCGCCCGATGGTACAGAGATGCCGAAGGACTGCGCCAGTCCCGCGAGAGAAGATACGCCTCCGGCGGGGAAAAGCAGAGTGGAGGACGCCTCATAAACCGGTGCGGGCAGCCATGTTGCCAACACACCGATGAGCCCACACAGGATGGTGATCACTGCCACAGTGCGTTTGCGCTGCCAGATTGTCCCGAACAGGTCGGCTAAGGTAATCTCCTCTTCTTCAACCGCCATGAGGCTTATTGTGTCTCCCCTCGTCCGTAATAGCCAGCAAGTTATTCTAACAGGGGAGCGACGCGCTCGTCAAGCTGGCGATTTGCCCTGCCCGGCAAACAGGACGAACCTCGCCCCGTGGCGAAGGAAACAGCGTAACGCCCACTCAATGGAGCAGCGCCCATGATTATCTGGATATGCACCGACATGGAAGGCATTGCGGGTATCGACAGCTGGGACCAGTGCTACCATCCCGACGATAACGCTCCCGAGTATCTCTACGGACGCGAGCAGTTGACCGCCGAAGTCAACGCGGCAGCAGCCGGATGCTTTGACGCCGGCGCCACCGAGGTGCGCGTCATCGACGGGCACGGGCGCAATCGCAACCGAGGCTTTATCAAGGAGAAGCTGGACCCGCGCATCAAACAAGTATGGTTTAGCAGTTTCGCTCCCATCCGCTTCGATGGGCTGGACGAGAGCGTACATGCGGTGGCGATGATCGGTCAGCACGCGATGGCAGGCACACTGCACGCTTTCATCGACCACACGCAGGTACCCAAAGAGATATGCCGCTTCCGAATCAACGGACAGGAGCACGGCGAGATGAGCCAGTTTGCTCTGTACGCCGGGGCATACGGGGTGCCGCTGGTGTACGTATCGGGCGACGAGGCGTTGTGCGAGGAAGCCCGACGACTGTTCCCGCATGTACACTACACCCCTACCAAACGCGGAACCGGTTGGGCAACGTGCGAACTCTATCCGCCCGACGAGGTGCGCGAGCGCATTCGTCATGACATCGCCGAAGCCATCCGTCATGCTGACCGCACTACCGCGTGGCGCGTGCCCACGCCGATCGAGGTCTCGGTGGAGTGGGCGTATAGCGGACTGGCGGACTATCGAGCGCAGTTTGCCGGCGTGCAGCGTGTGGACGCCCGAACGGTGGTCTGGAAGATTTACGACCCAAGGGACATCTATATGTTCCCCAGCGAATCGTGGCAGCCGGGCACAGTATATAACGAATGAGAGAACACGCACAGTCTCCGTGCCAATCCGTTCCATCCGTGAACATCCGTGTCCTTCGGAAGCAACGTACGGAGGAGCACCGATACAGCAGGCATTTATGCGAGAAACCTGTCGCTGGAGGTGCAAGGTGCGATACATCGTAAAGCTTTACGTTACCCTGTTGGTACTGGTGCTGGCTCTACCGGCTGTGGGTGCTACAGAACAGGTGGTTCGTGTGCAAAACAGTGCCCAGCTCCGTCAGGCGGTACGCAATGCCCGACCCGGAGACACCATCTTGCTTGCTGCAGGGGAATACGAAGGCGGATTGTACTTTGAAAACGTGCACGGCGAACCGGGCAAGCCGATAATTATCTCTGCCGAAGACCCGCGCAACCCTCCTGTCATTCGCGGCGGCGGCGAGTGCCTGCATCTCAGCAAGGCTTCCTATCTCGAACTCCGTAGTCTGGTGCTGGTTGGCGCGCGCTACAACGGCTTGAATATCGACGACGGGGGTCAGTACGATTCCCCCGCCCATCACATTGTGCTGAAAGACCTAACGGTCAGGAACATCGGTCCTGAGGGCAACTGCGACGGCATTAAACTCTCCGGGATCACCGACTTCCGCGTAGAGGACTGCACGGTGGAACACTGGGGCGATGGTGGTCAGGGCATCGACATGGTAGGCTGTCATCGTGGAGTGATCGAGGGATGTACCCTGCGCTTTGTAGACGACAAAGGCTACGGTGTACAGGCGAAAGGTGGATGCACCGACATCATCGTGCGCCGTTGCCGCTTTGAACACGCAGGAGCACGCGCTATGCAAATCGGAGGCAGCACCGGCTTGCAGTTCTTCCGCCCACCGCTCCAGCCCGGTGGCGAGCACGCCGAAGCGCGAAATATCACTGTAGAGGGATGCACCTTTATCGGCTCGACGGCGGCGGTCAGCTTTGTGGGCGTAGACGGCGCGACCTTCCGCTTTAACACCATCTACCGCCCCCGGCGGTGGGCAATACGCATCTTGCAGGAAACGCGCGATAAAGGTTTCGTGCCGTGCCGGAACGGACGGTTCACCGATAACCTTATCGTCTTCCGCTCTGACCAGTGGTTTGAGGGAGGCGTGAATATCGGTCCGGCCACCGCTGCTGAGACCTTTACCTTCGCCCGAAACTGGTGGTATTGTGAAGATGCCCCGGAGCGAAGCAAGCCAATGCTTCCGACCCCAGAAAGGGAAGGAGTATATGGCGTGAACCCACGTCTGCGCGCACCGGAAAAGGGCGACCTGTCGGTAGAAGCGGGGAGCCCGGCACAACGGGTGGGAGCATACGCTCTGCCAAGGGTACGGAGGTCATCGTCCTCAACCCGGCGAGCACCCTGTAGAAGGAAACACCCTCCCCAGCGACCTATTCCTGACGCCGATGGTTGGAGGTGATGAATCCTTCAGTATACAGTATAATAATCCTGTCATGTCCAATCAAACTCCCAAACAGAACGATGCAAAGCTGTATATGTTGAGCGCATGGCTGCTGCGTGCGGGCAACGCAGTCAGCGTGCTGCTGCTCGTATTCGGTATCGCGCTTTCATTCTGGTATAGAAACCACATCGCGCATCGCTCACACTCCCTGCTCACCGCCTGGCAAAGCCTGCTACGGGGAGACCCCGAGGGCTTTCTGGAGGCAGGTCTGCAAATCGTTATCCTGACGCCGATGCTGCTGTCCCTGGCGATATGTTTGTACGCTATTGTCCGCAAGCAGCGCTCCTTGCTGATACCGTCTCTGCTGGTGGTTGGAGGACTGGTGCTGAGCCTATGGATAGGTATCGCGTGGTAACCCTGCCCTCGTACGCGAAGGTGAACCTCACGCTGGACGTGCGGGAGCGACTGCCCAACGGCTATCACCTGATTCAGACGGTGATGCAGCAAATCAGCATGGCGGACGAGGTGACCGTGCGCCAGACCGGTGAGGAAGGTATTCGCATCGAATGCTCTGACCCTGCTATCCCCTGCGACCAGACCAATCTGGCGTGGCGTGCCGCCGGGCAGTTCTACACCCGTCTGGGAGAATCTCCGCGCGTCACCATCACCCTGCGCAAGCAGATTCCGGCACAGGCGGGGCTGGGCGGGGGTAGCAGTAACGCAGCAACCACCCTGCGCGCGCTAAACATCCTGCATGGACAACCTTTCTCTATGAAGGAGTTGCATTCGCTGGCGATTTCGATAGGCTCGGATGTGCCCTTCTTCCTGCACGGAGGCACCGCACTGGTAGAAGGGCTCGGCGAGGTAGTTACTCCTTTGCCCGTACCCTTCAGCTATCCACTGCTCATCGCGGTACCTTCAGAAAGCATTTCCACCTCGTGGGCATATCAGCGCATAGATGAGGAACGCGCCCTGAGCATGGGCGAGGAGCTGCCCCCGCCACGCACACCGGCGATGGTCAGCGCACTACGGACGGGCCTGGACTGGCTGCCGCTGCTACACAACGATTTCGAGGCGGTCGTGCTCTCGGAGTTCCCCGAAATACAGCAGGTCAAGCTGCTCATGGTGAGCTTGGGTGCGCAGGCGGCTTTATTGTGCGGAAGCGGCTCCGGGCTGATGGGTGTATATCCTGACGAGGCAACCGCTCATCGCGCGCTGCTGAGGATTCGGCGAACAGGCACCCGCGCATGGCATTGCGTCTTCTGCTGGCGGTAACAAAAAGCGGGGGTACGCCTGATGGCGCACCCCCATGCGGGCGGGAGGGGTCAGGCTGCTTTGGGCTGGGGTTTGCGGGCTAAGACCTCGAACTTCGGTTTGTAATCAGGACACTTGTACGACTTGGAGTACTCTTTCGGGTTCTCCGCCTCGCTGACGAAAATCTGCGCGTTCGTGATGGCGCATCGCTCGTAGGTGCGGTCGTAGTTCCCGCAGTCGTAACACCGGCGTAACACCGTCCAGCACACACTGCACCGCAGACTCCCAATCAGCTCCACACGCCCGCACAACGGGCAGTGAATGTACACCTCACGGAAGCCGTATTCCTTGTTCTGTAAAGCGGTGCGTACGCGCTGGTTAAACTGCTCCAGCTCGTGCTGCAGCTCGCCCGTGGTTGCCAGCAGCTGGTTCATCTGCTGGGTGTTGATGAACTCGATCACGCGCTCATCCAGCAGGTCTGATACAGCCGAACATGCCTTCTGCAAGTTCTTCAGGTGCTGGTCAGCGGTCTGTGGTTTGTAGGGGCGTTGTCGTTCGCGGTGTGCTCCCAAATGCTTCAGCATCTCCTCGGTCACGTGCAGCGGCACACGCAGGAACGCCTCTTTCTTGTTGGGATATTCCTGGATAGCGTTAACGATTTTCTCCAGATCGCCGATGGAGAGCTTCTCGTTGCGCACCTTCTCCACCAGACGTAGCTGCGTGCTGACCTCCTTATTCAGAGGCAGGAGCACCCGGGCGTGCCCTTCTGTGAAGGCGCCGCCGTTGCCGTTCACCGAAGAGGGTTTCATCAGCTCCTGCTGAATCACCTGCGGGAGCTCCAGCAGCTCCAGGTGACGACGCAAGGTGCTTTCGCTTACCCCCAACGTGCGCGCTACCTGCTCCCAGCTCATCATCGTCAACAGCTTCTGGATTGCCTGCGCACGCTCGATGGGGTTGAGGTCTTCGCGCTGGAAGTTCTCCAGCAGTGCATCGGCGGCTGCTTCCTCATCGCTCAGTTCGCGAACGATAGCGGGGATTTCGGTCAGCCCAGCCATCTGCGCCGCCCGATAGCGACGCTCACCCATTACGATTTCATAGCGTCCGTCAGCCGCCGGGCGCACCACAATGGGCTCCAGCACCCCGCGCTCCTTAATAGACTGCGCCAGTTCCTGCAGGCTTTCCTCATAGAAAGTCTGGCGAGGTTGATTTTTCCCGGCTATAATCTGCTCCAGCGGTATCATCTGCATGTCAGGCATCTCAGGAACTCCCTCCCTGTATCACTTCACAGATTCCTTTCCGTACCCATTGCAGACGAAAACCCGTACCAATGCGGTTTTCCCTGCTGTTTCCCTCTGTTCCACGCCGGCCTAAGCCGATAATAACTTCAGAAGAAGACGAGGCGACGTGCATGGAGCAACACTGTCCGCTCGATACCCTGCTTGTTTGCGGGGTACCTGTCTTGCAATGGCGCGGCGCGACGAGCAGTTTCGTGTTGCACCGCTGCCAGCAGATACTGCAGGCACTGGCGCACAACGGATACCGCGAGATCGTGCTGGACCTGCAACAGGCGGTCGCCGGTGCTCCGCGCGAATGGCAACGCTTGCTGAACGCACTGGAGAAGATGCTTCCCGCACATACCCGTGCAGAGGTGGTGCTACCGGCAGGCAACGTGCCCGTACACCACCTGAAGCGCATGCGGGTAGCACCGTCGGTAGCCCTCGCGCTGAGCCATATTACCCGAATGCCAGCGGCCAGCTTGCAGGCAGCCCTGACCACCCATGTGCGCTGGCAAGAAATCAGGGATGAGGAGTGAGAAGCATGGAGCAAAAGCAACCCACCGACCTGAAAGTGGTACGGATTATCGACCCCTCGCTCTGCGTGGAGTGTCGTTTTGCATATATTGCTACTGTAGAACTGATGGACGGCAGTCTCAAAGAGATGCTCTATTGTCGCCGTTTAGACTGCGATAACTGGGATTACACCGATTGGGATGAGCAAGAATGGCAGGAGCTGTGGGGAGAAGAAGCCGCGTAGCCACGCGCGACAACGACAAGGAACAACTGCTTCGCACCTCAGCGATAGTGCAGTTGTTCCGTGAACTGCAGAGGGATTCAGCTGAGCAAACACTGTGTGCGATAGCGGAGCTGGACCACTATGAAGAGAGACTGCTTCGCGCGCTGCCTGGTCACCCTCCCATTTCCTCCATGACCTGAAGTACCCTGCCTACCGGATCGGGGTCTGCGGTGACCGAACGCCCGATGACCAGATAATCCGCTCCCGACCTCACCGCTTGAGATGGCGTCGCGATGCGCCTCTGGTCGCCCGCACTGTCCCCTGCAAGGCGGATACCGGGCGTGACAATCAAAAAGCCTTCGCCCAGCTGTCTGCGCAACGCCCTTGCCTCCTGCACCGATGCCACCACACCGTCCACGCCCGATTCTTTTGCCAGCGATGCCAGATGTATTACCTGATTCACTGCCCCGCGCCGCGTGCCGATTTGCTCGCGCAGTTCCCGCGAGGAGAGACTGGTCAGCACGGTCACCGCAATCAGCAAGGGTGGTTCGGACACGGAATGCGCCGCTTCCACCGCCGCCTCCATCATCGCGCGTCCGCCGGAAGCGTGCACGTTCACCATCCACACGCCCATGCTTGTAATGGCGCGCACCGCCCGCGCCACCGTGTTCGGGATGTCGTGCAGTTTGGCATCGTAGAAAATGCGCTCCGCACCCGCCTCGCGCAGACGGTCAAAGATGCCGAAACCCGCCGCGTGCACCAGCTCCAGCCCTACCTTGAACCCGCCCACATGCGATGATAGCAACCGCACCCACCGAACCGCCTGCTCGGCGTCGGAGGTATCCAGCGCGATTAGAATTCGTTGCCGGGCTTGCATCGCCTCACCGTACCCACGATACGCTCTACATCCTTCTCGCCCTGCTCGCGCAGGTACTGCTCTATCCCTTCCAGTACCTCCATGCTCGCGCGCGGGTTCACGTAGTTTGCCGTGCCCACCGCCACCGCCGACGCCCCCGCCAGCAAGAACTCCACCGCGTCGGTCGCGTTCATGATACCGCCCATCCCGATAATGGGCACTTTTACCGCCTGTGCAACCCTCCACACCATGTACAGCGCGAGAGGCTTAATCGCCGGTCCGGACAGACCGCCCGTGATGCTTGCCAGCTTGAAACGGCGCGTCCTGGCGTCGATCGCCGTGCCCACGAAAGTATTGACCAGGCTCAGGATGTCCGCCCCTCCGTCTACCGCCGCTTGTGCGGTCACGGTAATGTCCGTCACGTTGGGCGAGAGCTTCACGATCAACGGCAGGCGCGTGCGCTCGCGCACTCTGGACACTACCTCGCGCGTGGCTTCGGGGTCTACTCCGAAGTGGATACCACCTCGCTCCTGATTCGGGCACGAGATGTTCATCTCCAGCGCGTGCACACCCTCTACCCCGTCCAGTCGCTCCGCCAGCTGCTCGAACTCCTCGTACGAATCGCCTGCGATGTTCACTATTACTGCACAGCGGTACTGGCGCAAGAAGGGCAGCTTCTCGCGGATGAACGCCTCCACGCCCACGTTCTGCAAGCCGATGGAGTTGAGGCATCCCGCCGCCGTCTCCACCATACGGGGCATCGGGTTGCCGGCGCGGGGGTGCAGGGTTGTGCCCTTCACCATGATGCCCCCCAGGCGGTTCAGGTCTACCAGGTCGGCGTACTCACTGCCGTAGCCGAATGTGCCTGACGCCACTAGCACCGGGTTCTGCAGGCGCAATGGACCCAGCTGCACCGACAGGTTCACCTCGCTCATCCCCACACCACCTCCGTCGCGTCAAAAATGGGGCCGTCCACACACGCCCGCTTATAATCTGTGCCGTCGGCGGTGTGCACTTTCACCGCGCATCCCAAACACACCCCCAGTCCGCACGGCATCAGCGTCTCCATCGATACCTGACAGGGCAGGTTGTGCTTCTGAGCGAATCTCGCTACCGCCTCCAGCATTGCGGTGGGTCCGCAGGTGTACACTTGACAGCGGTTACCGGACAACTCGCCCCGCTCGTGCAACGCCTTCAGCGCATCGGTGACCTTGCCCTTTGCCCCGGCGCTGCCATCCTCGGTTACCGTCCACAGGCGAACGCCTAACTCTGCGAAATGCTCCTGACACACCAGCAGGTCCTGTCGACGCGCCCCATTGACCACCACGATTTTTTGGCGCGGTACGCCGATTTGAACCAGCTCCTCCGCCAGCAGGTACAGCGGCGGCGTGCCGACCCCACCCGCTACCAGCACGTGCAGTACCTCGTTTGCAGGCTGGGCTACGAGAAACCGATTCCCCAGCGGTCCCACCACGAACACGCTCTCCCCCGGCTGCTTGCGGGCGAGCATCTGGGTAAACGTGCCCCGCACCAGATAAACCACCGAGAAGTTGCCTCGCTCGGGGAACCTGCGGAACACGCTGAACGGTCGGCTGAACAACGGCTCGTAACCGCCTTGCACGCGCATCTGCACAAACTGCCCGGGCTGTGCGTGCAGGGCAACCGTCGGGCAATGGATTTCTATCTCAAACTGGTTGGTCGCTACTGGTCGGTTCGCAACCACCTCGCAATGCTCAGCGCAGCGCATGAAACACCTCGTTCGCGATTTCCCTTTGCCGATTCAGTCTACCCCAATCCGAATCCTGCAGGGAGGGGACACGGATGCTCACAGATGAAACGGATTGGCATGGATAGTATTCGTCGCCGCACCGGTGCTGGCAGGTTTTTTCCCACGCTCTGACAAAGTATCCTAGAGGCAAAGTACCATAAGTGCCTCACAACAAACCCGGAGAGGTGCTGCGATGAATGCCCTCAACCCTGAAGAAGCACGGCGAATTTACACCCTCGCCCGCAAGGTGGTACACCAGCATGGTACATGGGTTCCCCGCTCGGACCTCAGCATGTACTGCGGTGCGTATCTGTACATCGAGCTCAAAGAGGATACCGGCAAGATCACCGTCCTCGCCTTCGACGAGAGCGGACAGCCTGCAGAGGCACCCGCTTTCATCGGTTATGCGGATGGCAGAGTCGACGCCTTCCATCCGGGCGAGTGGCAAACCCAGCTGCAGCTGCTGGCGGAGGAAAATATGACGTAAAGGCAGGATTCGGGCTACAACTGGCGAAATCGCCATAGGAGAAACACATCCTCATGCGAGGAAGGGGAGGGATAGAATCGATGTTGCATCTGGCTTCGATGCTTGTGTCAGCCTTGCTGTGCGTGCTCCTGTCGCTGTCTGCGTCGTGGGCGCAGTCGCTGCAAGCGGGAGCCGCTCGGGTCAGGATAACCCCGGATAAACTGCCCTATCTGGCAGGATACAGCGCAAACCGCCGTGCTGAAGAGGTGCATGACGACGTGTACGCCAGTGCGGTGGTTATTCAGGCTGGCGATACCAAAATGGCTATCGTCTCCTGCGATTTGATCGGGTTGCTGAACCCTGCGGTCAAGGATATTCGCAGTAAAGTCACCTCTGTGCCTGCAGACAACATCATCATCGCAGCGACCCACACGCACAGCGGTCCCGATAGTATCGGCCTCTGGGGACAGCCGGAGCAGGGTGTGTCGGGCGTGGATAAAGAGTGGTACGCCCAGATGAAACAAAAGGTGGCGGACGCCATCGAGGAGGCAGCGAAAAACCTGCAGCCGGCGGTGCTACGTGTTGCCAGCGCGGAGGGCGTGACGGGCGTCTCGCGCAACGTGCGCGTCGCGGAGATACTAGATACTTCTATTGCGGTTCTCCAACTGCGCAACGCCAACGACAACAAAACCATCGCTACCATCGTGAACTACGCAGTGCACCCCGAGCTGATGAACATCCGCTCGCTCACTTCCGACATCGTGCACTATATGCGCCAGACCATCGAGGGCTCAGAAGGCGGTATCGCTCTCTTCCTGAACGGCGCACAGGGGGGCATGGTCACTGTGGACTCGCCCGGCAACGACTGGAGAGAGTGCGAGCGCGTGGGTAACGCGCTGGGGCAAGCCGCGCTCAACGCGCTGAAAAACGCCACTACCCTGAGAGAAGCCCCTCTTGCCGTTCAGCGAGCCGAGGTCACCATCCCGCTGGAGAACGAGAAGTTCAAGCAGGCTGCGCAGGCAGGCATCTTCCCTGAGCCGGTACTGCAAACCGACGAGGTCACCACCGAAGTGATGCACGTCACGCTGGGACCGGTGGAGATGGTCACCATCCCCGGCGAGGCTCTGCCCAATCTCGGCTTCCAGCTCAAGCGACACATGAAGGGCAACCCCAAACTGGTCATCGGCCTGGCGAACGACGAGCTGGGCTATATCCTCACCGAAGCAGACTACGGACTGCCGCTGTACAGCTACGAAACCAGCATGAGCATCGGTGAGAAAGCGGGGCGCGTGGTTACCGATAAGCTCCTCGCTATGGCACAGCAATCGCCACCGACTACCGCTGTATCGAAGGTAGCTGCTTTCTTTGACGCTCTGCCGTCGCGCTTCCGTCCCGAGCGGGCGCAAGGGGCGAAGGTAACGTACCGTTTCAATATCACCGGTGAAGGTGGCGGCGTGTGGGAAATCGTGATCGCCGACGGCAAATGCACCATCCGCAAAGGCGCGTCCGGTGTGCAGGCGGACGTCACCGTGAACACCAACGCCCAGACCTTCCTCGCTGTTGTGGAGGGCAGGATGGCAGCTGACCAGGCTTACATGAGCGGACAACTGCTGGTGGACGGCGACCTGTTCCTTGCCCAGCGCATCGCCGACTTCTTCGCGTTCTAAACAAACGAAAAAGGGGCGGGACGGCGGCGCCCGACGTTCTCCACCGGCTCTTCCGCTGTCCCGCCCACCGCATCGGCTGCGTGGCGCGTAGCCATCCTTATCATAGGACATTCCGCCCAGCCCGATAGCTGTATAAAATACGGTATTTTGAGAGGTTCGAGCTTGCCCAGAGCGGTTGTCGTTCACAACGTGGTGAAAATGCACGCCCAGCCCAACGGCGAGAGTGAGCAGGTATCGCAAACGATACTCGGGCACACCCTGCTTCTTTCCACTCCGCCCGCTCCTGAAGAGAACTGGCTGAAGGTGCAAACCGATGATAACTACACAGGATGGGTACGGAGGAAGCAGGTTCGACTGCTGGGCGAAGATGAAGAATACCCCACGCAGGGACAGGCTTACCGCGTGAACGCGCTGTGGGCGTTTGTGCGCGAGAAACCGGATATCCAGGCCCCACATCTCACCATCGCCCCAATGAGTGCATGGCTGGAGGGACTGGAATGGCATGGCGATTGGCTGCACGTGCGCCTGCCCGATGGATGCGAAGGCTGGGTATCGGTGCAGGATGTGACCTCGCAATGGGTGACGGTCACGCGCATCGGTTCGTTGCGGGTGGAGGGCATGGTGATTTCGCGGGGAGAAAGCACCGAGCGGTATGTGGTGCCTCGTGCAGGCTGGCAGAACGCGCTGGTATACACCGCCAAACGATTGCTGGGCGTGCCGTACCTATGGGGCGGCAGCTCCCCCTTTGGGTTAGACTGCTCGGGCTTCGTGCAGCTAGTGTACCGAATGTGCGGGCTGGTTATCCCCCGCGACGCCGACCTACAGGCAGAGTTCGATCGCACCATCGAAGTATCTCTCGCTGACGTGCAACCGGGCGACCTCATCTTCTTCGCAGGCGGCAACGACCAGCACCGACGCACCATTACGCATGTAGGAATGATTGTCGACGGCGAGCATTTCATCCACTCCTCCGGCGGCGTCGGCGTGAACATCACCCCTCTGGATGAACCGTACTACCGTTCCATCCTGTGGGGCGTTCGGAGAGTGATTGACGTATAGAACCACTCCTACGCTGCGAAACGTATGATTTCCACCTCGTGCAGTTACACTCTTCACTCCCATCGTGGTATACTAGTGCCAGAAAGCATTCGGAAACCGGGAAGCCAGTATACTCTGCAGGGGAGAGATGGGGGCAACCTATCCCCCCTTCCCTACGAAGGGAGAGGTTCAGTGGTTCGGACACTTTGTCAGGATTTCTTGTCGTCCCTATCAATAAAGTGATATGCTGCACCAGCAGGCACTACCGGTTGGATAAGTTTCCGAACGCTCTCAGTACCAATCCACCTGGAGGACAAAACCAATGTGTCTGGCGATACCGGGGCAGATACTCAGCATCGAAGGAGACGACCCGCTCACCCGCATGGGTAAGGTGAGCTTTGGCGGGATAGTGAAAGAGGTGAACCTCGCCTACGTGCCCGAGGCGAAAGTGGGCGATTACGTGATAGTGCATGTAGGCTTTGCGATCAGCATCGTGGACGAGAAGGAAGCACAGGAAGTGTTTGAATACCTTCGCCAGATGGAGGAGATGGGCGAGCTGCAGGAGCAACCCGCATGAGGTTCATCGAAGAGTATCGCGACGCCGAAGCTGCCCGGCGTTTCGCAGAAGCCATTCGTCAAACGGTCACGCGCGAGTGGACCATTATGGAAATCTGTGGCGGACAGACACACGCCATCATGAAGTTCGGCATCGACGAGCTGCTGCCTCCACAGATTACCCTGCTGCACGGTCCGGGCTGTCCGGTATGTGTGACGCCGGTGGAGCTGATAGACAAGGCGGTGGAGCTGGCATTGCGCCCGGAGGTTATCTTCTGCTCGTTCGGGGACATGTTGCGCGTGCCGGGCACCAAGGGCGACCTGCTCTCCGCCAAAGCGGCGGGCGGGGACGTGCGCATCGTGTATTCCCCTCTGGACGCTCTGCAGCTGGCAATCAAACACCCCGACAGACAGGTGGTCTTCTTTGCGGTCGGCTTCGAGACCACTGCCCCCGCCAACGCGATGGCAGTATATCAGGCGAAGCAGAAGGGTATTCGGAACTTCTCCATTCTCGTCTCGCATGTGCTGGTTCCCCCTGCGATAGAGGCGATTCTGAGCTCACCCCGAAACCGCGTGCAGGGCTTTCTGGCGGCGGGGCATGTGTGCACCGTGATGGGCTATACCGAGTATGAGCCGATTGCGAAGAAGTACCATGTGCCCATCGTAGTTACTGGTTTTGAGCCTTTGGACATCTTACAGGGCGTGTATATGTGCGTGAGGCAGCTGGAGGAGGGGCGCGCGGAGGTAGAGAACCAGTACGCCCGCTCGGTGCGTCGTGAGGGGAATCGCCCCGCGCAGGAGCTGATACGTGAGGTGTTCGAGGTGGTTCCGCGCAAGTGGCGCGGCATCGGTGAGATACCGCAGAGTGGACTGGGCTTGCGCGAACCGTACTGGGAGTACGATGCCGAGCGACGGTTCACGCTCACCACAGGCAGTGTGGAAGAAGCCTCTGAGTGTATCAGTGGACTGATACTGCAGGGAACGAAGAAGCCCTACGACTGTCCAGCCTTCGGCACCAGATGTACGCCGGAGCATCCTCTGGGCGCCACGATGGTCTCTTCCGAAGGTGCGTGCGCGGCGTACTTCAAGTATCGGCGCGAGGCTAAGCCGCGCGCGGGATAGCTGCCAGCACCTCCTCGAAAGCGCACACGAGCTGCTGACCGCAATGCTGTAGCCGTGCCAATGCCTCTGGAGAAAGTTCCTCCTGCACCCACCTCAACAACAGGTGAAACTGTTCGTGTAATTCGAACAGACCCTGCAGGTGGCTGTCGGAGAAGCTAGTGCATCCTGCGGCGTATTCACTCCACGTCTTAAACCGACAGTCCCCGTCACGCAAGCACCGATCGGCGGTTCCGCTCTTCACCGCACAGCGAGCACGGCGCATCTGTTGCAAAAGGTCGTAAATCATTTGGCTGATGACCTGTTGTGCAGCATATCCGCCTCCATCGCGTATCGCCTGCTGAACGCGGTCATCCCACTCATCGGCAGGAATGTCGGTAATGCGAATACCCTCGTTGAAGGCATGTGTCACGCGATTACGGCCGTGACGCTTCGAGACGTACAGTGCCTGGTCTGCCTCCTCTATCAGGCTATCAGGGTTCAGCGTATGTAAAGCAACCGTCGAGACACCAACGCTAGCAGTAATCTGGCGGTAGCAGCAAGGCGTATCCGCAATGACCCGCCGAAGATTTTCCGCGAATTGCAGCGCCGTGCGCTCGTCCATATCCGGCAAGATGGCAACAAACTCTTCCCCGCCATAGCGAGCAAGAAACGACGTACCCTCACAGCATCCTTGCAGGACGGACGCCACCTTGCGCAACACCTCGTCGCCTGCTTGATGCCCGTAGGTGTCGTTGAACTGCTTGAAATGGTCTATGTCCAGCAGCAGCACCGACAACGGACGGTCGTGCTCTAATGACCACAGAAACTCACGCCAGAGCCTCTCACGAAAGACACGGTGGTTGGGCAAGCCGGTAAGACCGTCTGTCGCTGCCATGCGTTCCATCTGTGCGTTCGCCTCTGCCAGTCGGCTGGTAATCTGCTGAAGGCTCTCATTTTGTGCTTCCAGCTCATCGCGCTGTGCCTCAATCAGCCGCTGTTGGTTTTTGCGTTCGGTAATGTCGACGTTCGCACTGATAGCACCCACCACGTTGCCTCCTACATCGGTCAGCGGGAAGGTGTTGCACAACACCCAGCGCACTTCCCCGCTTTTGGTCACATCCTGCCACTCTATCTCGCGGAATGCCTCGCCTGCGAACACACGCTGAACCATCTGTCGCGTCGGTTCCACATCTTCCGGACGGCAGAAGAGCTCATAGATGCTCTTACCGACCGCTTCCTCAGCACTGAAACCGTACAGCCTCTCTGCCTCGGTGTTCCAATCGCGGATGATACCATCCGGGTTGTAGGTAAAACAGGCAACTGGCAAGCCTTCAAACAACTGGCTAAAGTAGCGGCGGGCGGTTTCCTGCTCTCGGAGGGCAATCTGCAAATGCTCGGTGCGCTCCTCCACCAGACGCTCCAGATGCTGGCTGTACTCACGCAGTTTACCGGAGGTACTGTGCGCTAACCACACAGTGAGCAGCACAAAAACACTGCCGAACAGGAAGATAAATGCCACGATGGAGTGCAGCCATTCAGAATGTTGTGCTACAATAGCCCAGATGCTAAACAGGTAGCCTAAAAAGAAGAAGGTCATCAGCGCCAACAGCACGCGAAGCAGAGCGCAGTATCCTGCCTGATGCACTGCGTGGCGCATACCCCATGCTCTGGCAATCGCCCAGAGCATCAGCACAGCACCGATAGCGATAGCCATGACATCCATCAGGGACTTCATACACTGGGTATTATCGGAAAGGGCGGTATACTATCTCAGGGGGGCATGTCGGTACGAAAGGGTACCGACCACTCAGCAGCGACCGGATGAAAACAAAGTCTCGTACGGAGTGAACCGACCTATCAGGAGGTACAGAAGCGATGTCCAGTTCATCCGCATCCAGTTTCCAGCTGACCTGTCCCATCCCCATCCAGCAGTACCCTGCAGTGGTGATGGCACATGGGGGCGGCGGCAGGCTGATGCACCAGCTCATCGAAAAGATGTTCGTCGCCACCTTCGGCAACGACAATCTACGCACACGTCACGACAGCGCGCGGCTACAACTGCCCACTGCGCGCCTCGCCTTCACTACCGACTCGTACGTGGTGCGCCCGCTCTTCTTTCCGGGCGGAGACATCGGCAAGCTGGCAGTGTATGGCACGGTGAACGACCTCGCGATGAGCGGGGCACGCCCACTGTATCTCAGCCTAGGCATGATTCTGGAAGAGGGTCTGCCGATGGAGACGCTGTGGCAGGTCGTGCTCTCCATCCACGAGGCAGCTCAGACGACAGGGGTGCAGATTGTCACCGGCGATACGAAGGTGGTGGACCGGGGTAAGGGCGATGGCGTGTTCCTGAACACTTCTGGCGTAGGGGTAATAGAACATGAGCTGCTTATCGCGCCGCAGTCGGTGCGAGCAGGCGATGCGGTGATTCTGAGCGGGGACATCGGCAGGCACGGCATCGCGGTGATGGCGGTGCGCGAGGGGCTGGAGTTCGAGGGCGCGATTGAGAGCGACTGTGCCCCGCTGGCGGAGCCGGTGCTGGCGTTGATAGAAGGCAATATCGAAGTACACTGTCTGCGTGACCTGACGCGAGGCGGACTGGCGAGTGCGGTGGTAGAAATCGCCGAAAGCGCACAGGTAGGTATCCAGCTGGAGGAATCACACATCCCCGTTCGTGAGGATGTGCGCGGCGCGTGTGAGATTCTGGGTTTTGACCCGCTGTACGTTGCCAACGAAGGGCGGTTTGTAGCGTTTGTGCCCGCATCGCAGGCAGAACAGGCGGTGGAAGTGCTGCGGCGGTTTGAGGTGTGCGCAAGGGCGCAGGTAGTGGGCGAGGTCACCGACTCACCGAGGGGCACGGTGGTGTTACGCAGCGTCATCGGCACTTCGCGTGTGGTGGACATGCTCAGCGGCGAGCAACTGCCGAGGATATGTTGATCGTTATTCCAACGTGCTGATAGATTTCCTGCAAGCGGGTATACTGGAGGTTCTCTTGTCGTTACCTTGTCGCTGGTTGTTA
>JBMFOT010000061.1:0-19912 GCA_049969495.1 Armatimonadota bacterium
AATATAGAACCTTCCTACATGGTTGTCAAGCGTTTTTGCGGGGGTGTGGGGAAAATTTTTGAAGGAAGGTTGAACCTCTCCCCCGTCCCCTCTCCTGCAAGGAGAGGGGTGTCTTGCATCGAACGCCCACTTCCCTTGTCGGGAAAGGGTCGGGGGGATTTGGCGAACCACCGGCTGTCAACGATACCTCACCAGTAGCTGTTGCGCCCGGACAACCTCGACATCGCTCAAGGGGGCATCTTGCCACTCTATACCGAACTCGCTGGTAAAGCCTTCCGCGAGCGCATCTATCAACTCCTCCTCCGAAACGCCCAGCAACGGCGAGGGTGCAGGCTCGCTCCATGGCTGCAAACAGCCCCTCAGCGCGTCGGGCAGGGGGTCGGTAGGTATGCTCATCTGCTCCATCACCACCTCTGCCCGTCGGTACTGTGCACCGCCGACCAGCTTAATGCCTTCCGGGGTGGTCAGGTCGCCGGGCAGAGGGTGCTCGAAACAACCGGCGTGTGAACCTCGCAGGGCGCGCACATCGATGCGAGAGACGGGACGGCTAACGACCCCCAGAGTTCGAAAGCCTCTCGCCAGGGCGCGCACCAGTCGGTGATGCACGTCCAGCACGCGGTGCGCCGGAGCGAAAAAACGCAGAGGAGCAACAACGCACAGGGTGAGGTCATGCCCGTGCAATACCGCCTTGCCGCCTGTTAGCCGCTGCACCACCTGTACACCTCGTTCGCGACACCGGGCGAGGTCGAGCACCTTCTCCCTCTGCTGAAATCGCCCAAGCGACACGGACGGCTTTGCCCAGCGATAGAAGCGTACGGTGGGAGGCTGTTCACCTGCAATGACCGCCTCCAGTATCGCCTCATCCACCGCCATGTTCCATGCTGCCTCGCCCGCCTCGTCCCGAATCAGTCGCCAGGATGCCAGCACACGCACAACTCCTTCGCCGCTTTTGCCTCGTCCAGCCGACGCACCGGGGTATGGTGTGGCGCATCGTGTAGCAGTTCCGGATTTTCGCGTGCCTCTTCCACAATTCGGTGCAAGGCGTCCACGAAAGCGTCCAGTGTCTCCACGCTCTCGGTCTCCGTTGGCTCAATCATCAACGCCTCAGGCACAATCAGCGGGAAGTAGATGGTGGGCGGATGGAAGCCGTAGTCTATTAACCGCTTGGCGATGTCCAATGCGCGTATGCCGTATTCCGTCTTGCAACGCTGGGCGGTGAGCACGCACTCGTGCATACATATCCGGTCGTAAGCGGCGGGCAGAATATCTTGCAGCTTGACCCGCAGATAATTGGCGTTGAGCACCGCGTGCTCGGCGACGGCGCGCAGCCCCTCGGGTCCCAGCGTGCGGATGTAGGCATAGGCGCGTACCGCGTTCAGAAAGTTGCCATAGAAGGAGTGGATGCGCCCGATGCTCTGCGGGCGGTCGTAGTCCAGGGCGAAGCTACCGTCAACACGACGGGTGACCACCGGCACCGGCAGGAAAGGCTCCAAAAAGGCTTTGACCGCAATCGCACCCGCCCCCGGTCCGCCTCCGCCGTGCGGTGTGGAAAAGGTCTTATGCAGATTGAAGTGCACCGCGTCGAATCCCATGTCTCCCGGTCGCGCAATGCCCAGCAGGGCGTTCATGTTCGCGCCGTCGCAGTACACCAGCCCGCCCGCCTCATGCACCACCTCGCACACCTCGCGCACTTGCGTCTCAAAGAGCCCTAAAGTGTTGGGATTGGTCAGCATGAGACCGACGGTATCTGCTCCCACCGCCTCACGCAGCGCTTTCAAGTCAATGCAACCCCGCTCGTCGGAAGGAAGAGTGCGCACCGTGAAACCGCAGGACGCCGCCGACGCCGGGTTCGTGCCGTGCGCTGAGTCGGGAATCAGCACCACCTTGCGCCGGTCCGCGTCACCTCGGCTGGCGTGGTATGCCTTGAAAATCATCAGGCTCAGGATTTCACCATGTGCGCCCGCTGCAGGCTGCAGGGTCACCGCATCCATCCCGGCGATTTCACCCAGATACTGCTGCAGTTCCCACAGCAGCTGCAACGCGCCCTGTACGGTGGATTCAGGTTGCAGTGGGTGCAGTCGGGTGAAGTTCGGCAGGGAAGCCACCTTCTCATGCACGCGGGGGTTGTATTTCATCGTGCACGAGCCAAGCGGATAGAAGCCCACCTCGATGCCGTAATTACGTTGGGAAAGGCGCACGAAGTGCCGGACGACATCCAGTTCGCTCACCTCAGGAAGGGGCAAATCCTCTCGCAGGTTCGCTGAGCCCAGCAGCTCTTCTGCTGGACGCTCCGGCACGTCACACCCTGGCAAGTTGACGCCGCACCTGCCCGGCGAGGAGATTTCGTATATCAGAGGTTCCATTGCCTACTCCGTTGACGAAAGAATGCTACCACTTTATGATAGCACAGAGCGCACGGAGCAGGCAACGGTTTACGGCTCGAACGGCGGCGGTGGAGGCGAAACGCGCGTCTCCTCCGTCTGCGCCACATTGCCTGCACGGTCCTGCGCCTTCACCTGCACCCGCGATGTGGCATCGGCGATGGTGGCACGATAGGTGTTTGTACCGGAAACCTGTTGCATCTCCACTTCCCCCTGTGAAGCGTTCAACCCTTTGCGCACCACCCATGCCCGCTGTACGCCTGTGTCGGCATCCACAATATCTGCCTGGACTACCAGGGAGTTGCCCTCGTAGCGCGTCTGCAGGTTGCTGATGATGGGCGGCACGCTATCTCCAACTCCTCCTCCCCCGCCGCATGCCGTCAGGGCAACGATGCCAGTTCCCAGCACACACAACCCCAGCAAGGCTCTGCATATTCGCATCGCTGCACCTCCTTACCGCGTTAGCACGATGGGCACGCTCACTCGCGCCACCTGACCGTCTGCACCGATTGCCTTCACTTCCACCATGTACGCCCCGGCAGGCAACGCCACACCGCCGGCATCGCGACCATCCCAGCTCACCTGTTGCACGCCGGCGGAGCGCGTCACCGTCTGCATCAGTTTGCGCACCGGTCTACCTGCGGACAGCACGGTGACCTCTACCTGCGCCCCTGCGTTCACGTTGAAGGCAACGGTGTAAGTGCCCTGCGATCGCCCACCGCTGACGCGCACGCCCGTGATGCGCAACAGGTCACCCATCGGCAGCAGTTCCACGCGGAAGCGGTACACGCCGCCTTGCCTGCTCACCGCGAAGGTGTGCGAGCTGGTATGGCGCAAGAACTTGCGCTCGCCCGTCTGCAGGTCCACCAGCACAGGGTTAACCCCTCGCGGCGCGCGATGCACGTTCTGCCACCACAAGGTAGCACGCTCCTCTCCACCGCCTGGAGGCACATGCACTTCGATATCCCACACCTCGCGTGTACCGCTGCGCAGCTCTGCAGCCAGAGGCTGTCCATTATGAACCGCCATTATCTGTACACCTTCTCTTGCGCCAGGCGGTAGGGGCGGTATGCCCACACTTAAACCTCGCCCCGTTGGCAAGTAGCCGATAATTGTCTCACTGGTGCTGCCATTTAATCTGACCTGCAGTGAGAGACTCCATGCTCCGGTAGGCACAGCGCTGTGCTTGCGAGTCATCTCGGCAGCGACACCCTGAGGCACCGGCAGAATTAGATCGCACGGCTGGTAGGCGAACACCCACGCACCCGACCATGCTGGTAGAGCTTCGTCCACGTTAGGTAACGGCACGCCTGCGCTGTATACCAGCCGGTAAGTGCTACCATCCCATCGCCAGGCATAGCCTTCTACCCATCCCTGTGTCTCCGCCTGTGCCAGCGATAACTCCATATTGTCTTTGCGCACGCGAATTGCGTTGATATCCCATTGTACCGGCTCAGTGTAGGGGTTGCCTATCATATTCCAGCCAGCCCGCAGGGTAATCACGTAAGGTTGCAACTCCACAGTGGGTACTGTGACAGTAACAGGTGTGCTACGATTCAACTTCATCCAGTATCCCGCACCGCGCCGTGCTGTGCTGGCATACGGATAGGGGAACGCCTCATACTTGTTAGCGCCTGGCTTATCCGGATTCCAACGAGCAGCCTGCCCTTGTTCCAACAAGCCTGCCATCGGTGTCTCCTCGTTCACCACAGGCAGAGCCACCAGCTGCAAGCCTGCAGGCAATAACACAGACCGTGTCTGGCTAATATCGGATGAAGACGTCGCCAGCGCTTGTTGGCTAGTGGTATCAGGATACACTGTGTTGCCGTTAGCGTCTTGTAAGGTGGGGACATGGCCTGCCTGGTCTATTTGCAAAGTGGCTTGGCCGCCCCCCTGCCGCCCAAAGGAGGTTACATTTACATCGCGATACTCCACCAAGTGGTACTCGCCATCCGTACCTAACCATGCTACAACCAGGTCGGTCTTGGTCTCTTCCGGATGCATTGGCACCAAACGGATAGTATAATTGCGCGGCGTGCGACCGAGCATGCCAGCAAACGATATCCTCTTTCCGTCGTCAAACTCTACATATACGATATTGGCATAGGCACCGTAGTCGTTGACGAATTCACCCAAGCCGATAAAACCTGCTCTGTGCCCCTGCTCATCGGAGAGCAGAAAGCCCACTCTACCTGTAGCCACAGCCATAAAATGATACGGCTCTGTCAAATAAGGATTCCCTTGATTTCCTCCGAAATCTTGGCGGGTTCTCTCCTGAGGAGGTTTCCACACGGGTGGCCGTCCCCTCTCCATATCCCAATTATTTCGGTAAAGATCGCTAAACGCGCCGGCATTCCACAGAAACCATTTTTGAGCATCGTATATTTTCATATCTTGTGTGTACCATGGATCAATCACTTTGCCCTGTATACCACCAAGCAATCCACCAGGTCTTCCATCTGGTCTTGTTTTAAACGGATGCTTGACCCTAAGCCGTTCCAGTTCGCTTCTGTCAACTGCCAAAACTGCTTGGTGCATCCCTCCAAATCCTTGAATGGGATAGAAGAGTATCTTAGGACGACCATTTTCGTCCAATAAACAATCGCGTAATCCGGGTTGATTTTCTAGATAATATATGAAGCCTTCATTAAGGATACGCCCCTGGTATCCGCCGCAAGCATAGTCTGCGAAAGGACTGCCCTTGCCCATGAGACAATATGGCGAATCCGCTGCATCTGTAAGAATACCAGCCAAAACAGGGACATGTATCATCCTAGGGTTTCTCCATGGTATACCTTTTTCATCAGTCTTGCTATTCATAAGGAAAGTAGCGAGTTTGTCCAAACACGGATCATCATGCCTTTCAAAGAACGGTTGGTTTTGGGCGATTCTTAGGGCTTCGTCTTCACTTTCAGCAGCAACATATTGCACCATCCGCTTAGCAAAGATGACCAGCTTGACATTTGCCACCTGCAGGAAATGCCCGCCATTGGGCAAACTCCAAGTCATCGTTACAGTGTTCACCGTCGGGAAATCGCCTAACTTCAAATATTCCGCCGGCACATCAAAGGTATACAGTCCGTTAGGCACTGTGTTCTCCAGTTTGCCCACTAGATAGCCATTCACGTAGAAGTAGGCGCTCTGGGGAGCGATCTGGTCATAGGACCATCCCTTAGCCGGACGCATATCCACTAGTAAGAAGGGGTCACCCGGCTCGTTGGGCTGCACAGAGAAGGGGATGTTGATGCGCCCCTGATTGCTACAAGAGGCCGCCTGGTTCAGGTATTCCAGGATACGGTTGTCTAGTCGCACAGCATACAGCTGCTTACCCGCTGGTGGGGTGAAGTCCACATTATGCAACTCTGCCTGAACCCGATTCATTTTATCCACCACCAGCACACTGCCTTGCCTTTGGCGACGTAGTTGTTGGCGTGCCTCAGGGATATCCAACAATACCGCTCGCCCGGGAGCGAGGCGTGATTGAATCTCCGGATAACGGCTAATCTGGATGGCAAAAGTCGGTTGAATGCGCACCGTTATTGACTCATATGGTTCAAGGCGAAAACCTTGCAGTTCCTTATCCATCGCCACCTGCCCCCGTAGCGACTCGCTCAATTGTAGCGTAAGCCCTGCTACTGGCTTATTGCGCCGGTTGACGATGCGGATAGTCTTCTGGAGTGTGACAGGGTCGGTGCCGAGGTCCTGCACCTCAATATCTACCGTGTCATCCACAGCGACCTGGACAGGCACCTCGTCTACCGAAGTGTCTGCGCCTTCTCCGCTATGAAGACGCGCAATGAAGGTATACCGGTTGCGCGTGGCGTTCTGGAAGTGTAAAGCGAGAGTGACTTCCTGAGTGTCGTTCGCCTGCAGATTTACCGGGGTGTCTCCCCCTGCACCGATGAAGCCGGCAGGTACGTCCTCGTACGGATTCACCAGCTCCACCCGGGCTGTTTGAGGACTACTGGACAGGTTACGCACTTGTAGCCGCACTCGCTGATCAAAGTCTTTATCTACCGTGAACCGGTATTCTCTTTGTGCAAATGCCACCGCTTCGGTGACGCTAAGCCTGCGCTCTTCGCTCTGGGCTGTACCCTGCGGCGTACGGCTCACCACATAAAATCGATAGGTCTTACCGCGCTGCAAACCATCTACTCGTACCTGATGATCGGTGCCGTCCGATCCGGTGAAGGAACGATAGGTTGTTTCGTCCTCTGCGCGCAGGAACACCTCGCTGCTGGAGAAAACATCGGTGCGCCAGGTGAACACCACACTGGTATTGCCCGTGCGCGTGCCATTCGCTGGTAAAAGATCCGCAATCTGCGGCTCACGGGTAATCTCGAGCGAGACAGAGCGTTCCGTCACAACGGTGTCGTCCTCGTTGGTAAGACGCAGGGTAAACTCGTGTACGCCCACAGAGGCGTCGGCGGGCACCTGCACCTGTAGAACATGCTGCGAACTAGCCCACGGCTGCAAGGTCACTGCTGCAGGTTGCAAGGATACCTGCAAGCCGTCCAACCCCATTACCTGCGGACGCACGGTCCGTGATTGGTTAGTGTAGTTGTTCAACGTAATCTGGTACGACACAGTAGCTCCAGCGGCCGCCCGCAGGCCCAGCGGCTGTATCTGAGTTTGCACTTCTGAGCGCGCAACAACGCGCGTAGATATCTCCCGTGAGAGAGAATTGTTAGTTTCGTCTGATTCGGGCACGTTGCCTGCAGCATCCACCACAGCCCGAATGGTGAGTTTTTCGGTACGGTAGGCGTTCCAGGTAAAGGTCAGATCTCTGCTCTCTCCAGCTGCCAGGTTGTCTACCCGCTGTTGACCAACCCAACCGCCGTTCACCAAGAGAACCACATCAAAAGGCAGGCGCACATCCCCGCTGCCGGCGTTGCGCACGCGCACGTGTGTCGTTACCGTATCACCTTCTACCAGCTGGCTGGGCAGGGAATCACTAATCTGCTCCACTACAAGGTCTACAGGCTGCGTCTGCATCGGCACCGTGATCTGTAGAGTATTGTTCTGTTCGTTTACCTCCCAGACATGTTTTGCCAATGTGATACGTACGTCGTGTGCTGCACCAGGCAATGCCCGCCACGTGAACTCTATCTGCTTTTCCTCGCCCGAACGCAGACTGACAGTCTGAGAGCCGATATTATTCCCATCCACATAAGCATAAACTTGCAGATCAGCCAGTCCATCGTATGCGCCACTCACACTGGCTACCGAGGCGCGAATAGTAACTGGGTCGCCTACGTTCAAACCTGTTGTCGGCGACACCTGCACATCGGTCACGGCAAAGTCTGGGGCAGATAAGCGCACCGGCATCGGTTTGCGTAGGGTGTTGTTGTTCTCGTCCGATTCGGGCAACCAGTCCTGTGAGTCGACCGTCACTGTTATCTCCGGATTATCTATCGGGTAAACCACCCACGGTATCTGCACCGTCTGAGAGGCACCTGGCTGTAGCACACCCACCAGCTGTTTTGTTGCCACCATCTCACTACCGATAGATAAAGATACAGGTATTTGCTGTTGCTGTCCACCCCACGCCACAATGCCGTATCGTCCCTCACCGCGGTTGCGCACGGTGACATTGAAGTAAACGGTCTGGCCGACGCGAAACTCCTGTGGTGTCCACGTAACATCTACCACTTCCAGGTCTGGCAATCGCCATCGAGGAATGGGCACCGTTTTCTCATTGTCTCGTTTGTTGGGCTCCAGCAACACATTATTGACATCGGCCACCACGCGCAGTTGCGATTTGCCAATCAGATCGCGTAAGGGTACATACACCTCTATCTGCTGCTGCTCACGCCCTGCAACACTAATGGTTCTCCCTGCGACATAACTTCCGTCGGCAAAGATCCCAATATCGATGCTCCCACTTCCCACATCACTGTTGTTGAGCACAGAAACGCGCACGGGTATCTGCCCAGTCAAAGGATACTCGCCCACGATCAGTTCAGTATCTGCAGACGGCAGCTGAACCGATTCTACAGCCACGTCTGCTGTGGGCACGTCCACTCTCTCAGAGCGAACATTATTGCTTCGCTGCGGGTCGGCGGTTTGTTCATTGGGATCTACCACCACTTTCACTTCGCGCGTCCCCGCTCGAACCATCCAGCTCGCCTGCACCGTGACCGGTGCCGAGCGGCTAATACGAGCGACAGTTTCAGTACGGATCGGGGTACCATTCACCAGAAACTGAACCTTGACATTACGCGCAGTGCCACCATTGTTTGCAATCTCGGCACGCGCCGTTTGCCATGTGCCTGCTTCCATCGGCTGGGTAAAGGTAAGACTACGCACCTCCAGATCCGGTGCAGGAGGTTGAGGCACAGGCACAGTGCGTGTATTGTTATCCTCGTCCGTCTCGAATATCTGGTTTGCGGGGTCTACGACTGCTCGCAGCTGCCTCACCTCGGAGGTCACGGTGAAGTGTTGGCTTACCTCCATCTCCTCGCCTGTACCTAGGTTCGGCAGGGGCGAAGGTTCGTTATAAATCAGGCGGTCATCCACATAGAACGCCACTACGAAGTTGCCCTTAAGAGGTGCACCGTTGTTGCGCACTCTGGCGGTAACGCGCACGGTATCGCCCTCGTCGGGTTGTGCCGGCGCGAAGGTGAGGTCTACTATCTCCAAGTCAGGAGCCACAATAGGCGGTATGCTCTGCACCACCTCATTGTTGTCCTTTGTGCTCTCCTGGATGCTGTTATCCGCATCTACCTTAACCCGCACCTGTGTCTGTCCTGACACAGCAGTGAAAGTTGCGCTAACGGCTGTCTGCGCTCCCGCGCGCAAACCATCGATGGTGCTGAGGGCAGTTCGTCCCGCATACTCCATCAGTACTCTGAACGGACGAGCTATTCCCCCGCCACTGTTGCGTATAAGAGCACGTACACTAAACTCATCTCCCTGCGTTAAACTGCCCTGCGGCTGAATCTGCACGCTCGTCACCGCCAGATCAGGCAGATCAAGGTCAGGGAAGGGAACAGATATGGTGTTGTTGGTACGGATGGGGTCGTTGATCTGCTGTTCTGGGTCTACTGTTGCTCGCAGGCTACGCCCACTGCCGGCATGTGCGACGAGCCAAGATACCGCTACAGCCGACTCGCCAGACCCTAAGCTTAAACGACGCACCGAAGCATCTACACTCTGGTTTCCAAGAGTGAAACGCACCACAGGAGATACTGTCGCTGCAGGACCAGCATTGAACACCTCCGCCTCTACCCGTAATGTGACCCCTTCCATGAGGTCTTCGGACGTAGAGGGGCTGAAGCGTAATGAGCGTACCTGGAGGTCGGAGGAACCTTCGGGCAAGCCACGTCTCATCGTATACAGACCCCCTGCACCTGCCGCCACGTACACGATGTCTCCGGAGGCAACCGCTTCGCGGGCAGGTCCTTCCCACACCGCAACGGGAGCGAAAGCGGGCAGACGCGACAGGTCAAACGCCGTCAGGGACTGTCCATCGCTGACGTACGCCATGTTGCCGCTGATGCGCACGCGCGGAGAAGCCATCGCGGCGCGAGGATTGTCCCAATTGGCCACAACGCGAGGCTGCGATGGGTCGGAAATATCTACCACCACCGCATCGCCACTGCTGAGCACCACGATAGCCACACCGCCTGAGGCATCCACGTCGGCGACATACGAAGAAGAAGCCACACTGACCTGCCCGCGCAGCACGGGTGCAGCAGGGTTAGAGAAGTCGTACACGCGCAGCACACGGTCATAGTCCGCGCTCAACAACAAGTCTCCAGTGATAGCCACTCCCGCGGGACGGTCCGACCAACTGCTCGCCTTGCGATACACCCGAACCGGTGCGAGGCGATTGCTGATGTCCACCACATCGAAACCGCCGTTGTGCGCTACCACTAGCCAGTTGTTCTGTAAAGTGATACCCCACACGTTGGTGTTGGGTGTGTAATGGCTGAGGATGGAGGGGGCGCGAGGATTCGAGACATCTACTAGCGTCACCTCTTTGCCTCTGCCTATGGAATACGAGACTGCCGCCAGACCGCTCTGCACCCGCACCCGGGGATCATTGGAGGGGTCGTTAGGTAATGGCAGCACTGCCGCGGAGGTGATGGCCGCTGGGTTGGTCACATCGTACACCGCAAACTGCCCTTCCTCCGCGGTGAACACAAAGCCCGAACCGTATGCCAACGCCTGAGGTGCTCTCTCCGCGAATATTCTCACTAAGGTGGGATTAGTGCGGTTCGTCATATCCCAAACTTGCAGACGAGAGGTACGGTAGCTGACCAATTGATTGGCGCCGACATTTGCGCCCCCTACCATACCATCTAGCGAGCCCCGGATGCCGGGAGAAGTGGGATTGGAAATGTCGATAACGATGCTATACCCTGAGAAGTCCATAATGGGCATATACAGGTAGTTGTCCACCCGAACCAGCGGAAACGTTGGATTGTCACCCTCGCGTACTTCAGCAACAACGCTCATGTTGGCTGGGTTGGAGACGTCGACCACGCGCAGTCCCCCCGAAATGCCGCCAAGCCACTGCCCCGCCGCCACGAAGGCGTAGTTGCCCGATACATGCACGGAACGCACCACACCCAGATTACCCAGGATACCCAAACGCTGCGGGTTATCGGGTTGTGAGATGTCCCAAACGCTCAACCCGGAAGGTCCCTCGCATAGGTAGAGCCGATTACCCACCACCGTGCCGCCGTCGCCAGCCAGAGAGCCCGTTAGAGAAACGGTGCGAACCAGCTGGGGAGAGGCAGGGTTACTCAGGTTCAACACCTGCAGCTGTGTCCCACTGCCTACATAACCGAGGTTGCCGTTCACAATCAACCCGTCGTAGCTGGTGTTGCCATAGCTGCCCACCACTCGCGGGGAAGCAGGGTCGGAGACGTCCAGTATCTTGATAGACCCGCCGGGCAAACCCTTGCGAGCGGTCAATACGTAGGCATAGTTGCCCGCGACCACCACCTGGTAGCCAAACATGTCTGGCGAAGGCGCCGAAACACGCCCACCGGTAGGCTGCTGGTCAAGTATGTTGTAAGTTGAGAGCAGAAACCCTTCGCCTGTGGCGTAGGCGTAGTTATCGCGCACGGTGACAGACTGGAAAGAAAAACCCGGGTACTGCCCTAACACCTGGAAGTTCACCTGGGCGTGCCCTGTGGCTACAACCAAGGCGATGAGAATACACAGCAAGCCATACTTGAGCGTTGCGGATATCTTGTTCACTCTCCCAAGCATCGGCAACCTCCTAAATATGTCTGGGCTCTATTCCCCACCGCTATGTTTTAGCAGGACAGTGTATCTCCTTTAGCGATACTAACGTTTTACCCTTTCACTTCGGAAAACCTTCCAAGGATTCCTGCAAACGCTTCCAGCCTTCCATCTTTAGCATTTGCTCCAGCTTGCTGCCCTCGGCTACACCTTTGAGTACGACGTCGCCGAACACAGGTTCTCTCCAGAAGCCTCCTGTCTCCCAGGATTGCTTGTACACGCGCGAGATTTCGCTCGTCTGCGGGTCTTTGACGTAGGTCTGATCGCTGAGCAGGTTGCTCCAGGTGGTCGCCATTTTGCTGTTGAAATCGCGATGCTCTTGGGTCATCTGGCGCACCAGGTCATTCAGCTGCTTGTTGTCGGCGGTCCAGCGTTCCAGAGCGGAGAGGGCATGGGTGGGATTAGCGCGCAAGCTGTGCTGAATCCCAGCAAAAAGGGCAGCGACGGACTCAAAGTCCGATATTGGAGCCTGTACCATGTTCACTGAGAGCGATATATGCCCCATCTGGCTGCTTGCCACCCAGTCCGAACGTCCTGAAGCACCGAAGCTGCCCTGAATGAGCGCCCACCGTCTCAGCGAGCCGCACTCCGCCATCAGTTGTAGTTTGAGCGGGTTGGATACATCCTGTGCGCCCATCGCCGCCATAGACTGCGCGCCCATCTGCTGTGCCTGAGCAAACTGTTGCGCCTCCTCCTGCGTCATGGGTACCTGTTTCTTTTCCTTCAACGTCCAGCTCTGCCCCGTTTCGCCCTGCCATAGCGCCAGCAGTAGCTGAATGACGTCATCTTCGGACTGGGCGAATACTGGCTGTTGTATCTGCGCGCTTTGCCCATTCACCGTAATGAGGCTGAAACCGTTGCCGCCGAAACCGGTCTGAAGTACCGAGCTCTGTACGTCGATATGGTCCGTGCGGATGATGCTGTCCCCTTTTTGGAGCCGCACGACCGGTAACCGTTTTGTGAGCTGACGAATGACCGTACCCTGAAACTGGAAACCTTCCGGTATGTGCAGGGTTGCCGCTTCCATGCCCACTTCGGGGTCAGTAATACGCTCCGTGTGCCACTTCACCATCTGCTGCGGAGGCAGAAAACGCAGGGAACGCAACAAAGCGGTCATGTCATCCAGTTTAGATTTGGGAGTGCCATCAGGGAAGAGGAAGGTCACCACCAGTGCGAACTTCTCGCCGGGCAGGATAGCGGTCACCTCGCGATAGTTGCTGGGGGGCGTCTTTTGCAGCAAGCCAAAGTTTACCGCCATCATCGGCAACAGTGCATACGGATAATCCAGTCCCTCACCCACCAGCACGATGCCCTTCCCTACCTTCTTGTAGGCATACCGGCTTGCGCTGAAGCGGTCTTCCGCTGCTTTGCGCTCTTCTATCCACGACTTCACCGCTTTCTGCAGGTTGCCATCATAGCGCACCGCACGGACGAGCACAAAATGGTACTGATCGTGGAACAGGATAGCGTTTCCCAACACTTTAGCATACCAGCCTTCTCGGGGCATGTAGGCGAAGCCGTGCAGGCGGTCTACAATCTCGTCCTTCTTTTCGTCCGCACCCCAAACAGGACAGACTGTGCCATGGAACCACAAGGCGATCTGCGATAACAGCAGGAACACACCAAAGAGAAGTGTTCTCCGAAACCGCTCTCGCATAGCATCTCCTCCCCGGCAAAATCCCTGCGAATTAGTTATCATACGATAATATTGGACGATTCCATTCTTGTCAAGAGGACATTTTTCCTGCATCCTTTCATCCTTCACATCGACACTGGAACACTTGCTTTACATCCCTTTTTTCGTTAACATATACCCGTCAAAGTGGAAAGAATGGGGTTACTATATGCTGAGGAACAAAGGGGACTGGATAGGACGCATACTAGGTGTGGGGGTCTTTCTGTTGGGTATCGGTGTGCTGTGGATTGTGTTTCGCGAAGCGCATCAGATGTTTACCGCTCCTCTACCCTCTGCCGAGAAGTCGTTGCCTAGGCTGGGACAAATCGGGATAGATATCCTGAAGAAGCTGGGCTTGCTGATTATCATGACGCTCGCCGGTTCGTTGATTGCGAACAAGGGCGTGCAGATGTACTTTGCTGCGTTAGGCGTTGCTCCCACAAAGGTGTTAGAGAAAGTAGCAACGGAGACACCCACACCGTCACCCGCAGAGCAGACCAAGTAGAGCGTTCGACTTTAACCCATCCCCAGCCATCCACGCAAGCGGGGAGGGAGCCTTTTTCCTCCCCCGTCCACGGGGAGGTCAGGTGGGGGTATTTCGCACGGCTCGGCAGGAGCCTCGCCCCCACGAACCGCAGCTATCCTGCACCAAGCGGAAATTCCTGCACCGGGGTATACAGCGAGCCGTTGGGATGCAGCACGCTCTGCATCAGCACGAAGGAGCGCACCCCTACACTGCCCAGAGGCTCGTTCGGCAGGGCTTCTATCAACTTCTGCACCACTTGAGCGGGAGGGGGTTCCTTAATGCGCGCCAGCGTGATGTGCGAGCGAAACGGTTTGTCTTCCGGGGAGAAACCGCGCTGTTGCAGGTACTTCTCCAGTTGGTGCGCCAGATGATACAGAGGCTCTACCGGCTCTTCCACACCCACCCACAGCACCCTCGCCTTGCGTGCGTCGGGGAACACGCCCGCACCCCGTACCACGAAGCGAAAAGGCTGATGCTCACGGGCAACGGTTTGTGCCGCATCTATTGCCTGACGCAAGCCTTCTTCGTCCTGCTCGCCGAGGAAGCGCAGGGTCAGGTGCAGATTCTCCTGCTTCACCCACGAGATACGCTGTCCCGCCAGCGCACGCTTCATCGCCTCCTGCACCAGCGCGACGCGCTGCCTCGTGTGCCCATCCAGTAATACCGCAAAGAACAGACGCATTACAACAGCTCCTCTCGCAACATCGCCAGCGCAGCCTGCGACGCCCGCCATTTCACCTCGCTACGCCTGCCGATGAAGCGATGCTCCGCCACGCGCGTGCCTTTCTCGGAGGCGACGGCAACATACACCAGCCCCACCGGCTTTTCCGGTGTGCCGCCTGTTGGCCCGGCGATGCCCGTCGTGCCGATGCCGTAGTGTGCACCCGTCAGCGCGCGGATTCCCTCCGCCATCGCACGTGCAGTGGGTTCGCTCACCGCACCGTGCTGTCGCAAGGTCTCTTCGGGCACGCCCAGCAACCGTATCTTCAATTCGTTACTGTAAGCGACCACTCCCCCTATCAACGCCTTCGAGCTGCCGGGCACTTCCGTCAGTCGGTGCCCTATCAGCCCGCCGGTACACGACTCGGCGACCGCGACGGTTGCTCCCCTCGCCCATAGCAGTTCCATTACCACCTGCTCCAGCGTTTGCTCATCCACCCCATACACGGCGTTTCCCAGTCGCTCGCGGATTTGCGCCTCTACTTCGGCAATCATTGCCTGAGCCTGTTCGGAAGAGGGTGCGCTGGCGGTGATGCGCAGATGCACCTCGCCCGTCTTGGCGTAGGGGGCAACCGTCGGGTTGGCACCTTGCATCAGCTCTTTGATGCGGTCTTCCACCAGCGACTCGCCCATGCCGCACACCCGCAGGATGCGCGACAGGATGACGCCGGGCTCGCCTCCTGCCCTCTCGCGCAGGTAAGGAAGCACATAATCGTTGAACATCGGTATCAGCTCGGCAGGAGGACCGGGCAGAGCGATGATGACCTTATCACCTTTCTCGGCGATGAGACCGGGCGCGGTGCCGTTGGGGTTGGGCAGAGGGCGGGCGCAAGCGGGGCGATACGCCTGTCGGATAATACTGCTGACCATCGGGTAGCGGCGCTGCTGGAACTTTTGCTGCAGTTCCTGCTGAAGGTCGTGGTCCAGAATCAGCGGTTCGTCCAGCGCGGCGGCGATGCCCTCGCGCGTGAGGTCGTCCATCGTGGGTCCCAATCCGCCGATGGTAATCACCACATCCGCCCGCGACAGCGCGAGCTTCAGTGTTTGGGTGAGCCGTTCCAGATTATCGCCCACCGTTTGTCGGTATAGCACTCTGTATCCGACAGAGGGCAAGGCTGCGCTGACGGTGGCGGCGTTGGTATCCACTATCTGCCCCATCAGCAGTTCCGTGCCTACCGAGACGATTTCGGCAATCATTCTCTCTGCCCCCTATAGAGTGAGGTTTAACAAAATTATAGCACGCGAACCCGCGTTGCAGGTATCCAACCCTCAAGCGTTTTCTCCGCTTTTCCGATAATAATCCTGCGAGGTTTGGGGGCAATGTGGCGCAGAGCACCAAACGGGTTTTTCATTGTGCTGTTATTAGGTCTGGCGGCGTGCGCCTGGGCGCAAACGCCGGTGGCGGTGCCGCGCGTCTCGGTGCAGGTAGGCACGGCACAAAACCCGAAAGACGTGGCGGTCACTCTGCAGGTGCTTATCCTGATGACCCTGCTGACGCTCGCTCCTGCTCTGCTCATCATGACTACCGCTTTCACGCGCATTGTCATTGTGCTGTCCTTCTTACGTACCGCTATCGGCACGCCGACCATCCCGCCCAATCAGGTGGTGATTGGCATCAGCCTGTTCCTCACCTTCTTCGTGATGGCGCCCGTGTTCAACGACATCAACCAGAACGCCCTGCAGCCGTACCTGAACAACCGCCTCAGCTTCCAGCAGGCGTTGAGCAACGCCGAGAAGCCCCTGCGAGCCTTCATGCTGCGCCAGACGTATGAAAAAGACCTGCAACTGTTCATCAACCTGAGCAAGCCCAAACAGCCGCCCCGTACGCCCAACGACGTGCCGATAACTACCGTCATCCCTGCCTTCATCCTGAGCGAGCTCAAAACGGCGTTCATTATCGGCTTTTATATCTACATCCCGTTCCTGATTATCGACCTGTTTGTTGCCAGCACGCTGATGAGCATGGGCATGATGATGCTACCGCCTATCGTCATCTCCCTGCCGTTCAAGCTATTGGTGTTCATCATGGCAAACGGCTGGACGTTGCTGATCGGCTCGCTGGCGGCGGGGTTTAAGTGAAAACCTGTCCCCCTTTCCCCTTCTCGTTGTAGGAGAGGGGTTGGGGGTGAGGTTCCATCTGGAGGTGATGGGTCATGACCGAAGCACAGGTGTTAGAAGTGGGACGACAGGCATTATGGGTGCTGTTGCAGATTGCCCTGCCCGTGCTGATCTTCGGCATGGTGGCGGGGGTGCTGGTGAGCCTCTTTCAGGCGGTGACCCAGATTCAGGAGGTAACGCTGACCTTTGTGCCAAAAATCGCCGCCGTGGTGGTTGCGCTAGTCATCTTCGGTCCCTGGATGCTCGCCACGATGGTGGCGTTCATGGTGCAGCTCTTCTCCTTTGTGCCGCGGTAGAGACATGGACCCCATCTGGGCATCTACCCAACTTTTCTGGACGTTCCTGGTGGTGCTGTTCCGCATCGGCGGGCTGATGGTCACCGCGCCCGTGTTCGGCAGTCCCAGCGTGCCCGTGCCTGTCAAACTGGGCTTCAGCGCCGCCTTTGCGCTCGCGCTTACTCCCTCTGCGCTGGGCAAGGTGGGCGCACCACCCGATGACTGGCTGATGCTTGTGGGCATCCTGCTGGGCGAGACGCTGGTGGGGATGCTGATGGGCTATCTGGTGTCGCTGTTCTTCAGCGCGGTGCAGATGGCGGGGGCGTTTCTGGACATGCAGGTCGGCTACGGTATCTATCAACTCATGAACCCCTTCGCGCCCGCCCCTGCCTCCCTGCTGGCGCAACTCCATACGCTGCTGCTGATGGTGGTATACCTGGAGGTCAACGCGCACCACTGGCTGATTGGTGCGCTAGCGGAGTCGTTCAGAGCGGTGCCGGTGGGGGGCGTTGCGCTGGATGCGGCGCGGTTACAGCCCCTGCTCTCGGACGTGATTGCGCAGATATTCCTGCTGGCGTTGCGTATTGCCGCTCCCGCCACCGCGGTGCTGATTGTAGTGGATGCGGCGTTAGCCATCGTGTCGCGGGCGGTTCCGCAGATGCCCGTCTTCTTCGTGGGCGCGCCCGCCAAAATCGCAATGGGCTTGATCACGCTCGCCATTGTGCTGCCGCTGGTGGCGAACGTGTTCGTGAACACCCTCCCCATCGCGGCGCAGCACGTGCTGAACCTGTTGAGGGCACTAGCGAAGTCGTGACCTGCTAGTTGCTGCCCTACTGCGCCTGCACGTCAGCCCCAGTGCCTCTGCCCCCTTTGGGATGGACGAGCAGCCTGTATCAAACCAAAATCCTCGTCATCCGCCAGAGCCATTGCACAGCAATTACCGAACATGTTGGCAAATCTCACCGCTTTGCCAACACCAGCTGCCCCCTCTCCCATCGCATCGCAAGCCCTAAACCTTTCGCTAACCCAGTTGCCTCTACCCATCCCTCCTTCCCATCCCACAATACCGGCGAACCCAAAACCACCCGCTCCTTCCCCACCATCAGCACCCGCGACCCGATAGGCATCTTCACCCGCTTGCCTCCCCAAGAAGCCATGAGAACCCCCGACTGCCTCTGCGCCCGCACACCATACGATTGGCACACAGCCTGCACAGGAACAAACACCCTCCCGTGCCTCGTCCTTTTGCCCGAAAGCGCTTTTCCGTTGGCGACCAGACGAACGGTGGGCAGTTCCCCCCAACCCAGAAGGACGAGGTGGGCTCTGGCAAGCACAAGCCTCGCTGCTAACTCTCCCAACTCTAAATCTTCTTGGGCGATCGGTAAGAATTGTAAATTCCGTGATTCAGGGTCAAGAGGAGGATAAGCTACCCTTACTTTCAAAACCAATCGGTCATCCCACACGACCAAACTGGCTGTGAACGAAATTCTGCCTGCCTTTGGAGCCGTCGCCCAAGACTCTTCTCCGATAGGAAGTCCCGTCCAAGAACCTTTAGGAAACTTACCGGGTTCGGCACCAGGGAAAAAAACATTCGTATTCATACTAGCCATTGCCACTTGGTAAGCAATGTCGCGATTAGGTAAAAGACGTGCTAATATGTTAATTTCGTCTTTTCCTTTGCCTATAGCGCTTTGCCGAGACAGTGTCTGGTAAAGGTCTAAAGATACCCCCTTCAAATTATATCCATATACTTTCAAGTCTACAAAAACGGATATACCGCCTTTTGTGCTAAAGCCAGGGATTTCCTCAGATTTTAAAGCAACAACATCTGTTAGCGACCTCAAAAGTTTTTCGTCCTTCACTGGTTGTCCCTCTAGCAGGTTGAACTGGACAAGACTCGTAGCAGCAAGAACGATAGGCAAGGACATCCTAATCCTTCTCATCTCTTCGCGCCTCCAGGATCTACAGCGGATTCCAAAGATTAGCACTCACCCCACACTTCCAAGTACCCAGGCCTCGAAGTTTAGGATCACTGGCCCCTTGCATTGGTTCATTAACCAAGCCTAACCACGCCCACGGAATTTGTGTGTGGGGCTTCTGCCAGTATTCTCTTTGCCACCACAAGTGATTAGGATGATGAGCAGGAGGGTTACGGTAACCGTTGCCGTTCAGGTCTTCCTTCTGGGCTGCTGTCGGATCCCAAATCCCTGCATTGTTACTTGGCGGTTCAGGAACGCCAGTCAAAACACAGACTTGGTGAAACACCCAATAGGATTGGGAGTATGTCCGATCTAAAGTTGGGTCACTCCCGATAAGGCAAAGAGGGCTAGTGTAAAAACTACCTGCGAAAGGATGTGATAGAGGAAATGTGGTTCCTGTTAACTGCCTCGTTGAAAAGTCTAATCCGACACTACATAAAGCCAACATTGTCAAACAGGAAACATCTACACAATTTCCATCTGTCCATATTCCAGAATTCCATCTGTCTAAAAGGGCTTTTAGCATAAAAGTCATGCCATTCAACCAATACGAATCCCCATCTGACGGATAAGCGAACCCGGGTCTTTGGAAGAAGACACCGAAGGTGATGGCTCGAGCGGCATCATCAAGGTTGCTTGTCCCCCGCCCCCACCGACAACTGTATCTCAACAAACTCACCCATGCCGGGTTCATCGGTGCCTTCGGTGCATCCAGCACCACAAACACCTCCGAGCAGATAGAAAGTCCCGTTGAAGCGGTATTGCGCCCAGCATAAATTGGACGCCAGCACCAGCAAGAGGGTTACGCCAAAGAGGCGTTTCCACATCATTGGTCACCCTCCTTTGCTCATGCTTGTTCTGCGTGTCCAACTGCAATATACCACGTCGAAAAAAAGTCAAGCAGTTTGCGGGATGAAAGCTGAAGTGATTTCTCCGCTTTGCCGATAATCGGAGTGAAGAAACTTCACCCCCGTCCCCTC
>JBMFOT010000062.1:0-19906 GCA_049969495.1 Armatimonadota bacterium
CACGCCGTGTTTAGTTTTGTATTCTCCCACGCATTTCTGGTTTCCTACATAAATAGAAGATGATTGAAAAATAGCGTTTGTGGTCGCAAGACACTAGCGGTGGTGTAAAGGTGCGCGTTTTTCTCTGCAGTGCGGTTGCAGGGATACGCTCCATCGCATCCGAGAACTTGGTGGTCGCGAAAAGGCATTCCAAACATCTGGAGGGCAAGGCTCCGTCCGAGCCGTCACCCTTTTGGTCGCAACAGAGCATAGCCCTCCAGACCGGGCTTTTACGGCTTCTGAGCAGGAGCCGGTTGCGCTGCAGGTGAAGCAGGAGCACGCTCCGCCTTCATGCGTTCCTGGTACTTTTTCTCCCACTCTATCTCTTTCTGCACCAGGTCCTGCCTGCCCATCTGCTTGTAGATGTTCTTGAGCTGGGCGTGGATGCTGGGTTTGTCCCACGCTATCTTGCCGATTTCCTCGTACTGTTTGATAGCGAGGTCGTTCTGCTTCTCCTTGCGGTAAAGGTCGGCGAGCATGAAGCGCAGCTGCACACTCTCGATGCGTTGCAGGGCGTTCTGCCAGGCGGTGATAGCGTTTTCTCGCGCCGTTTTGCGGGCAGGCTCCGCCAGACCGGGCATTTCGGCTTGCTGCTGGTAGAGCAGTCCCAGCACCACCATCGCCTCCGCCGAGGGCATCTCTTTGGTGGCTTTCTCGAACGCCTCGATAACGCGAGCCAGCGAGGCGGCGTATTCGGGCTTGCCCGCCTGACGTTGCAAATCCTCCAGAGCCTGAAAAGCCTTCAGCTCGGGGTCCAGCACCTCAATCTTCGCGGTGCGACGCAGTTGCGCCAGATACTGCTGCCACTTCGCGTTACGCATCGTTTCTACATACTGCTTCGCGTAATCGGCTTTCTTCTTCTCGAAATCGGCGGGCACATTGGGCTTTACCGAATCGAGGCGAATGATGTGAAAACCGTACTGCGTCTTCACCAGGACGCTAACCTGCCCCGGCTGCAACGCTTCCACCGCTCTGGCGAATTCGGGAACGAACATCATCGCCACCTGTGAGCGAGCAATGGCTCCCAGGCTACCACCGTTCTGCTTGCTGCCTGGGTCATCGGAGAACTCTTTTGCCAGTTTGGCGAAATCCGAACCGGAACGCACCTTCTGCAGTATCTCTTCCGCCCGTTTGCGTGCCTGCTCCTCGGTGCGTTTGTCCGTGCTTACCAGAATGTGCCGTATCGTCAGCAGGTCATAGCTGCGTTTCAGTTCCTCATCCGAAGGGTTTGGCACGTTCGCCACCTTCTCCATCAGCTTCTGCTGGAGCAGCGCCTGCCGCAGAAGCGGTTTGCGGGTCTCCCAGTTCTGCCTCAGCTCCTCGCGCCATTGGGCGAGGCTCTTGCCCATCGCGCTGCGGATTATCATTTCAAACTGCTGGTCGGTTATCTGTTTGCCCTGCGCAGCCCGCTCGCGTTCCTGTTTCACCTGCTGGTCTACCAGCTTGTCGATCTCGCGGTTCAGGTCTCTATCGGAGAGGGAGATACCCTCCTTCTCCGCCGCCTGCGCGATAAGCAGCCGGTCTACCTGCTCCCGAAACACCTCCGCCCGTACGCCGACCGCCGCGAGCGCGTCTCCCGACAGCATTGTTCTCTCGCGCGACTTTTCGCTGACCGTCATTTCGAACTGCTCGCGCTGGATCGGCTCGCCGTTGACAAGGGCGACGTTCTGAGTGCGTTCGCCACTGCCGGGGCCCCCTGTGGGCACCGTACCGAAGTACGCCACCATGCCCAGCGCCATGACGATAACGAACGCCAGCGAAACCGCCTGCAGCTTTTTGGCAAAACCCGCACGAATATTGCGCAGGGAAAGCAGGTCGTCCTCGTGCGAAACCGCGCGTTTTGATACATCACTGCGTCTTGCCATGTCACATCTACTCCTCAATCCACTTTCTGAGCGATTGCAAACTCAGGCGCGAGGCGCGCTCGGCATCACCGTCTATCCGCGCGTGCGTCTCCAGCGAGACCCAGCCGGTGTAGCCATCGCGGCGCAAGGCGTCGAACTGCCCCGTATAGTCTATCACGCCCTCGCCCACCACCACGAAGCGCACCTTGCCCTCTTCCAGCACACCATCCTTCACATGCACGTGTGCTACCATCTCGCGCACTGCCTCGTAGCCATCGGGGTAGGGCGTCTCGCCCGCGCATAGCGCGTTGCCTGGATCCCAGCAGATTCGCAGATGCGGCGAGTCTATCGCCCGCACCACCCGAGCCGCTTCCGCGCCGGTGCCAAGGTAGCAGGAGTGCTCGTTTTCCAGAACCAGAACGACCTCTTCCTGTTCCGCCAGTTTCACCGGCTCGGCAAAAGCATCGACGATGCGCTTTTCGATGTCCGGCGTCAGGTCGCCACGTTTCCAGAACGAGAAGACGCGGATAATCGGCGTTTCAAAGAAATGCGCAAGGTCGATACAGCGGTGTAGCATATCTATCTGCTCGCTGAGGTCGCGCGGTGTAGCCAAATGCATCGGTCCCTTCACCTCGCCACTCTGCTCGAACAGGTCACACTTGTAGAACGGCGAGGCGATGCTGCAGACTTTAATCCCGTTAGCATCCAGCAGCTTTTTCGCGCGTCGGGCGGCGGAGTCGTCGATGTCGGCGATGTTGACGTTCCACAACCCGCGCAGCTCCGCGCCGGTGACGCCGTACTCCTGCATCACCCGAACGGCGTGTTCTAGGTCCTGTGATATTTCATCGGTAATGACAGACAATTTCATTGCCAACCTCCGAAAAAGAGCCTATTTGACCGTAATCTTCTTCTGCCACGTTGCGCTCAAGCCCGCCGCATTAAACGCTTTGACGGTTACTCGATGCTCGCCCTTCGGTAGCTTCTCCGAGCAGAAGCGAAACGTCTCCAGCGAGCTATCAAATACGCCGTCCCCCGCTTCTGCGGCGAGCCACTCCCCATCATCGATGCGTACCTGCACAGCGGTCACCGGCACTAATTTCTGTAAGATGAAGCCGGATACCTGCACCACACCGTCTGCTTCCACCCGCAGCCCATCCCGCAACGGCACCACGATAACCGGTTTACTGTTACACACGATGACCGGCTCCGAAATCGCTTCTGCGGACAGGGCGTCGGTAGCGTTAGAGGGGCGGTCAGATGCTACCACGCGCAGGCGATATACCCCGTCTTTGAGCGACTTTGTATCCCATTTGCGCGAGGTAGCACCAAGCGGGGGGGCAGGTGGCTCAGACGGTGCCGGTGGTAGTGGTGCCTGCTGAGCTTTTTCTTGCATCGCAGCACGTACCTGTGGAAGCTCGCGTTCTGCAGTCGCCAGTATCTCCGTTTTGACCTCCGCAGGGATACTGGGGTCGTTTTCCACCTGCTGACGCAGGTCTGCCATCATCTCTTCCACGGTGGGTACCTCGTCTACCGCTACTCCCTCTACGGCGGAGCCACTGTCTTCCTCAGATGCCTGTCGCGAAAGGTTTTTTTTCTGCGCGGGAGGAGGCGCAGGCGATGGAGCAGTGCTTTTCATCGTCTGTATCTCCCGCCATTCGCGCTCGTCCTCCGCCCGATAATACACCCGATAGCTGAGGGTATCTTTATCGGGGTCTTCCGCCTGCCATTCGATGTTTTGCTCGCCGGACAGCACCGAGCCGCCTTTAGGCGATTTCAGGGTCACGCGCGGGGGCTGGTTCTGTGTGCGATAATACAGCGACACCGACCGCAGGCGTGGACTGACCTGCGGGTTCTGCGTGCGCAACACCGCCCGATACTGCACGTAACGCGCCGGTGGGCTGGTAACCACCTCTCCCGAACTTGTCAGCGGGCTACTCCACGCGCTCCAGCTGGCATCCGGTTCGGGCACGTTTCCGCTGCGCGTGCTTATCTCCACCGATGTCCCTTCCGGTGTTTCCGCCAACCAGTACAGCGCGCCCCACTGAGCGCACACTTTGGCGTCGTGCACCGGCGAGGTATACGTGCCCTCCCCGCCGTCGAGTTTGGCGGTATATATTTCTCCTCCGTTCGCTGTGCCCAGCCACAGCGCGTTCTGCCACCACACGCCCGCTGCGAAGTCCACATCCAGCCGGTTCTCCACCAAATTCACCCGATTATCGGGGAATATCTGGTAAACGATACTGCTGCCAACGGCGAACACACTGCCGTCGGGCGCGGGGGTGAACGCAAGGACAGGGTTCTCGGCGCGCTCTATCACTGTTTTGGTGCGCCCATCAGCATACAGACGTAGCACCTGCGGGCGAGATTGCAGCGCAACCAGCACCGAGCCATCCTGCCATACCGCAAGCGCAGAGACGGCCCCACTCCCAAAGTCGCGCACCGCCTGCGCGGAGTTATCAGGCTGGATGCGCCACAACATAGCGTTGTCACCCGTGCCCACATATACTGTGCCGTCTGCTGCAGGCGCCAGCGCGGTGACGTGATTCTGCCCCGTCTGCAACAGGGCATTCATCTGTCCGCCGCGCCATTCGTACACCACGCCCGCGTTACCTCCTGCACCGATTAGCACCGAACCGCTCGAACGGCGCACCGCACAAACGGGATAGTTCTGCTCTAGCTGCGCTATTTGATGGAACTTGCCGTCGGCGGTCACGCGATAGATGCGCCCTCGTGGCGACGTTCCCGCCAGCCAGCCATCGGCATCGGCAACCAGCCAGTGTACCTCCAGATCAGGCAAACGGCATAGCGGCGAGAGTTTACCGTCGGGTGAGAGCTTGAGAATATCGCCCTCGTGTCCTGTGCCGATGAGTAGCGTACCATCGCCGGCGGGCGTCAGAGCCCAGACGAACGGCTTGCCGGTATCCACCGCGCGGGAGAGGGTGAGCGAGAGGCACACGTCACCTTCAGAGGTGGCGGTGGTGCGGTCAAAGAAACCCTTCGCGAAATCCGCCTGTTCGGTTTGCGTCCACACTTGCGCGGCGCGCGCTACCGGTTTTTCATCCTTCCCTGTTGCTTCGCGTGGAGCGGGGGCACTCTCTTGCTGCGCAGAGGCGGGTTTTGCACCGCTTTGCGTAGGGCGTGCCGGCTCGCGAGGTTGTATCGATACCACGCTTCCCGCGAAGGTTTGCTGCTCCTCTGCATCTATCGCAAGGTTCTCCAGCGCAGCGGGCATGCCGGGCGGAACGCCGGGCGGTACCCCCTCTGGAGGCATTGGCTCCGCGGGAGGCATAGGAGGCTCGGTTGGGCGTGTCTCGGCGGAGTCTCGACGCTGTACGTTTAGCACGAGCATCTGCGAGCCACTCAACACCCACTCGGTGGGCAATACCACCTTAATCTCATCGCGTTCCAAACGCAGCGCACTGCTTTTACCCGAACGCATCAGCGCGCCCATCGTGGGAGGCATCTGGCTAAACCGCTCGCCGCCGATGTTCACCGTGGATGTAGGTAACAGCAGGCGTACCACCAGGTCGTTATTGCGCTCACGCTCTAAGAAGCGGTTCACCATCTGCTGCACGCTGGTAGGCGGTGCTTGTTCCGGCGCGGTGGTACGGATGACCAGGCCGGGCAGCAGGGTGAGATTGGGCTGCATCCCCCCGCGCACCTGCAGAGTATAGCGTCCGCTGCGAAGGTTCTGGGGAAGCGCAAGGCTCACCTCGCGCGTGATGGGTTGACCACGATAGGGCTTCAGCACCACGCCCAGCTGCACCGTTTCGCCCGGTTCATATCGCCCTTTGCGCACAAACACCCGCTCGATGGTGGCGGTCTGCCGTTTGCTCTCAATGCGCACGCGCAGATTCACGCTTTTCACCGCCAGAGGGTAGAAGGGGTTCGCGGTGAGGATGTTCATCAGGCTGTCCAGCTCGGAAGTGGCTCCACTGGCGATGTCCACGTCGTCGAACACCATGTTCTCACGGGTAATGGTACCCACTTCCTCGGCGTTCACCGTCAGCTGTACCTTCGCCAGCGAGTCGCCGGGCGTGCCACGTATCTGCGAAAGGGTCTCATAGGCGACCAGCGATACCAGCTGACCGGTCAACAGAGGATGCTGTACCACCTGCGCCTGAAAAAGACGCTTTCGACCGGTGGTGACATCCTCCACATCTACCGTTACCGGAACCATAGTGGGGCGCTTGCCCAGTTCGCCAGCCACCGAAAACAATCTGTCCTGGGTCGCCCTGCCCACCACGCTGACTGGAGCAGCGATTTTGACCGAGCGCGAGTAGCTGGGAACCACATCGAACACGTAGGCGGTAGTCAGGGGAGCCTCCACCGCGCCGATGCCCATGAAGGGGTGCCCGAAAATCAGCACGCGCTCGCCGTCGCGGTAGGTTACCGTGCCGATCGCGCTGAGGTCTACATCACCGGTGACCAGAGCAACCCCCACCGCCGAGCCGGGCTGTAGGGGAGGCATCCGTTTCGCCATGTTCTTGGCGCGTCCGGGTCCGGGCACGGCGAACATGTTGTAGGGCTGCAAGAGTGCGTTCAACCGCTGAATGCCGCGAGCGGAGAGACCGCTCGCCATGACGGGTATGGGGGGACGGGTGAAGACCAGTTCCCCTTCGCGCGCAGGAGGCGCGTTATCGCGAGCGATGATGATGCGCTTACCCCCGAAGACGACCGTCTGTGGTTCCGCCTGTGCCCGCGCCATACCGGCGGGTTCTTTGGGCAGACGCGGGTCCAGCGCCTCAAGCATATCCTCGATAGGGGTCACCAGGCACTGCGGCTCTTTAGGGAATCCCCAGAAGGTCATGGATACCGCTCCGGCGAGTCGCCCGTTGATGTAGATGGGGCTGCCGCTCATACCGGCTGCAATGTTGACCCCGCGTGCGTCAAGCGGACCACCCTTCATCTTGATGAATATCAGGTCATGTCCGACGTTCGCCTTGGGCAGCACGCCCAGCACTTCTATCTCGAACCGTTCGATCTTTGTGCCCCGAAAAACGGTCAGCCCGTAGCCCTTCATGCCGGGTTTAATCTCGCGCACCCGAATAATCGGCACCGAAGACTGCGCCAGAGCATGAACCGTCAGAATCATCAGCCCGAGGAACAACCCCACCGAAAAGAGCCTTCGCATTGGACGCAAACCCTCCCTACGTTCGTTTATGCAGAGTGAGAGCACGAGGCATATCATGGCGAAGGTGCGGTCACCTCTACCGGTATTCCTGAGCGACGCGCCTGTTCTGCCAGGTTCTCTGCGCTGGACCTGTTGCGATAGACCCCCAGCTGTATGCGGAACACCTTGCGCCCGTTCACGGTATCGGTGACTATCGCGCCCGGCAGGCCCTTGTCGGTTATTGTGCGCAGAGTGGCATCGGCTTGCTCACGATTTTCAAAAGAGCCCGACACGCGTACCCGGTACAGCGTATCCGACGGAGCGGGAGTTGCAGGCGTGCTGGGCGCAGTGCCTATTGGAGCAGGTTCGCCATCCAGCGTCTGGGGTACCTGCACGCCGCCCGATGGCGACTCTGCTCCCCCCGCCGGGCGAGAGGGCGCAGGTGGTGACGAGCGCGGCGCCCACAGGTTCGCCGGTGGCGTGGGGACGGAGGGTTGCTCCTCCAGGGTGGTCGGAGGCTGGGGTTCTTCTGTTGGCGTCGCCTCGTCGGGCGTGGAACTGCCGCCCGAGGGGATGACCCGCACCGTATCGGACAGGGTGCTGGGGTCGCGCTCACGAATTTGCACCCCTTCCAGCTTTGGTGGGGCAGGGGAGAGCGGGGGCGTGGACAGCGTGGATGGCGGCGGCATCTGAGCCGATACCGGTGCAGAGGGGGCAGTAGAGGCTGCCTCCTGCTTTCCTCTCAGGCTATGGAGCCATGGACCAATCCAGTATGCCCCGACGAAGTAGCACAGCACCACGCAGGCAGCTCCGAGTAAGACAAATAGGATGCGCTGCCACAGGTCTGATCGCCCATGATCCGCTGATGAATAACGCATGGACTGTCCCTCCCGCTTACTGACACAAGAGGGGCAGGATGTCTGCCCCTCTATACCTTCTGCCCACACAGATCCTACGCAATGCCCGGCTCGGTGCGCAGTCGCTTCGTAACCGGCACCCGAGGCGTCGGCTCTTGTTGCGCTTCCGCGCTTTCGTCCGCATTAGGGCTTTGGGGCGGTGTCGCGTTCCAGGTGCTGATGGCTTCCGCCGGCTGTGCTCCCTCCATCAGCGCAAGGAACTCCTCGCGTTCAATAGTCTCCTTCTGCAGGAGTACCCTGACGACTTCTTCCATCTTGTCGCGGTTGGAGGAGAGGATGTCCACCGCCCGGCGGAAGCATTCGTCGATGATGGCACGTACTTCCTGGTCAATCGCGTAGGCAACCTCCTCGCTGTAGTTTCTGTCCTCCATGATGTCGCGCCCCAGGAAGGGGTTGCCGTGTCGCCTGCCAAAGGTGAGGTTGCCCAGCTTCTCGCTCATACCGTATTCGCACACCATCGCGCGGGCGATTTCGGTAGCGCGTTCGAGGTCGTTGTTTGCGCCGGTGGTTGCCTCGTTGTATACGATTTTCTCCGCAGCGCGCCCGCCCAGCAGCGAGGTGATTTCGTCCAGCAGCTGCGCCCGTGTCAGCAGATAACGGTCACGCTCGGGCAGCTGCAGGGTATATCCTAACGCCCTACCGCGAGGCAGGATGGTTACCTTCTGTACCGGGTCGGCGTTGGGAAGCAGCTCGCCAACGATAGCGTGTCCCACCTCGTGGAACGCCACCATTTCGCGCTCTTTCTCGCTGATAATCTTGCTACGCCGCTCGGGACCGGCGATGACGCGCTCGATGGCGTCGTCGAAGTCCGACATGTCGATACGCTGTTTATCACGTCGCGCGGCGAGCAAAGCCGCCTCGTTTACCAGGTTAGCGATATCCGCGCCGGTAAAACCGGGCGTGCGCCGTGCCAGCGCTTCGGGGTCCACATCGTCGGCAAGCGGTTTGCCCTTCAGGTGCACCTTAAAGATGTCACGCCGTCCGTTCACGTCAGGCGTATCGACGACGATACGTCGGTCAAATCGTCCGGGGCGCAGCAGGGCAGGGTCCAGGATGTCGGGGCGGTTCGTTGCGGCGAGCAGGATGACGCCCGTGTTGGGGTCGAACCCGTCCATCTCTACCAGCAGCTGGTTCAGGGTCTGCTCGCGCTCGTCGTGACCGCCGCCCAGTCCCGCGCCGCGCTGGCGTCCTACTGCATCGATTTCGTCGATAAACACCAGACAGGGGCGGTTGGCTTTGGCGGTGTCAAACAGGTCGCGCACGCGCGACGCACCAACGCCGACGAACATCTCCACAAAATCGGAACCGCTGATGTGGAAGAAGGGCACGCCTGCCTCACCGGCAATAGCGCGAGCCAGCAGGGTTTTGCCGCAGCCCGGGGGTCCCAGCAGCAATACGCCTTTGGGGATTTTCGCTCCCAGCGCCTGGAACTTCTTGGGGTTCTTCAGGAACTCTACAATCTCTTGAAGCTCTTCCTTCGCTTCATCGATGCCCGCTACGTCGTCGAAGGTCACTTTGGGTACGTTCTCGGATGCCCGCTTGGCGCGACTGCGCCCGAACGACAGCGCTTGATTGCTCCCCGCCTGCATCTGGCGCAGGATCAGGAACCAGAAGAAGACCACCAGCACCAGCGGCAGAACCATTGGCAACAAGCCCTGCAGGGCGTCCGAGAACACCGAACGGCGGAAGGTAAAGTTCACCCGCTTCTGTTCCAGCTTGCGATGCAGGTCGGTACGCGATTCGGGTGTGTCGGGCAAAACCACATAGTATCGTGAGCCGTCATCGGTTTGAAACTGGAAAGTGTCCTTATCGAACTCGCCTTGCAGTACGCGGTCTTCATCCAGCAGGTCAAGTAAACGCTTATACTTTACCTCCTGTGGCGAGTCGAACGCGCGGAAGGGTCCGCCGCGTACAACCAGATAGAACGCCAAGCCCAAAAAAGCGAGCACTAATACATTACGCAGGTTGCGGTTCAAGTCTTCCTCCTCTGAGCGCGTTTCTCATCGGCGCTACCGACGTTGGTATTATACCATATCGAAATCTGTGTATTGACTCCTTTACCATCCCCCGCGGGGCTGAACCCACAGATGGACGGTCTGCTTCGTATCGGATGTGCAGCGCACCCGATGCGCCAGGCACAGCCCCACCACCCACACGATACCCTCTTCGTCGCACACAACGGGTATTCGTTGGCGCAGATGAACGGGTACTTTCCTGTCACCAAAGATATCGGAAAGTTTACGATGCCCTGACAGCCCCAGTGGCTGCATCCGGTCGCCGCGCCGCCAGTTCCTCACCACCAGCTGCTTGCCGATTCGGGAGGCATCACACCACACCTCCCAATTATCTTGACGCCACAGTCGGGCATCAGGTAACGCCGAATATTCGGTAAACAGGGTGATACCGGCGGGCGGGACGGGCGTCTCACCGGGTACCTGCACCATTATTTCATACGCGACGGGAGGAACATCACGTTTCAACCACACCCGTAACGTGCGCTGTGTTACCGCCGCGTGCAATTGCCCACCGTGCAGAGTGATACCGGCACGGCGACCAGCACGTATCGCCTCGCGAAGTCGTTCCACCTGCTCGAACTGCAGTTCCCTGCCCTCTGGATGCAGATTCTGCCCTGCGTAGCGAATCACCCGTCTTTGCACCGCTTCCGGTTGCCCCGCCAGCCACTCAAGCGACAGGCACCATTCATCTTCCGTACGGCGAAGCGTGAACTGCGGTTCCAGAGCGCGTATATAGTCCTGCCACCATCTCTCCTCGTCTCTCAGCACACTCGCCAGCCGTTCTACCGCCTCGTCCACACGCGGGTTCACCCGGCGCAGTTCGGGGAGCACGTGGTGACGAATGCGGTTTCGGCTGTAGCGCGGGTCGGTGTTGGAAACGTCTTCTACAAAACGCAAACTATGCAGAGCGCAGTAGGCGTCTATCTGCCGGCGGCTAATCTGTAATAGCGGACGGATGAATTTATCCCGACGCATGGGCATTCCTGCGAGCCCTGCAGTGCCGCTGCCTCGCGTTAGATTGAGCAGTACCGTCTCCACCTGGTCATCGCGGGTATGTCCGAGTGCAATCACATCCGCCTCGATAGCATCCGCTACCTCTCGCAGGAAGGCGTAGCGCACCTCACGGGCTGCTACCTCCACGCTGAGGCGTCGCCGTTTTGCCTCCTGCGCGACTTCCACCTTGCGTGAGAAGAAGGGCACTCGCCACTCGGCGCATATCTGTCGGCAGTGGGCTTCATCGGCGTCGCTTTGTTCCCCACGCAGGGCGTGGTTCAGGTGCGCGGCAGCAACTTCCAGCGACCAGCTCTCACGCAGTCGGGTGAAGAGGTGAAGCAGCGCGGTGGAGTCGGCTCCCCCTGAGAAAGCGACAAGCACTCTCTGCCCCGGTTCCACGAGCGAGTGGGGGCGCAGTGTGTTTTCGAAGAGGGCAAGCAGTTCCATACCGCCTCCGGTCTTCAGGCGTTGCCCACGCGATAACCCGCTTCTCTCAGCTTCTGCACGTGTTCTGCCCTATCGATATCAACACCGATTTCGGCGTATTCGGTGATGATTTCCTGCGCGGAGGCGTTCATGAGTTGCTGCACACGGTGTTTGATGTGTGCGATAGAGAGTACGCGCGGCGAGAGCAGCTTCGCCAGCACCGCCCGCACAATGATGCCCGCTCCCAGTAGCTTCGCCAGCGCCCACACCGACTTACGCGCAGCGAAAGCCCGTCGCAGCAGGTGCGCCTGTTTGCGAACCGTACCGGCACGAACCAGCAGCAGGTTCCCGCCGGTGAACGTGCCCTCGCGCAGAGCGAGCGCGGTGCGCGGCAGGTCAGGGAACTGCCGGTAGCAGAGCTCTAGCGGGATAATCGGGTAGCACATATCCGCCCCCGATTGCAAGCCACGAACGACGAAATCCCTCACCGCTTGGGGGGTCAGGAAGGGGGTGTCCGCCGTCGCGTACAGGATATGTTCCCCCTCGGCGACATCGGCTGCTGCCTGAAGCACGTTTTCCACGAAGTCGCCGGTATCGGGCAGGATACGGCAATCTTCTGGCGGGGTGAGGTTGCCGACAACGATAATCTGCCCCACCACACCGCTCTCTCGCAGGGCGCGCACCACCCGCGCGAGCACCGCTTCGCCCTCTACTTGCAGCAGAGCGCGGTTCGGCACGCCGGTGGCGGCAATCAGTTCGGGCTTGCTCTGACCGCCCGCCAGCACGACGGCGGTGAGCGGGGAGGAGTTCTTCAACATAGTGGGTCATCCATAACTCTTAATACGTGCCCGCTGGCTCCAGCAATACCCAACCCAGCGGATACGCCGGTGCTCCGTTGCGATAGGCAATCAGCCGGGTGTGCGGGAAGGGCGAGCGAACATCCACCTTGCGTGTCTGGGGGTCTTGACCCAGCTTAAAGCGTTCACGCAGGTCGGCGAAGTCATCGTAATCCTCGTCGCGCAGCAGCTCCTGCACAATGTCTCCCACCGTTTTCGCCTCCCAGCCGCCTCCCCAACCGAGGTTGAGCAGGAACGCGCGCCCTTTTAGTGCCTGCCGCCGTTCATGTAGCCTCGCGTAGAAACCACGCAGTACAGGCATCTGATACTTCCTGGCGAACTCCAGCTGGCGGCGGATGAGGGCGTCTGCGTATTGGTTGCATACCTCGTGTAGCTCGCGAACCGCTTTTGCTTTTGCGTCTTTGAACCCCAGCTCCGCGTTTGCTTGCGGACTGAACAGTGTGTCGTCGATGCGGATGGCGGTGTGCAAGCCGGTTCCTGCCTTCAGCCACTCGGCGAACGCTTTATACTCGCCTTCCTGTTCCCGCTTGGGCACGAGTTGACCGTTGCGTAGGGTATACGTCCACACCAGCCCCACTTCCATCTGCTCCAATCCGACAGGTTCGCTGTCCGTCACCTGTACCGCACGGAGCAGATCATGGTTGGGGTCTTTACCCAGCAATTTGCGCTCAATAGGTTGACCGAGCCACTCACGGCTGCCACCCAGCTGCCCCAGTTCGCGCATCCCCAACCGCTCCCATCGGTCACCCTGTCTCGCCCGGCGGAGGTCTTTGCCAGCTACATCATACAGAACCTGCAAGCAGGATTCCAATTCACCCGCGTTTTCTATCTCCAGGGCTTGCTGTATTGCCTTGCGGTGATTATTGGGGTCCATCTCTGCGTCCCGATTGCCTCGTGCGATGGCTCGCAGTTTCTGGCAGATGTCCTTTGAAAAAGTTGCCAGCAACAGGTAGCGACGCGTGAACGCTTTCGCCTGGTCATCGTGGCGTAGCAGGTACCACACTATCGCCGTGCGGATGGCTCCTTTGAGCGTGGTAGCAGGGATATAAGGGCGTAGGTACACATCTTTAATACCTTCCCGAATGTACACCTCGCCCGGCGGCTGGGCACAGGGCAGGCTGTAGAGCGCGACCTGCTCGGGGGAGATGCGCCGACCGCGCAACCATTCTGCCCAGGAGAAGGCTCGACTGCTCATCGCCTGAGCCAGCTCGTCACCGTCCACCCCTAGCGCGAACACCTTGTCGAGGTCTACGACATACCATCGTCCCTCGTGGTATGCACCGTCGAACTTGCTCCACTGCTGCCCCGTGCCGATATGCACCGGGCTGAGGCAGGTCAGTTGATATGTCGTGCTACCCATTACCTGTTCACCCCCAGCGCAAATGCGTAGCCGTAGCGCCAGACGTCATGTGGGCAGGGGTCAGGCTTGACGTTGACCAGCCTGCCGACCACTGTGCCGCCCGCCTTGCGCAGCACGGACCCCTCTTTGAGCATCCACACCGTCTTGCGTCGGAAGTTCCCCCCTTCAGGAGAACCAACCCATCCACGACGCGGGAGCAAGTCGTACCCGCAACGAGTGTCGAACAGCGCATTCCACTGGTCACCATCCGGGCAACAAGGCGAGAGAGATACCATGTACTCTGCCTCCTCCACTTCGGGCAGAGAAACGTTCTCGGAGACACTCACTTCAAAAAGACCAAACCCTGCGCCACGCTCGCCGCCCAAACCGCTGTCGCCCAGCAGACGCAAGCAAGCCTCCACCCGGGAACGCCACTGCGCCTCGCGGTATCGGATGGCACACCACAATCCGGCACTCTGGCGGAAAGCCACCTGCCCGAAAAACCAGATTTGCGAGGCAGAGGTGATGCGGTCGAGAGTGACGCGCGGAACCACGCCCTCTTTCCACAGGCGCACGCTGCCTGTCTCCTCGTCCACAAAAGGTTCGAGCGCGTCGCGTTCCTCTTCCAGCACCCAGAACAGGGGCTCTTCTTCACGGGCTAACGGTTCGTAGTCCGGCGATTGCCCTTGCACCCATCTCGCGAACACCGATTGTGACCAGTATTTGCTTGCCCTGAGCTTCCTACGATACCCCTCAGGGACATCCACCTGCACGATGGGTTTGGGGAAGAAGAGTATCTTGCCCGCAAAGGGGAAGGTGGAAGAGAGCAGGAAGGGCGGATTTTCGCCGTGCACGAAAGCGGCGAGCAGTTCCGATTGCAGCGAGTCTATCCCGTACAACCACCGCCAGGCGGTGCAGAGCGCACTGAAGAGGGTATCGGCGGGCACGCAGGTGCGCGTCTCCTCTAGCCCCACACCCCGTTCGCCGATATGCAGGGGAGAGCGGAAATGCAAACGATACAGGACAGCGTCCGGCATTGCCCTCAGTCCCTAAGGTTCTGGTGTATTATGGTGGCGAACTGCGAGACGTTCAGCTCGCGCAGGGTGTCACCCTCTCCCAGCACAACGGGTTCCGCTATCTTGCCCTCGTAATAGGCGCGGGATTTGAACAACACCTTCAGCTCGCGGAAGGCAATTTTGCCCGCACCACGCGAGCCGTAACCGCCCAGGTAATCGTCCTCCAGCAGTTCCATCGCCTTGAATAGGTGGGTCAGCCATTGAATGTCGTTATCGATGCCCGTACCGTTGAGATCAAACAGGTTATACACCATCTCGAAGGGGCTGAAGACCGCCCCCGCTGGCACGCGCTCATTTTGGCGTGGCACGGCAGCAGCAGTGATACGGTCAATCGCCGCTTCCCATTTGACCTCGGTAAAGGGAAGGTCGGTCTTGGCTTCGCGCAGGCGATGGGTCGCTTCGTGCGTTTGCGAGAGCAACACATCACGCACGATCAGACGGGAGGGTTTCAACCTGGTCCAATCCCGCCGCTGGTCGCCGGGCGTGACCCCGAATATCTGGCAAGCAGGGCATTGGAGGTACTTCTCTTCGACCTCGCACTCGTGTACCCGCACCACTGGTTCGCGGCGCTGGATGTACTTGTTCGCCTCCAGACCCAGATGTTTGTCCAGCAAGGAACGCATCTTGCCCCTCAGGGATGAGCCGGGGATGTACGGCTCGCGGGTGACGGGATGACGAATGACCGGATTATCAATGCCGCCGATGTCCAGGCCCGCCGCTGCACCGCCGATGTGCAACCCCGTCAGTGCCTCGATGGCTCCGGTGATAATCACTTTCCCTTTGAGTGTCAGGTTCGGCATGATCCCTTCCTCCTTACTTTCCGCCTGCTGCCACATGATAGGCAAGGATAGCTTCAAAGAAATCCACAAAGCGCAGGAACTTTTGCGAGTCGCTCCCCACTTCATCGATCGCCCACGACAAGACCTGTTTCAGGTCTTCTGCCCCTCTCGCCCGTGCTCTTTTGGCGGCATACGCCAGCTTGGGCTTGAGCAGAGCGAATTCGTGAGGATTGAACTCCTGCAGCTCCATACGCTTGACCATACCATAGATGTTGCGTATTTGGCTGGTGGTGAGATTGCCATCCTTCAGATGTTTTCCCAGGGCCTCGGCAGTCCGCACTAGGTTCATGCCTCCCTCCTGAATCGAGCGGACCACTTCTTCCCGCTTGACCGGAAGCTGCTCTTGCTGCTGAGGCGGTCTTCCCTGTGGTTGAGGCATTCTCCTTAACCTCCTTCCCTCGTTAAGAGTTCCGCCCAGCGGGCGGCGATGTGGATGTTTTGAATCAGTCCTTTCTGGCTTAACGCCTCTTTTAGGTCTTGCAACGCCTTTTCCTGGCTGCTGTAGCGCTGGGCGAAGCGGCTGAGATGATATACCATGCGCCACCGCCAGCGGTCATGCTGCACCAGCGAGTGGAATTGGGCCTCATCGATTTCGCCACGTCGCAGGCGAGCCTGCTGTACCTGCCGGTTCGCCCGATACAGCTGCGAAATCTCCATCAGCCGGGTCAGCAAAGCACGAGACACTTTCTTCTCACCGTTCGCCGCCTGCAACATTGCCAGCAGCTCGTTCTTCCAGCAGTCCACCTTGGCGAACTGCTCCCACCCCAACGGCTCGCCCAGGAAGCAGATGCCGTTTTTCTGCACCTCCCTGCCGTTGAGGGTACGCTTGCCCAGCGCTTTCGCCCGGTCGTCGAGGGCGTGTTTGGCATCGTCGGCGAGGCGGTACAGCGGGTACTTCTCGTGCTCGATGGCGATGCCTGCGGAGATGGTCACATGGTCTCCACCGGCGTACTCCCGAAACTTATCGCGGATATGCTGCGCGAGATCGGGCAACACGCTCCAAGAACCCACCACGAACAGGTCATCGCCGCCCGCATACAGCAGGTAGACCTTCTCCGTGCCTTTTTCGTTCACCTCGCGACACAACAAGGGCACGTACGCCTCGAAGAACAGGCGCATTGTGCCGCTGAGCGTGGTCATGCGTGAGAGCGTCGCATCGTCGCCCAACCCCTGCTGGAACAGCTGACCCAGACTATCGACGTCCATACGCAACACACCCAGCCAGGGCACCCCCTGCGAGGCGTTCGCCAGATAGTCATAGTCTGCCACGTTGCCACTCTCATCGAATGGGGTCACTTCGCCCAGCAGACGGAAGTCAAAACACACAGGCTGGGGCAGACGCTCGGCAAGAGCCAATGTTTCGTCGTTTAAGAAGTCGGTGTCGCCGACACGCTCTATCAGCACCTCTTGCGCGTTGCCGGGCACGGAGGGCAGCTGCAAGCCACCGTCTTCACGTCGGCTCAGCAGACGTACTTCCACCCCAAACGACCGAAGCACCTCTTGCCACGTGGGGCGTGGATGGGAGAACGCCTGCTCGGGCAGTTCAAAGCGCACCAGATACTCGCAGTGGCGCAAATCCATGCCCAGCTGCTCGAAAGAGGCGCACCGTCGGCATTTTCGCACGCCTTCGTCGGTGGTATCTTCGCCCGCTTTCCACTCGCCATGACACACCTGGCACATCTCTTCGGCGGTAGTGCCCTCGTCGTAGGGGGTGAACAGGTGCTGCGCCATCTGCTCCGCGCCCAGGTCCGCCCATCGCTGCAGTTTACGCGATTCTACGGATTTCGAGACCTCTTCCCATTTCTTGGCGAAGCCATCGCCGCCCATTCGGGTGCTCACGAAGTCGATAGGCGCCACAGGCACGACGCCAATGTTCAGGCTGAGGTCGCCGCGGTGCGCCTGCCACAGCTTGTGGGCGATCTGCGTGCGTAAATCGTCTATCTGCGCCTGGTGGGCGTAGGGGATGAGCAGGTAGAAGTGTCCTCCTCCGGCGTATAGGCGGTTGGTCAAGGGCAGTTCCAGCCGGCGCAGCATCCACTCGGAGATGACTTCGGTGAGCAGTTGCAGGTAAAAGGAACGCCCCCGCAGTCCCCGCGCTGCACCGCGGCTGGTGAGCAGGTAGAGGAAATCCTGCGTGCCCGAGATGTCGCCTTTGACCAGCAGCGCGATCGGCTTGTGCAGGGCGTCTTGCTGTGTTGGCGTCGGCAGCTGTTTTTTCCAAAAGGTTTTGAGCGCGTCGCTCAGCGTCTGCAAGTCATGCTCACCCAGTCCCGCTCGAGCCAGACATAAGGCAATGGCAGCGGTGGCGACCAAGTGATGATAGAGAGAGATATCGGGAATATCCTCGTAGCTTCGATCGGAAGGAGCCGCCCAGAAGTATTTGAACAGCAACGCCTGCAGGCTACGGGGGCGCGGCGAGGGTATCTTCTGCAGCTCCTGCAGAAACTGGCTCCACACACGGGAATAGTCCGGGGCGGGCGTCTTGTCTTCGGGCTGGGGGAACAGCGTCTGACCGTCTATCCTCAACGCTTGCAAGGGGTGATACAGTCTGGCATCTGCGTCCTGCACGCGGCTGAGGATACTGCGCAACAGTGTTTCGCGCTTGCCCTTACCACCCAGTTCGTCCTGTCCCGCCTGCACGCGCTCGTAAGAGGCGAGCCAGTCGGCGATTTGCACCACCATCTCGTCGGGCAGGCTGGCTTGGTGGTGCTTGACAATCATTTGCTCCACCGCCTGCGGGTCGTCTGTCCAGCCGGAGAGGTATTTGCGCACGAACCACGCGCCGTATGCCTCGTGGCCGTATCTTTCAGCGGCGCGCAGGTCGGTCGGCACGTCGGCGGGCGGGGAATTCTCCCAGAACTTGCCGATGTCGTGCAGCAAGGCGGCAAGCCATATGGTGTGTTCGTCGGTCATGGTTATTGTATCGGGCAATGAGATTCAGTGCCATTCTATTTCGTCATTTTCAAGCGATTTCCTGCTTTTTGAGAGCCTCCGCGAAAAATTTTTCGGCGCACAACGTAACCTGTAGCCGCAGGCTTGAGGCTGCGCACAGTACTCAGTCAAAGGGCGGTCTGGCAGAGATGTGGCTCAGGTCAATAACGGGCAGGTACTGCCCATCCAACCAGTGGCACACCCGCAGGCGAGGCGTGCGCGAGAACGCCATCCCTAGTGCGAACATTAGTGCATCCGTACCCATCAGGCAGAGGTCTACCTGCTGAAAGGCGTTGACCCAGGGTGTCGCTTTCTGCCATATTGCCTGCGCATAGGACAGCCAGTCACCCTGCGGCAGCGTCTGCTTCAGGTATATGGCCACATTGGTGGCTTGGTGGTGCTCAGGGTGGGCATTCAGCATGGGCGTATGTCTGTCTGATACGATCAGGTGCAGGATGAGCCGTTCGCCCCATTCAGGTGGTTTGGCGTCTGACGGTATCTGCTCTATTGGGAGCGATGGCTGAGACTGTTCGAAGAGCACTCGCGGGTGCACGAGATTCATCACCTGATACACTTGCCCGGGGGGTATGCTATGATACAGCACAATAGAGCGCCGCAGACCGACTGCGTAACCCATCGCGAAGGCGAGAGGCAAGACGACACTGGGGCGGATGTGGTACACGATGCCAGAATGGAACCTAGGCAGCCAGCGTTGCAGAGGGGCATCTACCTCCCTTTCCCATTCGCGCAGGAGGCTTTCCAACGCATCTTGCCAGACGCTGGGTTGCTGGCTGGAACGTACATGACGCGACACGCGGATGCACAGGTCCTGGCTTCGGATCGGCGAGAGCTTTTCCAGCTCACGCACGTGTTTGGGCAGTTGCGCGTCACGCACAAAGCGGTCAAACTGTGAACGCAGCTGCCCGCGGCTCTCCTCTTCTGAAAACAGCACGGGCACCCACAGCGGCGTGGCTCGGCGGCGATAATCCGCCACCAACACCATCGCTAACAGCACAAGACCCAACAGGCGCGTCCCCGCCGACCACCGCTGGTAGCCGAAATCGGCGAGCACATCCGCCAGCATCTGGGTGATACCGAAGATGCCGATGCTGATGAGCGTCTCGCGTTCATGGACGAAGAGCCAGATTCGGGACATATGTTGCGTCGGCATGATATGATCGGTAGACTGCCTGTAACCACCAAGGCACAAAGACACCCACTACAGTCTCTGACAGATGTTCCCACGTGTGCTGGCGCCTTTGTGGTGGTTCCCCGTAGCCCGTTTCAATCCCTTATAGGTAGGCTCGTAACCGGCAGGTTCGGCGTGTTGTGCACGTCGAGCCTGTCGGTTTCAATCCCTTATAGGTAGGCTCGTAACTTGCAGCAAAGGAAACTCTGAAAGAGACTTTGCAGGTTTCAATCCCTTATAGGTAGGCTCGTAACATGCGTGAGCGCTTCGGCGTGGTGCCCTTCGTTTCCGGTTTCAATCCCTTATAGGTAGGCTCGTAACTACCCCC
>JBMFOT010000063.1:0-19162 GCA_049969495.1 Armatimonadota bacterium
CCCAGATGTGGTGGTAGACCTGCAGGCAGTGCTGAACCAGGTGTATCAGCAGGGACGGTATGGCATCGTGTTGAACTATTCGGCAGAACCGCCCGCCGCACTCAGCGAGGAGGATAAAGCGTGGATGGATGGAGTACTGAAAGAGAAAGGACTGCGATAGCCACCTCTCCACGCTCCTGCACCTTCGTGTGAAGTCTGCTTCCTTTCCCTCGCACAAAGGGTAATCTCCCTCTGGTGACGAAATACAGTACTTGATGTCAGATTCACTGCTCCCCAAAGAGATAACCGGCTGGGGGCGTTATCCGCGCGCCTTGTGTCACCTCTATCGCCCGGAGAGGGTGAAGGAGGTGGTTGTCACGCTTCAGCAGGAGGAACCCAACGGCTTCCTGCCACGCGGGCTGGGGCGGGCATACGGCGATGCCGCGCTCAACAGCGAGGGTGGGGTCATCCTGATGGAACGCATTGACCGCTTCCTCGCCTTCAACGAGACAACCGGTGTGGTGCGGTGCGAAGCGGGCGTGTCGCTGGCGGATATTATTGCGACCTTCCTGCCGCGCGGATGGTTCCTGCCTGTCACGCCCGGCACCAAGTTCTGTACCATTGGGGCGTGCGTCGCGTGCGACGTGCATGGCAAAAACCACCACCACGATGGCTCCATTGGCAATTTCGTGCGTTCGCTGACGCTGTTGCTACCTTCGGGCGAGATAGTGCGCTGTTCGCGCACACAGAACCCCGAACTTTTCTTCGCCACCATCGGCGGGATGGGCTTGACAGGCATCACCTTGGAGGTGGAACTGCAGCTGCGTCGGGTGGATACTGCGTGGATCGTGGTAGACTACGTGCGCACGCGTGACCTGGATGAGACCTTGCGCACCTTCCACGAGCGCGACGAGCATTATCTCTACTCGGTGGCGTGGCTGGATTGCGTGGCGCAAGGCAAAGGCTTCGGCAGAGGAGTGCTGATGTTCGGCAAACACGCAGAGGTAGACCACCTGCCTGCCGCCAGACGCCAGAACCCGTTCACCATCCCACGCAAACGCGAGAAGACCGTGCCTGTAGACTTGCCCGGGTTCGTGCTGAATCCGCTCTCACTGAAGGCGTTCAACAGGGTATACTACGCCACCCACCCCAGCCGAGAGGGGGTACTGGTGGACTATCACACCTACTTCTACCCGCTGGACAGCATCCTGCAGTGGAACCGCGCCTATGGGAAACGCGGCTTTGTGCAGTGGCAGTGCGTGCTGCCGTACGAGAAAGGGATGGAGAACCTCACGCGCATTCTGGAGACCGCGCAACGCCGGCGTACCTTCCCCTTCCTGTCGGTGCTGAAGCGCATGGGTGAGGGCAGCGGAGGCATCCTCTCTTTCCCTATGCCAGGCTACACCATCGCGCTGGACTTTCCGGTACGTAACGGCTTGTTTGAGGTGTTGAACGAGATGGACAAAATCGTGATAGAGGCGGGCGGTAGGCTGTACCTGGCGAAGGACGCGCGGATGTCGGGGGAGACCTTCCATGCGACCTACCCGCAGCTGCCCCGGTGGCAGGAGGTCAAAGCGCAGGTAGACCCCAAGGGGCTACTGCAGTCCGACCTGGCGCGTCGCCTGCGTCTGATGGAGGAGGTAAGATGAGACGGGTGCTCATCGCAGGAGCGACGTCTCCACTGGCGCGATACATGGCGCACGAGTTCGCCCGACTGGGAGATATGCTCTTCCTCGCCGCACGCGATAGGGATGAGCTGGAGCGCATCGCCAGCGACGTGCGCATCCGTTTCGGAGCAAGCGTGCACACAGGGCGTTTTGACGCGGCAGCAGTTGAAGAGCATGAGGCGTTTCTGCAGGATGCCATCCGCACGCTGGGCGGGCTGGACGGTGTGGTGTGGGTAGCGGGCACGATGGACGGGCTGGAAGAGGCTTTTCGCAAACCGCGGGCGGTGCAAAAGTTGATTGATGTGAACTTCACCGGTGCCGCCTCGCTGCTGACGCTGGCAGCGTGCTACTTCGAAGAGCAGAGCAGGGGGTTCATTGCGGGCATCAGCTCCGTCGCAGGCGACAGGGGACGCGGGCAGAACTATCCCTACGGCGCGGCAAAAGGCGGTCTTTCCCTCTTCCTGCAGGGGCTGCGTAACCGCCTGAGCAAGCGGGGCGTGCAGGTCACTACCATCAAACCCGGATTCATCGATACGCGCATGACATGGGGCAGGGACAAGTTGCCCTTCCTCGCCCCTCCTCAGCGTGTGGCACGGGAGAGCGTGCAGGCGATATTGGAGGGAAAGGACATCGCCTACGTTCCCGCCATCTGGTGGCTGGTGATGCTGGTGATTCGTTCGATACCGGAAAAGGTGTTTAAGAGAATGAGTATCTGAGCACAACGATTGAGCAGTTCTACTGCCTTAGCCTTCATCAGTCTCCACCCGTGAAAAGCTGAAGTGGGCGTGCGCGCCAATGCGAATCCTGTACAAAAGAGACCGCACTTGCAGGCAACGGTATCCGCTCTAACATTGCTTTCGTCAGGTGCGGAGTAAAGTCGCGATATAGCTTTTGCAAATACAGTTGCACTTGCTCGCTGTTCAGGTAGCATTCCAACGAAGCCCAGTTGACCAGAACGCCTTGGCGAGGTACAAGATGATACTCCTCTCTCCAAGGATAACAACGCCAATCTACCGCACAGACCACTCGCGTGCCCTTGGTGTGTCCCACTACCAAATGTGGCACAACATAGAACGGACGCAGCTTCGCTGCCTCTTCCTGACGCATCCACCAACCGCTGTAGCAGACTTCATAGTCAATTCGTCCTGTCGAGAGGTTCCTGCCGGTTAGCACAGGTACACACCCTGCGCTTGGCTCGAAGCGGATCAGACCGCTCTTGCGAAACTCAGGACTGCGAGCGGCGAAATAAATATGGAACAATTTTCCTAATGGTATTCCCGAACGCTCGAACGTACGCCATTCTTCAGTTTCAAAGCGGATCAGACCTCCAGCGTAGTCGGGATTGACTAAAGCAGGTTGGGCGTACAGTTCGTCTACGGGACCCTGCATTTGCCACTCACCGTTCGCCATATCGTACAACTTCAAACCATGCTCCCCTAACGTAAAGCGCAGCACCACTGCGGATACATTTACCTTTGGAAACACCCTGCCCACGTAGAACACTTCTATGCCCCCGCGCTCCGCAAGGAACGCACGTAGCAGGGTGAAGTCGTCCAAGACCAACCAAGTAGTCGGTACAATAAACACCAGCTTGCCGCGAGGCTTGAGCAATCGGACAGCCTTTTCAATGAATGCGCCGTAGAGGTTGTATTTACCCTTCCAAGTGCTTGTTTGCCGTTTGTATGCAGCTTTGCGAGTTTTGAGCAAGTGTATAGGATAGTGTGAGGCGTCTCCGACAATTCCGTAAGGGGGATTGCCAAGAATGATGTCGAAACGCTCGGACGTATCCCAAAGCAAAAAGTCTGCGTGCACCAACTGAACCTTACGAGGAATCGTCTGCGCCGCCACTTTCAGCGCCTGGGCATTTATCTCCACACCCACCAGGCAATGGGCTGTTCCGTAAGTGTTCGCAAACGTTGTGAGGAATCGCGCATCTCCGCAGGCAGGCTCAAGCACACTGCAGTTCGGACGAGTCGGCGCCGCAAGATGTACCATAAACTCTACTACTTCCTTAGGGGTCGTAACATACCCTAATGACCGATGCAGTTCGTCTTCGGCAAGGTCAGTGCTATTGCTGCTTCTCTCGTGTATGAGCGATAACTGCGCCTCAGGATTGTTCAACATTATTTATCTCCCACTTACTATTACACTGCTTCTGCTCAGATATGAGGCTGGTGAGAAAAGTCGTCCACCTCCGCACGGTAGGGCAACGAGGGCTGTGCTCCCAGGCGGGTGACCGATAGTGCAGCCACGCGCTGTGCGAACTGCACCGCCGATTCCACGCTCCTGCCCTCGGCGAGGGCAACTGCCAGCGCGCCGGCGAAAGCGTCTCCTGCCGCCGTAGTGTCTACTGCCTGCACCGGATACGCGGGCATCCGCTGTGTGCCGGAATCGCTTTGCAGCAGCACTCCCTCCCCACCCAGCGTGATGATGACCACCGGCACGCCCAGCGCACGCAAGGTTTGCCCCAGCGATTCCGGTGAGGCATAAGCAGGCGCGTTACAGATGCTCTGAGCCTCTGTCTCGTTGGGCGTCAGGATGTCCACATTCCTTAACAATTCGGCAGGTAACGGCTGTCGTGGGGCAGGAGCAGGGTTCAGTATCATCCGCTTGCCGTGCTTGTGCGCCAGTTCGGCGGTTCGGGTAACCGTAGGGATTGGCACCTCCAGCTGCGCCAGCACCACATCCGCCCGGGCGATTTCCTCCTCGGCGCGTTCTACGTCCCCGGGGGTCAATCGCATGTTCGCTCCCGGCGCCACCACGATGGCGTTCTGTCCGTCCGCATCCACTGCAATCAACGCTACACCAGAAGGGGTTTCCTCATCGCGCACGATGAAACGACAGTCAATGCCTTCTCGTTGGTAGCCTTCCAGATTGTGGTCGCCGAAGAGGTCATTGCCCACGCGAGCCACAAAGGTGACGTGAGCGCCGAGGCGCGCTGCTGCTACCGCCTGATTCGCTCCTTTCCCACCGGGAACCATCACAAACTGCGAACCCACAATGGTCTCGCCGGGTCTGGGGATACGTGGTGCGCGCACCACCATATCCATGTTTGCACTGCCTACCACTACCACTCGTGCCATGCGCTAACGCCTCCTGCGACATCGTGTTACAAGAAGGGTTCGTGGAGAGAAGGCTTTTCTCCTATCGGAATCATGCACAGGCCTCATACTCTGTGCCGGAACGCTGACAACTCCGCTGCGAACAGCACGTTATGCGCCCAGCCGGCATACGCGCCAAACCGCGCACGGAAGAAATCGCCCACTTGCCGGTATACCTTTTCGGTGAGACTGCGCCCTTGTAGTTCGGAAAGATAATCGCGCCGGGCGATTTGCCACACATGCGTGTCCACCGGTATCGCCTGCGGCTTGTCCAGTGAGAAGAGGCATACACAGTCGGCAATCTTATGACCGACGCCGGGCAGGGTGGTCAGGGCATGGTGTGCTTCTTCGTAAGGCACGTCGCGCAAGCGGTATAGCCAATCTTCTCCCCGGTCGCTCAGTTCGCGTGCTGCCCGCACCACCAGCCGCGCCCGATATCCGAAGCCAAGCGCAAACAGTTCCTGTTCAGACGCGCTCGCCAGTGCAGATACGGTGGGGAAACGATGATAGGTGATGCCGTCCACCTCCACCAGTTTCTCGCCGTAGCGTCGGCAGAGAGCATCGATCATGCGCGTGATGCGCGGGATGTTGTTCGCACTGGAGCAGAGGAAGCTGAAAAGACACTCCACCGGGTCGGTACGCAACACACGCAAGCCGGGAAACGCAGCAGCAACTCTGGCGAATCTCGCATCCGCTTCGCACCATCGCCGATACAGCGGGGCGAGGGGGATATGCAGTTGGAAATAGTCGCGGAGTAGGGGGGCAATGTCATCGTCCGGGATGGAACGATAGAGAACATCCTCCGCGCCCTGACGTAAGATAACCACATGGGAGCCGAGCACCCCCCGCCACTCGTTTTCGGCAACCGGTTTCCAGCGAAACGACTGCCCACAAACCAGGGCCACGTCACACCGCAGCTCTTCCGGCGGCACTTCCAGTGAACGCCACATCACACGCCGTCAATCTGGTGCGCAGGAGAAACGCCCCCGTGCTCTTCTTCGTGCTCCAGGTGGTAGGAAAGCACCGCCAGCTCTTGCAGGAAAGAAACGTTGCGCACCACCACATGAGGCGGAACCCGCAGGATGGTAGGCGCAAAGTTGAGGATAGCGGTCACCCCGGCATCCACCAGTCTATCCGCCACCTCCTGTGCCGCGCTGGCGGGTACCGCGATAATGCCGATACGAGCGCGAATCCGCTCGTTGACCTCTTTCAAACGGTTCACGTCCAGTATCTCGTGGTCCCACAGCATCCTGCCGATTTTGGCGTAGTTGTTGTCGAAGACGGCGGCGATGGTGAACTTGTGTTCGCGCAGACCGGGGTAGCCTACCAGTGCGGAACCGAGGTTGCCTGCGCCCACCAGCAACATCGGCTGTTCACGATGGATTTTGAGGATTCGGGCAATGCGTCGGTGCAGGTCACTTACCTTGTAACCAACGCCCGGCTTACCGAACTCGCCAAAATAGGACAGGTCTTTACGAAACTGCGCGGCGTTGATGCCGGTCTGCTCTTCGATGTCTGCGGAAGAGATGGTGTGTACCTTTGCTGCCTCGAGATCGCTGAGCAACCGCAGATAGGTTGCCATACGTTCGAGCGTCGGGATGGGTACTCGATTATTGCCGGTTTCTGTCTGCCTGCGATGTGTCATTCTCCGAATAACGCCTTTCCGAGAGTATGTTCTTCATGAAGTATAGCATAACTAAGCAAGATTATACCCTGCTTGAGAAAAAAGGGTCAAGCACCGCAAACCTGACCTCCCCGTGGACGGGAGAGGAAAAAGGCTTCCTCCCCGCAAGCGGGGAGGGTTGGGGTGGGGGCTAAACCGGCTCACCGGGAGGTTCTCCCTCCGGAATAGTGAAGAAGCAGTCGCCCTACCATGAAATGGTAGACTGTGGTAACAATAAACCTCTTTACGGTTTTCTTTGCTCCAGCAACCATTTGATGACCTCCGCGCTGCTATAGGCGGGATCCCAGGAGTTGTGTCCGATACCGGGCAGCTCGGTATACTTCACCAGAGTGGACCCCGCCTTCTTCAGCGCGTCCACCATTTCGCGCGAGAAAGAGGGCGGCACGACCGAATCGGCGTCACCGTGAAACACCCATATCGGTGTGTTTTTAAGCTTCTCCGCATCGGCAGGGTTGCCCCGTCCGCAAATAGGGATGACCGCGGCGAATGTATCGGGGTACTTCGCGGCAAGCTCCCAACTGCCAAAACCGCCCATCGATAAGCCGGTAAGGTACACTCGCTTCGGGTCGCACGAGAACTCTTTCATGGTTTGCTGAAGGCACTGGTAAGCCGCTTCCAGCTCCTCGCCGCGCCACCATCTGTCGGCGGGGCACTGTGGCATGACTACGATGCAGGGAAACCGCTCCGGGTAAGAGCGTATCGCCGAGCCGATGCCCACCTGCGTTTGCTTTAAGCCATCGTTGCCGCGCTCACCCGCTCCGTGTAAGAAGAGGATCACGGGATACTTTTTCGAGGGCGTGTAGTCGCGCGGTAGGTAGACTACGTAAGGCATGGTGAGGTTGTCCCTGCTATACGTCCTGTTCAAGAAACCGGTCTCTATCGGCTTATCTGCCTGTGTGGTTACAGCAGCCAGTAAAAACATCGTCAGCCACATGGTTCCCTCCTGTTGCCGTTTTCATGAAGATTCACGCTCGTGCGCGGAGTATCCTGTAAAACATCGACGGTTCCATTACACGGCAGGAGTCGGCCCAGCAAGGGCAGAAATGATGCAGAGGAGCCGCAAGCTAAAGCCTGCGGCTACCACAAAAGAGGAATGGCCTAGAGGAAGGACACATGGCGAAGCTGAGGATGCTCATCACCGCCACCGCCGAACAGGTGAAGGAACCGTTTCTGTGGCGGTTGGGTAAAGACTATAATGTGGTGGTCAACGTCAAGCGGGCGAACTTTACCGAAGACGGCGGCTACGCCTACGTGGAGCTGGAAGGCTCCGTCGAGGAGATTCAACGGGCGACGGCGTGGCTGCAAACGACCGGCATGATTATCGAACCAGAGGACAGGTCGCTGTTTCCCGAACAGAAGCCCGGTTAGCGATGGCGAATGCACCTTACATTGTGGGCGTAGACATCGGTGGCACAAAGGTTGCCTGCGTGCTCGCCGAGGCAGGAGGGCGCATTCTTGCACGACAGTGGCAACCTACCCGGTCGGTGGAGGGCTGGCAGGCGGTTGTGCAGCAGCTCTTTGAGATGACCGAACGGGTGCTCGAAGGGGTATCCCCTTCACAGGTGCGCGGAATCGGTATCTCGTGTGGGGGACCGCTGGATAGCCAGAAGGGCGTCGTTTACTCACCGCCCAACCTGCCGGGCTGGGATGCTGTGCCCATCAAGCAGCTCTTTGAGGAGCGATTCGGGCTGCCCACGCGCCTCGAGAACGATGCCAACGCCACCGCCTTAGCCGAGCACCGCTTCGGGGCAGGTCGGGGCACGCGCAACATGGTGTTCATGACGTGGGGCACAGGCATCGGCGGCGGGCTGATACTGGATGGCAGGCTCTATCGCGGCACCAACGACCTCGCCGGCGAGATAGGACATACCACCGTGCTGCTGGACGGTCCGCCCTGCGGTTGTGGCAAACGCGGGTGTCTGGAGTCGCTGGCTGCAGGACCCGCCATCGCCCGTCGCGCGAGGGAGCTGGCGTCCGAATCGCCGGAAAGCCTCGTGTGGAAGCGAGTCTCGCCCGAAGAGGTAACCGCCCAGCATGTGGTGGAGGCGGCGGAAGCAGGCGACACCTTCGCGCGGTTCGTGCTGGCGGAGGCGGCTACTTACATGGGTATCGGCGTCGCGAACGTGGCGCAGGTGCTGAACCCGGAGCGGGTGGTGCTGGGTACCATCGCGGTCAAGGCAGGCGACCTGGTACTGGAACCGTTGCGCCGTGCGCTGGCGGTGCACGCCTGGGGTCGGGTGCGCGAGGTGCTGCAAGTGGTGCCCGCCGAGCTGGGCGATCGGGCGCAGGACCTGGCGGCGATTTGTCTGTGGATAGGAGACTGAACGCGAGAGCGCATGGGGACTGGTGTCCTCCGCAGCCTTCAAAGCTGTCTGCGGGGTGGGTTGCCCCCATCCCGGGTGGGTTCGATTCCCACGCGCTCTCGCCACATTTGCGGATAAAGGGGACCTGACATGGGCCACTATCGTGCTTCCCAAGCGTAGTTCTTACGGGAGCGTTTGGGAGAGCCGTCAGGAGGAGTAGTTGCTGGACATCGATCGGGTTGAGGCGGCGATTGAGCGTGCCTCACAGCGTCCGGAACTGGGCGAGGTAGAGCTACTGCTCTGGCTTCGGCGTGAATTTCCCCCGGTAGTAGCCTCGCAAGCGGTGTGGCAGATTCGCCTGCGCCAGCGCGCCAGGCACAAGTTCTCTCGCGCGGAGCAGATGTGGTTTACACCCGAAGGGTTAGAGCAGAGCTCTTCCGAGATGCTTGCCTCTTACCACGCTTCGCGCTTTCCCCGCGATGTGCTGGTGGTGGATGCTGGCTGTGGTATCGGCGGCGACTTGATTGCGCTGGCGGGACGCGGAGAAACCGTCGGCGTGGAGCGCGACGCGCTCAGTGTGCGCTTTGCCAGACGCAATGTAGCGGTATACGGGATAGACCGGAACTGTTATCTGCTCCATGCCGACCTGTTGCACCTGCGACTGGAGGAGGCTCCTTTTCTGTTCCTGGACCCGGCGCGGCGGGGGGAAGGGAAACGGTGGGCGTCACCCGCTCAGTGGCAACCCGATTGGAGCACAGCATGTCATCTGGCGGCTGGCGTGCGCGGTGCGCTGGTGAAGACAACACCGGTGCTTGCTCCGTCGCTTATCCCACAGGACGGCGAGCGCGAGTATATCTCGGTAAATGGAGAGTGCCGCGAACTGCTACTGGCTTTCGGAGTGTGCAGGCAGGGCATCCCGCTTAGCGCGCTGGTGTTGCCAGAGAGAGCAAGGCTGGTCGCTACCGGTGCCCCTGCGCCGTCCGTGCATCCGCCGATGGAGTGGGTGTATGACCCCGATGCGGCAATTGTGGCGGCGCATCTCCTTCCCGAGCTGGCACAGGTTCTGGACGGCTATCTGCTGCACCCCCAAATTGCTTACCTGACGGCGAGGCACCGCATGAATACCCCTTTTGCCCGCGTTTACCGACTGATAGAATACTTCCCCTACTCACGCAAACGTCTTTTCGAGAGGCTTCGCGCCTTGCGGGCAGGCTCTCTCATCGTCAAGAAACGCGGGGTGAACCTCTCGCCCGAGCAGCTGGTGCATCAATGGAAGCCTGCCGGCGACCGCACCGTGGTCGTGCTGCTCTACCGAACCGATTCGACGGTAATTGCCATACTCGCCGAAAATACGTGATTTGTTAATTGCCAACAACTGCCAATCGCACGAATAAAATTGTCTTTTTATCGAATTTAATGTCGTAATGCCCAATTTTTAAGACAGAATATGGTATAATAGAAGCAATCATCATACAGGAGGGACGCCAGGATGCACACACAGATTGCTGAAGCATTGCTGCATCTGCAGCTGGGTGAGCCCGTTACCTTTAAAAACCTCAGCATGTTTCCTCTGCTGAACGGTGTAACGGGTTCCCTTGATTACCTCACGCTGGAGGAGGCGTTGCAGGCGAGTCTGGTGATGGTTAGCGAGGTGCACGAAGGCGGCGTTGTGAACAACCTGAAAGTCACCAATCGCGCCTCGCAGGCGGTGCTCATTGTAGACGGCGAGGAGCTGGTTGGGGCGAAGCAGAACCGCGTGGTGAACCTCACTATCCTTGTACCGGCTAAGCAGACGGTGGTTATTCCGGTGACCTGTGTGGAACAGGGGCGCTGGCATCATGTTTCCCGCAATTTCCGCACCTCTCGTCAGGCGATGCCTTCCACCATGCGGGCGCTGAAGGCGGGCCAGGTGTACTATCGGAGGATGACGACAGGGGAAGCTTATGCTGACCAGGCAGCGCTCTGGGACGCAATCGCCGCGCGCCTGATGGAGATGGACGTGCATTCGCCAACCGCCGCGATGGCAGACATCTACGACCGCTTCGACGTGACCCTTCACGACTACGAGCAAGCGTTCAAGCCGCTGGACGGTCAGGTGGGCGCGCTATTCGCCATCAACGGGCGCATCGTCAGCCTGGATGTGTTCGACGCCGCGAGCACATTTGCTCGTTTCTTCCCGAAGCTGCTGCGCGGTTGCGCTCTGGATGCTATCAGCTACTTCCAGCCTCAGTTCACACCACTGACCATGAGCGCGGTGCGGGACTTCATCCACCGTGTGGCCCATGCGGACGCGCAGGCGTTTCCGGCGGTAGGCGAGGGCGAGGATGTGCGGTTTCGGGCGGCGGGTGTCGTCGGAGCCGCGCTTGTTGCCCGCGACCGAATGATACATCTTTGCGCTTTTACGTCGCCTGATGCACCGGACGAACGTGAAGACAATCCGTTTGAGCTGTTCACCAGCCTGAGCCGTCCGTCTGCCCGCTGGCGCAGACACTGGCGGTAGGTTTCTGCGTTATCCTGCAGCCTCGCAGCGGGCAGGAGTATCGGCGTTTGAGATAGAAAGGCACAGCAGAGGATATGTCGTAACACCCGGAAGGTGAAGACCCGTACAGCGCGGAGGGACTGTACAGGGTCTTCTGGGCAGGTTTTCTGCCCGTGCCCTACCTGTGGGAAGGGCGCGAGGAGTTCGCTCACGCCGTACGCTGGCAAACGCGCGTGATACGCGGTAGTGTGAAGGTAGTGGATGAACAGGGGATACCGGTTCCCGTGGATCAGAGGATGCAGGCAGCGATGGCGAATGCGCGGGCACATGGAGGAGAACGCCTATGGAGTGGATAGACCTCAGTATTCCATTGAGAATGGGGATGCCCACCTACCCAGGCGACACCCCCTTTGAGATGAAGCCTTTGCTACGTATCGCGGACGGCAAGGTATGCAACCTCTCCGCCTTGCAGATGGGCACGCACACTGGCACGCATGTGGACCCACCCTGGCACTTTGTGGAAGAGGGCATTCGGGTGGATGAACTTCCGCTGGACCTGCTCATCGGGAAGGCGTATGTGGTCAGCATACGCGGTGCGCCTGCGGTGACTGCCGATACGCTCGCCGCCGCGGGCGTGCCTGAGGATGCCGAACGTCTACTCATCCAGACCGACAACTCCTTCAGCGCATGGGATAAGCCCCACTTCCAGTCCGATTTCGTGTACCTTGCACCGGATGCGGCGGGGTGGATTGTGCACAGGGGCATTCGGCTGGTAGGAACAGACTATCTCTCCGTTGAACAGTTCCGCGCCCCCCAGCCGCTGACGCATCGCACCCTGCTGGGTGCCGGGGTTATCGTGGTAGAGGGCTTGAACCTGCGTGCCCTGGAACCGGGCTGGGTGCGGTTCATCTGCCTGCCCTTGCGCATCGAGGATGGTGATGGTGCACCCGCTCGCGCGGTAGCCAGGAGAATAGATTAACCAGCCGGGGGCATCCGGTTTAGCCCCCGCCCCAGCCCTCCCCGCGAGCGGGGGGAGCCTTTTTCCTCCCCCGCCCACGGGGGCGGGGGAGGGTATTTCATACGGCTCGGGCGGAGACCTGCCCTCCACAAAGGATGAGGGTTGACACACCACTAATGCGTCGGTATAGCCATCTCGGGCTGTCGGGCTTCTGACTCCAGCGGCACCTCGCGCAGATGCTTCGCCGCATCCTCAGGCGTGGTCACGTTGATGTAGATGCCCGTGCCCAATTCGAAGCCCGCAGCAATGGTCAGTCGCGGCATAATCGCCAGATGCCACTGGAAGTAGTGGTAGTTGCGCTCCTGGTTGATGGGCGCAGTGTGTAGCGTAAAGTTGTAAGGTGGATGGTTGAGCGCAATGTCCATGCGCAACAGCACTTCCTTCAGGATGCGGGCAAACGCCGCCGCCTGTTCACGGTCGATCTGTGTGAAGGACGGCTGGTGTCGGCGCGGTATAATCCACGTTTCGAACGGGTACTTGGAGGCGAAGGGCGTAAACGCCAGAAACTCCTCGTTCGCCACCACCACGCGCTCGCCCATACGCTCTTCCTGCCGTACCATGTCGATGTACACGCACCGCTCGTGCAGGTCGTAGTACAGCGACGCGCCCTCGATGCGTCGGCGTACATCCGCAGGAACCATCGGCAAAGCAATCAACTGCGAATGGGGATGCTCCAGTGACGCACCCGCAACGCGCCCGTGGTTGCGGAACACCATGATGTACTGGAACCGCTTGTCCTGAGCCAGGTCCAGCGAGCGGTCGCGGTACATCCAGATGACCTCTTCCAGCTGGTGTTCGGGCATGAGCGCAGGATGCTGGTCGTGGCGAGGCGTCTCGATAATCACCTCGTGCGCCCCGACGCCGTTCATGTAGTCGTACATTCCCACACCGCTTCGCTCCAGCTCACCTTCGATGGCTAAGGCAGGAAACTTGTTAGGCACCACACGCACCCACCAGTCGGGAGTATCAGGGTAGGTTCCTGCCTTGCGGTAGGCAATCACCTCCGGTGGTGTCTGGTGCTCGTTGCCCGGACAGAACGGACAGTCCGCTACATATTCCGGTCGCTTCTCTATCACCTCGCTCGTCTTGAAATCCGACGGGCGTTTGCTTCGCTCGGTAGCGATAATCACCCATTCACGGGTGACAGGGTCTTTTCTCAGTTGTGGCATGGTCGACCTCTCCTTACGTCAACAATGTTCGTACACGGTAGGCGGCGCCCCACTGGGTGATTTCCACAACCGGAACACGCGCACCATACCGGTTTTTTGACCTGAGTTCCGAATCTTGCGAATCACTTTGCTGGTACTCTTCCCGTTGCTACGCATTTATTAGACGTTTGTTTACCGTATCAAGTTTCCCGTACCTTGACAGCGGGGGGTGCTTTCGGGCATTCTATGGGTATGAGCATCTGGACGGATACGCATTGTCATCTAAACCACCCGGATTTCGCCTCCGATGCAGCGCAGGTCTGGAACCGCGCGCGGGAGGTAGGTGTACTGCACGCTATCGTCGTCGGATACGACCTCGCCAGCAGTGAGTCCGCCTTGCAGGTTGCTGCGCAGTTCGAAGGCTGCTGGGCGTCGGTCGGTATCCACCCGCACGATGCGTTACAGTGCGACGAGAACGCCCTGCGCGGTTTACAACGGATGGCTTCGCAGCCCCGTGTGGTCGCCATCGGTGAAATCGGTCTGGATTATTATCGGAATCTTTCGCCTGAAGAGATACAACGGCAGGCGTTCGAGGCCCAACTTCGTCTGGCTTTACAGTTGCAGCTACCCGTCATCATTCACTGTCGCGACGCATACGATGACCTGCTGGACATTCTCTCACTCTATTCCCTGCGCGGGGTACTGCACTGTTTCAGCGGCGACCTGCATCACGCGCGACGCGCGGTGGAGATGGGCTGGTATCTGGGTATTGGAGGTGTCGTGACCTTCAAGAACGCCCATACCTTGCGCGAGGTGGTACAGCAAACACCAGTGGAAAATCTGCTTCTGGAAACGGATGCCCCCTATCTTGCGCCGATGCCTTATCGTGGCAAGCGCAACGAACCCGCCTACATTCCGCTGATTGCTCAAACGGTTGCCTTGCTGAAGAGCCTCCCCCTCGAGGAGCTGGCGATGGCGACCACGCAAAACATGTATCGCCTGTTTTCTTTGAACGAGCGATACCAGTGATATTATCGGTTTTGTGAGGCGATTTTCAGGTAGGGGCAGACCCCTGTGTCTGCCCCTGTGTCTGCTACGGGTGGTAGGGGAATGTCACGGTATCCTCAACACCGCGCCGGTGCTCGCGCTGGTTGCCATCGCAGCGTAACGGCGCAACCAGCCCTCAGGTATCTCCCGCTTCAGCGGTTTCCATCCCTGCCGACGGCGGTTCAGCTCCTCGTCGCTCAGCTTGACCTCCAGGCGACCTTCGGGGATGTTGATGGAAATGACATCGCCCGGCTGGAGCAAGCCGATGGGTCCACCTTCTGCCGCCTCCGGCGAGACGTGTCCGATACACGCCCCGCGCGTGCCCCCCGAGAAACGTCCATCGGTAATCAACGCCACCTTATCACCCAGTCCCTGTCCCATGATGTAGCTGGTAGGCGCAAGCATTTCCTGCATCCCAGGACCGCCTTTGGGACCCTCGTAACGGATGACCACCACATCGCCCGACTTCACCTTGCCGTTCAGAATGCCTTCGCACGCCTCTTCCTGGCTCTCAAAGATAACGGCGGGTCCCTCGAACACCAGCATCTTCGGGTCGACACCGGCGGTTTTCACCACCGCTCCTTCCGGCGCGAGGTTGCCAAACAGCACCGTCAGCCCGCCGCTCTGCGAATACGCCTTCTCGATGGGGCGGATGCATTCGGGGTCCAGGATACGCGCATCGGCGATGTTCTCGCCCAGCGTTTTGCCCGTCACCGTCAGGCAGTCCAGATGCAGCAGCCCATCCACCCGCGTCAGTTCCTTCAGGATCGCGCTGATGCCTCCTGCTCTGTCCACGTCCTCGATGTGGTAGTGGCTGCTGGGCGCGACCTTGCAGATGTTGGGCGTGCGCTTGGAGAGCTCGTTGATGCGGTTCAGGTCGTAATCGATACCCGCCTCGTGCGCAATTGCCAGCGTGTGCAGCAGGGTGTTGGTGGAGCCGCCCATCGCCATGTCCAGCACGAAGGCGTTGTCGACGCTTTCGCGCGTCACGATGTCACGAGGCTTGATGTCGCGCCGGATCAGCTCCATCAGTGCAAACGCCGCCTTGCGGAACAGCTCCACCCGCGCGGGATTGAGGTTGTCCTTTGTGCCTGCCAGAATAGTTCCGTTGCCGGGCAGCGCCATGCCCAACGCCTCGCACAGGCAGTTCATCGAGTTGGCGGTAAACATGCCTGAACAGGAACCGCAGGTCGGACACCCGAAATCCTCCAGCACCTTCAGCTGGCGGTCGTCGATCTGCCCCGCTTTGTATGCGCCCACGCCCTCGAAGACCGAAATGAGGTCTACTACCCTGCCGTCGGGCGTCTTGCCCGCCGCCATCGGTCCACCCGAAACGAACACGGTGGGGATGTTCACGCGCATCGCCGCCATCAACATACCAGGCACAATCTTGTCGCAGTTGGGGATGCAAATCATGCCGTCGAAGCAGTGTGCCCGTACCATCGTCTCCACCGCATCCGCAATCAGCTCGCGGCTGGGCAGGGAATACTTCATGCCCGCATGCCCCATCGCGATGCCGTCGTCTACTCCGATGGTATTGAACTCGAAGGGCACACCGCCCGCCTCGCGTATCGCCTGCTTGACGATTTCGCCCACCTTATTCAGGTGTACGTGCCCGGGCACAATCTCCACGAACGAGTTGCACACGGCGATAAAGGGCTTGTCCATATCCTCGTCGCGCACACCGGTCGCCTTCAACAGCGAGCGATGCGGCGCACGCTCGAAGCCTTTTTTGATGACGTCACTGCGCATCAGGTCACCTCGTGGCTCTCAGGGTTGGTACAGATACTCGCCAAAGTGTTTGTTTCTTTGCTTCGCCGCATCCAGACGCTTCTCCTGCTTGTGTAGGAACGAATAGCAAGCCCGCCGAACCATTGAAACGATTAAGTAACACCATTGCATAGACAAGGAGGCGTACTGTGGGTAGAAAAAGCTCTGTGTTGCTCCTGCTACTGGTGGCAGTGGTAGGCTGCTACGCGCAGTCCCCTGCTCCACGCCAGCCTGCCCGGCCGGAGCTGATATGGGTGTGGTGGGAAGGCGAGAAACCCTCGGCGACCAATTTTCCCGAAAGGCACCCCTTTGAGCCTGCCAATCCGCAAGAGGCGAGCGTATTATCCGAAGGCAGGTGGATTGGCGCGGACGGCAACTATGGCGGTAAAACGCTGTTTCTGGAATACGACGTGAAAGTGCCGCAAACCGGCAACTATTTCTTCTTTGCCCGCAAGTTCTGGAAGCATGGTCCGTTCCGCTGGCGGTTCGACGATGGCGGGTGGCAGATTTGCGACCGGGATGTATCGCTGCTGGATGAAGCCCCCCTGCGACCGCTGCTGGTGGCGAACTGGGTATCGCTGGGACAGGTACGGCTCAGTGCGGGCACGCATCGCCTGCGTATCGAGGTGCTGCAAAACGAAGGGGCGGTCTGTTTCGACGCCTTCCTACTCACGAGCCGCTACATTGTGCCGCGCGGTAAACTGAAGCCAAATGAAAGGTACAACCTGGCAATGGACGGATGGTTTGCTTTTGAACCCACACCCGACACCTTTCAACCCTCTCCGATAGACCTGCGCTTCTTGAACGAGAAGGTTGCTGGGGAGAACGGCTGGATTATGGTGAGAAACGGGCAGTTCATCCATAGCAAAACGGGCAAGCCAGTGCGCTTCTGGGCAGTGAACGCCGGTCCCGATATCATCCGAATGGACAAGGCGTCGGTAGACTATCTCGCGCGCCATCTGGCAAAGTACGGCGTGAACATGGTGCGGATGCATGGTGGTATCTGGGGCAACGACTATACCAAGGTAGACCATGAGTATCTGGACAGGTATTTCTACTTCATCGCTGCGATGAAGCGCGAGGGAATCTACGTCACCTTGTCCATCTACTTCCCCCTCTGGTTGCGTTTCACACCTCAAGACGGCTACGGAGACTACAACAACCAGCATCCTTTCGCGATGCCTTTCTTCAACAAGCGGTTTCAGGAGATTTACAAAGGCTGGTGGCGCGAGCTGATGACCACGCGCAATCCGTATACGGGTGTCGCTCTCAAAGATGAACCGGCGGTGGCAATGGTGGAGCTGATGAACGAGGATTCCTACTTCTTCTGGACATTCACGCCGTACCAGAACATCCCCGCCCAGCAGATGGAGCTTCTGGAGAAGGAGTTTGGCAGCTGGCTGAAGGCGAAGTACGGTTCGCTGGGGGCAGCGTTTGCCGCGTGGGGTGGTGACCGTATCCGTGGCGATGAAGAAGCCGCCGGGCGCGCCGGTTTCATGGGCTTGTGGGAGATGTTCAGCCAGCGCAACAAACGTGCTCAGGATACCGCCGAGTTCCTCGCCAGACACCAGCGTGACTGGTTCGCCCGGATGCGTGATTATGTGAAGAACGAGCTGGGCTACAAAGGGCTGGTGCAGGCATCGAACTGGATTACCGCCAACGCCCAGATCCTAGGGCCGCTGGACAAGTGGAGTAATGCGGTGTGCGACTATATGGATCGCCACGGCTACTTTGGCGGACCGCACGAAGGTGAACGTGCGGGATGGTCGCTGAATGTCGGCGACCTGTATGATGACGCCTGCGCCCTTACCGAAGTGGCGAAGGGGTCCTTGCCCCTGATGGACATTATCTACAACGGTTTGCCCTCCATCATCAGTGAGGTGAACTGGACACCGCCCAACCGCTTTCGCGCCGATTTCCCCTTCCTGTTCGCCACCTATGGGCTACTGCAGGGCACGGATGGCGTGTACTTCTTCGCTCTGTCGGGACCCAGCTGGCAGCAGGTGTTAAGTAAGTTCTCTATCCAGACGCCGGTGGTGATGGGACAGTTTCCTGCCGATGCGCTCGTCTATCGGCTGGGGCTGGTGCAGGAAAGCCAGCCGGTAGTAGAGGCAAACCTGAAGCTGCAAGACCTTTTTGCCCTCAAAGGCGCGCCTGTCTCGCAACCGATGAATCTGGATGAGTTGCGCTCGCGCGACATCCCCACAGGACAGACGGCGCAGGTACGGCAGCTGGAGGCGATAGACCCACTAGCTCACCTGGTGGGTAAGGTACAAATGAACTTCGTGGAACACGATGCGCCATCGCGTATCGCCGACCTCTCGCGTTATATTGACCGCGCCGACAGCAAGGTGCGCAGTATCACCGGTGAGCTGCTGTGGGACTACGGGCGTGGGCTGGTGACCGTCAATGCGCCGAAGGCAGAGGGAGTGTGCGGCTTCCTACAAAAAGCGGGCACAGTGACCCTGCGGGATGTGACCATCACCTCTTCGATGGACTACGGTACCGTGTTGCTGGTGCCGCTGGATGGTCAAACGCTGCGCACCTCGCGCAAGATGCTCTTACAAGTGATGAGCGAAGACACGAATTACGGCTGGAGCGCGCCCGGAACGGGCAAGCGGGCGATTCAAAATCTGGGCACTGCGCCTATCAACGTGCGCCGCTTCCACGGCACGGTCACCTTCACGCGCCCTGATGCTGCGCAGTTGAAAGTCACACCACTGGACTGGAACGGCTATCCTGCAGGCAAGTCCACCACGGGCGGCAAAATCAGCCTGCAGCCAACGGTAATGTACTACCTCATTGAACGTTAGCCTCGAATGATGCTATCACACGGGCGGAGGTGCAGCGCGATGGCAACGATGCCCCGATCGCTCTCCGCCCGCCCCTGCCCCTGGACAAGATCAGTTACGAGCAGTTCCTGCACTGGCTGGATGGATAACCTAACCCCCTTGCCCCCTTCCCTC
>JBMFOT010000064.1:0-18874 GCA_049969495.1 Armatimonadota bacterium
GACCATTTTGGACGTGCTTCGTGGAAGGAAGCGCATGTGATGCTTGCCGCTGCTATGATTGCTGGTATCGGTTTCCGACTCTAAGGCGACTGGTCGTCTTCGCACTCACAGCCGTACGTGTATGTGACCTGCTTGGTACTCTTTCGCGACCGTTGCATCAGGAGAAACCCGCGTAGGTTTTGTCAAGGTTTCAAATGGCATGATTTGCTACCATCTGAGCAATTCGCTTCTCTTGAAGTACTTGCCGATATCTGCTATAGTAAGCAAGGAGATCAACCCCTTCCATTGCTTTCCAACGGAGGAGTCAGGAGGCACACGATGAGGCACACATTCATACTGACACTGGGCATTGCCCTTCTGCTCGGCGTCATCCAGCAGCCCTCTTTCCCCCAGACGGGCACGCCGATCACCGCATCTGCGGTAGGCGAGGCAACAGCTTCACCAGACCGCGTCATCGTCTACTTCACCCTGTATGGGCAGGGGCAGACCCTCGTCGAAGCACGTCAGGCGGTACGCAACCTTCTGCAACAGGTCACGGCGCGACTGGCTTCCTTTGGCGTAGACAAGCGGTTGCTGAAAGAGGAGGTGCTCAAACCCTCCGCGCCAGCGCAACCAGAGAGCGCGATTACCCTGCTAAGCCAGCCGCACAGAAGGTAGATGGGGGGTAGAGAGTTGCTCCATCTCACCGGAAAGCAGTATACTGTTGGTAGGGAAAGCACCGGGAATACCATCCGAACGGGAGGCGATCGTCCCTGATGAGTGCGCTTCCGCTGGAGTTAGCACACCATTTGGAAAGCAATGCGATCATAGAGCAGCTAGAGCAGCTGGGGAAGCTGCCTGCAGACACAGACCCGGCTCCGCTGATGCAGCTGGCACAGCATTCTCATCCCAAAGTGCGTACCGCGGCCGCGAAGAACCTTGCCAAGCTGGAGAATCTGTCTTTGCTTCCCTTCCTCGTAGAATGCGCCCAAAAAGAACCGAACACCATGGCTCGCCGTGAGTTCGTCTCGGCTATAGGGCGGCTGCGTCATCCCTCGGTGATACCGCACCTAATCACTTTTTTGCAGGATGAAGACCCTAAAGTGGTGCTGCAGGCGATAAGGGGGCTGCTGTGTTTCCGGCAAAATACCGAGGTGCTTGCCCACTTGCAGTCTTTGCGCCACCATCCCAATGAGCTGATACGTAAGGCGATTATCACCGAACTAGAGGGACGCCGCGCAGAGCAGGACAGCAAACAGAACCATGTGCACAGTCCTGAGTGGCTGCATAATGTGCTGGTCAATGCCGATGTGCTGGACGTGCTGGGTCATGTACCTGATGAGTCGATACACCTCACCTTCACCTCGCCGCCATACTACAATGCACGGGACTATACCATCTACCGCAGTTACGAGGAATATCTGCAATTTCTAGCACGGGTGTTTACCGAGGTGCACCGTATTACCAAGGAAGGGCGTTTCTTTGTATTGAACACATCGCCCGTTCTCGTACCACGTATGAGCAGGCAGCACTCCAGCACACGCTATCTGATCCCCTTTGACATTCATCCTTTGATTACCAAAATCGGGTTCGATTTCATCGACGACATCATCTGGGTAAAGCCCGAACCCAGTGCGAAGAACCGTAATGGAGGATTCTACCAGCACCGCAAGCCGCTGGGCTACAAGGCAAACTCCGTAGTGGAGTACGTTATTGTTTACCGTAAGCATACCAATAAACTGATTGACTGGAACATGCGTCAGTACGATCCAGAAACAGTAGAGGCTAGCAAGGTGCTGGGTGATTATGAAAAGACCAATGTCTGGCGAATTGCACCTTCGGCGGACCCCGTCCACCCGGCGGTGTTTCCCGTAGAGCTGGCGACGCGCATCATCGAGCTGTATTCCTATAAGGGCGACCTGGTGTTTGACCCCTTTGCCGGGCGCGGAACCGTAGGCATTGCTGCCCTGCAAACCGGGCGACACTACTTTCTCGTGGAGCAAGAACCCCAGTATGCTCACTACGCGAGAGAGCTGTTGAGCGAGGGCACCCTGTTTGGTGGCAACTCCGTCCAGTTCATGAATCTCGATGAGTTTGTCCGCATCGCAACAGAGCAAGCGAGGAAAAGCAAGTGACGGTGACTGCAGCGCTCATTGGTAACATGACGCAACTTGGCATCCAGCACAAGCCGGTCGCACGCAAACGGACGGGGACGATACAGGATTTGCCCGACGGGGTAGGGAAACTATTTTCGCAGAACCTGATGAGGAGGTTTGTCATGTCGCGTTCCCGCAAACCGGTGACAGAGATGGTCTACTCCTCGTCCGAGGAGATGATTTTTGGTTCGGCGGCGAAGCCCGTCGCCTGCGGCAGTGGTGTGCTGATTGGCGCGGGGCAAGTCATCCCCGAGGTGAACTTCACCCTACCACCCATGGCCATCCGCGAAGAAACCCTGCCCGATGTGCGCCAGCGGTTTCGCGAGATGGTGGAACGCATCCTCACCCGCGCGGTGCAGCAAGGGCTATCCGCCCTTGTGCTGGAGCTGGAGCACCTGTACGAACTGACCCTGCACCCCGACTGGGGCGCGCTGGTGACGGCGGACATCAAGGCGGTGATGGAGGAGTTTGGACAGCGTTACGGGCTGCGTTCTGCCCTGCGTGTGACCGTCGCCGACATCCGCGACCAGCAACGCCCCCCTCACATGCGCACGGGCGAGCTGTTCGCCACCATGTTACAGGCTTTTGAGCGATGTGCGGACGCCGGCGCGGATATCCTTTCCATCGAAAGCACCGGCGGTAAGGAGGTCAACGACCACGCACTGGTGCAGGGTGACCTGGAGGGCATTGCCTTCGCGCTGGGGGTGTTGGCGCCGCGCGACATGGAATCGTTGTGGGGGGCCATTGTGGACATCGCCCATCGCTACAAAGTGGTACCCGGCGGCGATACCGCCTGCGGCTTCGGCAACACCGCGATGCAGCTGGCGCATCAGGGATTGCTGCCCAGGGTGCTGGCGGCTGTCGTTCGATTAATGACCGTGCCGCGCTCGTTGGTGGCAGTGGAGATGGGCGCAACGGGTCCGCTGAAGGACTGCGGCTACGAGAACCCGGTGATCAAAGCCATTACCGGTGTGCCCATTAGCATGGAGGGGAAATCCAGCGCGTGCGCGCATTCCTCCCCGCTTGGCAATATCGCCGCAGCGGTATGTGACCTGTGGAGCAACGAGTCGGTGCAGGACGTGCGTTTGCTGGGCGGTTACGCACCCGCGGTATTTACCGAAATCCTCGCCTACGATTGCCGACTGATGAACACCGCCCTCCAACAGGGGCAGGGCAAGAGGCTTCGCGACCTGCTGGTGCTGTCTGACCACCATCGCGACCCGCAGGCGTTGATGCTAGACCTGCGTGTGGTATATGAGGCGGGCAAGCGCATCGTGCAGGCTGGGGAGGACCACTACGCCCGCACCCTCGCGATGGCGCGCTATGCGACAGAGGAGATACGCCGGGCGGTAAGTGAGGGAAGTATTACCCTGGAGCAGCGTGAGCAGCGGTGGCTGGGCATGGTCGAGGATGCGCTCGTCGACCTGCCCGAAGACGCCGACGCACTCCGCCGACGGGTGGATATGAATTACAGCTCACTGTACATTCCTGCCGAATACGGGTTGGACACATGAACTACCGATGCTGCTGCACTGTGACGGCGATGTGCGGCGGTTCATCCCGTTACTCATCGAGGCAGGCTTCGATGCCATCCAGCCTCTGGAGGCGCGAGCAGGCAACGACGTGCGCGAGCTGAAGAGGCTCTACGGCACGCAAATTGTCTTCTTCGGCAATATCAGCGCGGATGTGATGGCTTACGGAACCGACGAGGAGCTGGAGGAGGAGATACGCACCAAGCTCGCGGTGGCGATGGAGGGCGGCGGCTACATGTACCACAGCGACCACTCCATCCCGCCGACGGTCAGCATGGCACGCTACGCGCAGGTGGTGGAACTGGTGCGCAAGTACGGGAGGTATGGATAGTATCACTACTCTTTATTTCTACAGTTGGGAACGAACCACGACACAGGGTCAAGTTTGGGAAAACATTACCAGGAAATCGGCAGCGCTGACAATGGATATACCCTGATAGCTGCCCAAAGACAGCAGATGGCGACGGTCTCCCGTAACAATGTAGTCTGCACGCGAGACAACAGCGCACTCTAACACCTTATCATCTGCTGGGTCAGACGGGATGACCTGAAGGGTGTTTGTAATCGTTACAAGCTGCAGAAAGCTCAAGCCGAGAAGTTCAGCTTCGTCTCAAGCTTCCCGATAAGCTCGTCCAGCAGCTCCTGGCAGGTCACACCTTCGACAATACCAGCTCGTGCCAATTCCAAACAGCGATATGGCTTACCTCGCCAGCCTATCCCGGCAAGCAAGATATTGGTATCAAAGACAGCTACGGCACGCACCCTCTATCCTCGTGGATGAGATCGTCAACAAAGGCTTCACGTGCTTCTTCGCTCATGGTGTCCCAATTCAAGCCTCTCTGAGCACACAGCTGCCTCAGCTGCGACTCTGCATAATCCATCCTCTCCTCCTGTCGGGACCGGGCATCTTGCGCCAACGCCAGCAGGGCTAACTTCCTGCGCTCCGGTGGCAGCTGCTTAATCAGCGCCACTACTTGCTCATCCGTAAGTTCCAATGTTGGCATTGTTATCACCTCCGCCTTTTATTGTATCACAAGCGTACGTGGAGGGGGACCGAACAGACGCCTTCCGGATGCAGCACACGGGGGACAGATCGTCAAAGGGATCAGCCGGAAGGTCCCTGTGAGGGATGATACCGCCTGCTTGCACTGGATAAAGGCTGACAGAGAGGACAAACCTCTCTGTAATGGCGAAATCGTTAGTAGCACCACACAGGAGGTGTTGCTGCAATGACGCCGCGAGAACGTGTGTTGAAAGCACTGCGCCACGAAGAGCCAGACCGCGTACCCGTCCACGATGGCTTATGGGCGGAAACCGTTCGCCGATGGCAGCGCGAGGGGTTGCCCGCCGAAATCCCCGCAGAAGACTATTTCGGCTACGAGATCGTGGGCATCGGCTTTGACCCCTCACCCATGTTCGAGGTTAAAACGCTGTACAAGGATGACCATGTGATTGTACAGACCACCCCCTACGGCGGCGTGCGCAAGAACTTCCGCACCTACGCCAGCACGCCCGAGATTATCGACTGGGCGGTGAAGAGCAAAGAGGACTGGCTACGTATCAAGGAACGCCTGCGTCCGGACTATACCCGTGTGGACTGGGTGTCTCTGCGCCAGCGCTACCAGCAGGCTCGCTCGGAGAACAAGTGCGTTGTGCTGACCGCGGCCATTGGATACGACCATCTGCAGTCCTACGTGAAGAGCGAAGAGCTGCTGGTTATCATGCATGACGACCCCGACTGGTTCCGCGATATGGTGCAGACCCACGCCCTGCTGGTGCTGGAGATGGCGCGGATGATTCTTGATTCGGGCTACCCGTGCGACGCCGGATGGCTGTTCAACGACATGGGCTACCGCAACGGACCGCTCTTCTCGCCGAAGATGTATCGCGAGTGCATTCTGGAATCGGACAAGATGCTGTGCGACTTCTTCCACAGTCGGGGGATGCCGGTCATCTATCACACCGACGGCGACGTGCGCCTGCTTATTCCCGGGCTGATTGAGGCAGGCATCGACTGTCTGCAGCCTCTGGAAGCGAAGGCGAACATGGACGTGCGCGAGCTGAAGAAGCAGTACGGCGACCGCCTCGCTTTCATGGGCAACATCGACACGCGCAAGATGGCAGACCCCGACCCCGGCGCGATCGAAGAGGAGATACGCAGCAAGTTCGAGGTAGCCATGAAAGGCGGAGGCTACCTGTATCACAGCGACCATTCCGTGCCGCCCAGCGTGAGCTTCGAGCAGTACTGTCGCACCATAGACCTGGTGCGCAAATACGGGCAATATGGATAAAGGTCAAGGGGGCGCACATCGGCTCAGACGGAGCCTCGCCCCCCTTTACCCTGGTGCTATCCCAGCGCCTGCACCGCCTCCGCAATGCGGGCGAGACCGTTGCGGATGGTATCCAGCGAGCAGGCGTAAGATAGACGGATGTTCTCATCCGCGCCGAAGCCGCTGCCCGGCACTACCGCCACCCGCGCCACCTCCAGCAGATACTCCGCAAAAGCATCCGAGTTGTTGATCACGCGGTCGCCCCATCGTTTACCGTATAGCGCGGACACATTGGGGAAGGCGTAGAACGCCCCGCCCGGCTCGGCGCAGCGGAAGCCGGGGATGTTGTTCAAACCGTCTACAATCGCCCGCCTGCGCTCGGCGAACGCTGTGACCATCTGCTTTACTGCGTCCTCCGATGCCTGTAACGCCGCCAGCGCAGCCCGCTGCGCGATAGAGGTGGGGTTGGAGGTGGACTGGTCCTGGATGCGCGTCATGGCGGCGATCAGCTCGCGCTCCGCCGCGGCGTAGCCGATGCGCCAGCCGGTCATCGAGTACGCTTTGGACATCCCGTTGACCAGAATGGTACGCTTTTTCACCTCCTCGCCCAGACTGGCGATGCTGAAGTGCTCGTGCCCGTCATACACCATCTTCTCGTAAATCTCGTCGGAGATGATGTACAGGTCGTGCTTGAGCGCAAGAGCAGCGATCTCCTTCAACGTCTGGCGAGGAAACACCGCACCCGTTGGGTTGCAGGGGCTATTGACCACAATGGCTCGCGTGCGCGCGGTTATCTTCTCGCGAACGGCGTCGAGGGTGGGCACGAAACCGGTGCTCTCGTCCGCGTATACGAACACCGGCACGCCGTCGGCAAGTTTGACCATCTCCGGGTAGCTCACCCAGTAGGGGGCGGGGATAATCACCTCGTCGCCGGGGTCACAGATAACCTGAAAGGTGTTGTACAGCGCGTGCTTGCCTCCGCAGGTGACGATAATCTGGTTCGGTTCATACTTCAGTCCGTTATCGCGCCAGAGCTTCTCACAAATCGCTTTGCGCAGTGGTTCGATGCCAGCGGTGGGCGTGTATTTGGTAAACCCTTCTCGCAGGGCAGCGATGGCAGCTTCCTTGATAAACTCGGGGGTATCGAAGTCGGGTTCCCCTGCCCCGAACGAGAGCACATCGATGCCTTCCTCGCGCATCTTGCGCGCCTTAGCGGTGATGGCGAGGGTAGGAGATGGACTGGTGCGTTGAGCACGTTGTGAGATGAACATGCGTAACCTCCTTATGGTTGAAAATGGCTGCTGGTATCGTTTTCCGGTGTGGGTTCCACGCGAGCGAACTGTTCATATACCTCGCGAAGCGGCACGCCCGGGAGGAACCGCTCGCGATACTGGGCGAGCGCATAGCGGAAGACCTCCGCTATCAGCGGGTCCCACAGGTGGTATACCTCCTGCACGTCTTCCGGTGGTATCAGCAGGATACCATGCGACTCGCTGCTATCGGGGATGGTGGTGAAATGCGCTACCTCGCCGACGAACACCGGGGCATACCAGCGGCTGCCGTCCGGCTCATCCAGAGTATAAACGCCGAGCGGTTGAATCCTGCTCAGGAGAATACCTGCCTCCTCCTGTGCCTCCCGGCGTATTGCCTGCTCCGGCGTCTCGCCCTCCTGGATATGACCGCTGGGCACGCTCCAGCCACGCCCTTCGATGTCGCAGAGCACCACGCGCTCGCCGAAAAAGGCGAACAGCAGCACCGCCCGCATCGGTTGAACGCCCTGCCACCGACGGCGTGGACGGAAAGTGGCAAGCCTTTCACCCCAGCGCACAGTAGGGAATACCGCAGATGCCATGTGCACTCCTTTGTCCTTCTTATCCGCTTCCTTATTATCGCCTGCAAGGGTATCTGGCGTCAAGGGTGCAAAGGGCGTTGTTTGTGCGGTACCGGCAAAGAATTTTGAAATGTGAGCCAGCATGCTGCTTGACAGAATAGCGATACCAGCGTAGAATGGGCATGGTTGAGCAAATAACCATAAGGAGGACGGTTCTCATGCGGTGCAAAGCATTCACCCTGATTGAGCTGCTGGTTGTTATCGCGATTATCGCGATACTGGCGGCGATTCTGTTTCCCGTGTTCGCACAGGCGCGAGAGCAGGCGCGACGTACAATCTGTGTGAGCAACTTGAAGCAGCTGACTAACGCCTTCCTGATGTACGCCCAGGACTACGACGAGCGATTCATGTCGCAGAACAACGCCGACGGTCCCAACTTCGACGACAACACCGAAGCACAGGTGCTGTTGCAGCCGTACATCAAGAACCGCAACATCTTCTACTGTCCGTCCCGCAACAACTTCAACTGTGTGAAATGGATAGACCCCAGCGGGCGGTGCCTGGGATACGCCCCCAACTTCGGGTTGTACTCCTACGTAAACGGGCTGGGTATCTTTGAAGTGCTCATTCCTGCCCCGCCCGGAGTACCCGGTTGGATATGGGTGGGTAAGACCCTTTCGCAGATGGCACACCCTGCACAAACCATCCTGCAGGGCGACACGAACGACTTCAACATGTACACGCTGTCGTTCTATTTCCAGTACTGGGATGGACGCACCAGCGCCGCCATCCGCCATAACCGTATGTATCAGTTCTCGTTCGTGGACGGGCACGTCAAAAGCATGAAGATGGCAGCGTATTCCTTCCTGGTGGATGGTGACCCTTTCACCATCATGCCGGAGAACGGCGACAACATCAAGCTCTACTGTGCAGATGTGAACGAGGTGAGCAAGCGAGCAGGTAACTACTACGGCAGAGGACTGCCCTGCGGACAGATTGCCGAAAACATCGCGCGCGACCGCGTGCCGTTACCGTGAGGAAACCCCGCTATGTTCGGGCGATGGCTGAAGGCGATACCTCCCGCGACGGCGTTGGTGGCGGGGCTTGTGTTGATGCTTCGCCCGGATACCGCATGGATGTTCCGAGCGCAGATCAGCCAGCTGCTGCGCCCGGCTGACGCAGCACGTTTCTATGTGGGGCAAGGAGTTTACGGGGATGAAGAAAACCATGCTGACCTGCAAGAACTCTACCTGCAACACCTGCAAACGGTGGCGAGCCGTCATCCCGAAGATTACCAGGCACAGTTAGCCGTAACGCTGAAATACTACCCCGATCACGCAGAGAGTTTGCTCCGTCTCCTGCCGCGCTTCGGCGACCACCCGCAGTTACACGCTCACATTCTCCGCTTCGTGACGCAGAGGGTGCGCCCCCGTCGCCCGGAGGCGGATACCATGTCGATAACCGCCACTCTGCCACCACTCCCGTTTGCGATGGGAGGCCCAACACCGCCCGGTGCTGTGCCACCGCCTGCCTCATCGCCAGGTCCTGTTACGGGGCCCATGGTGGTACCGCCTCCGGGTACGAACCTGTTGTCGTACAGCATGTTTGAACCCACTCTGTACGACCTGTGGCTGAGGTTGTTTGTTCCCCTGCCTGCTCTGACATCCCCAGTGAAGGGTTCGCCTCCGCCCTCTGCATATGAACTCGCCACGTATATCCATATAGCGGAACAGGGCGAGCGATTGGACCCCGATAACGCCTATTTTCCAGCGATGCGGGCGGTGCTTCACTTCGTCGCGAAACAGGACGATAAAGCGATAGACGCGCTGCTACGCGCCAGCCGTAAACCACGCTGGGAAGACTACGTCAACGACGAACCGGAAAGCAAGATTCATTTGTATACGCTTGCTTTCGGCAGACAGCCGGCGTATCATCGTGTGTGGGTGTACTTCGAGACACTGCTTCCACATTTCGCAGCTGTGCACGCCGCGGTGCGTGTGGCGGTGTACCTGGCGTACCAGACCGACCTGGCAGGAAACACGGAACGGGCGGCTGAAATACGCCTTGCGCTGATTCGGTTGGGCAGGCTGATGCGCACACAGGGACGCCATACCATCACCGCACAGGTCGGCATTGCTATGAGCCAAACTGGCTGCCAGACAGTACCGGAGCTTCGTCTCTCGGGTTTTTCGCCCCCGGATGACCACCAAAAGCGACTGGTTGAACAACGCCTTCACCAGATGGTGGATTACCTGCGTCGGGTGGGTAGGACAGCGGACATTCCTTGGGTAGAGCGGGAGCTGCGCACGGGTCTAATCACACACAATATCATCGTCGAGGATACCATACGATCTCGGCAAGACCTCGAAACGAGAGCGACAACCCCTGTTGTGTGTTGGGCATTGAATCTGATGCTGCTGCTAGCAGTGTTTGCAGTGCTATTTTTATGGATATTATTCTCGGCTGTATCTCGTGCCCCCGTGCGGCTGGGGTACGTGCAAGTGTTTTTTCTATTATCGTGTCTGATACTTCTCGGCGTATGGGCATACGAAGGCGAGGCGTTGCATTACGCCGCCGAAAGTCTCAAAGCGCCTGCTGTCACTGCAGAACAACTAAAAATATTCTGCTCTACGTTTTCCTCCCCTCCTATGCCCGAAGTCATCGCGCAAATTCTGGACTGGCTAAGCAAGTATCTGTGGATAAGTATTGGAGATAATGTCCCGAGCCTCCGAAGTCTGCGCATCGCGCTATGGATAGGTTTCGAGATGTTTCTGCTGGTGCTGGTGGCACTGGTGGCGTTCTGGCAGGTTACGCGGGGATACGCTGGCGGCACTGCTCTGGTAGAGGGAATGCGTCAGTCTGGTTTGCAGATGGCAAGCGTGCTGTTTCTGCTGTATGCTCTGAGCCTGTTGGTAACGGCGCGTGCAGAACGGCTGGCATCCGACATGCTCCATCGGATAGCGTACGGGAAACCGCACTATGACGCTCGATTGCTGGGCACGAAGCTGCCCAATTAACGCCCCAGATACACCAGATGCGTCGGACAGGTGCAATCGCTGGAGCCAAAGCCGCGCGCTATCACCCGGACATGGGGGAGGGCGAGCAGTTGTCGGTTCAGGGCACACTCGCTAAGCCCATCGGCGGGGTACAGATGGACATCTTCCACAACGGCATGTTGCAACAGATAGTCGATGTGCCAGTGCAGGCGTTTCTCCCGACGCAGGTGACGGGCAAGCCGTCTGCGCAAGCCTCCCAACGCGCTGCCGGTGTAGAGATACTTACCAGCAGGGAAGCGAAAAGTGCCCAGTGCGCCCACTTGCAGGGTGACCTCTTCTGCTAATCGTAGCACCAGCTGGTACGCGCCCGGCTCGCTGGGAACGGTGTCGAGGTCAAGCATCTTGGGACGAACTCCTGAACCGTCTGGCTTCTCGCAACACGCGCGCGGTAGCACGTGGATACTGTGCGGGCGTTGTCACCACCTTCACCGAACGCACCAGCAGGTTCACAATGTCGGAGTGGGGCACAGGTGCTTCCACCATCTCCGGCTCTGAGCCGCCCAGCCGCAGTATCTGTTCGCGTGCTTGCTCTACCTCCTCTCGCTGAGAGGGACGCTTCATCCAGACCACGCTCCCACCCACCCGGGCGAAGGGCAGGGTCCATTCCGCCAGCGCCCACAGGTGCGCTACCGCGCGAGCAGTCACCATATCGAACCCTTCACGCCAGCGAGTATGACGTGCCGCCTCTTCCGCACGGGCGTGAATGAACTCCACGTCGGTAATCCCCAGTTCCTCGCACAGCGGGCGCAAGAACAGGAAGGGGTCGTGACGCGAGTCGAGCAAGGCGAGGCGCACCTCGGGGAAGGCAATCTTTAGAGGCAGTCCGGGCAAACCTGCTCCGGTTCCCACGTCCAGCACCTGCGCTCCTGCGAAGGGCGTCCATGCCCGTACCACCGTGAGCGAATCCAGAAAGTGCCGGAAGACCGCCTCTTCCGGTGGCACGGAGGTGAGATTCATGCGCTGATTGGCTTCATAGAGACGATGGGCGTACAGCGCAAACTGTTCCAGCTGGCTCTTATCCAGCGCGATGCCCAGTGCTTCCGCTCCAGTTCGCAGCAGGTCACGTGAAAACATATGAGATACTACCGAGCGTCCAGCCAATACGAATCCAGAGGCGCGTGGTCGCGATAGAGCGCGACCCTCCACATGCCATCTGGTGCTCACGGCAGGGCATGTGCTGCATCCCTGCTCTATCTTCGCCGTAACAGCCACGCGAGGCTGGCAATAGCCGACAGCATCGATAGCGCAGTGCCCAGGTTGAACTGCTCGCGCGAACGCTCCGCCACCACAATCTGGTCGTTCGGCTCCAGGTAGGGGTCGTCCGCTTTGCCCTCTTCGATTTCGCCGAAGTTGACCTTCATCGTCTGTCGCTTGTTAGAGCCGGGTACCGCCCGCAGGATTTTAATATCCCATTTTCTGGCGTATGGGGAAAAACCTCCCGCCGCGCCAATCGCCTCGCTCAAACGCATCCGTCCAACCAGAGGTACAGGACCGGGGCGATTGACCCCGCCGAACACCGAGACGGTTACCGCCTCCTGCACGGTAGGAACCAGAATGCGGTCGCCGTTCTTCAACACCAGCTGCTTCGCGGGGTCCTGGGACATCGCGTCGGTGTAATTCACCGGAATCTCTTCCGTTTGCCCCTCGTGGCGAATGGTGATGCGTGAGTTATCGGCGTTGGGTTGCAAGCCTCCTGCCTGCAGTATCGCCTCGCGGAAGGTACTGCCCTCCTGCAGGGTCAACGCGCCCGGACGCGCCACTGCACCCGTGACAAAAATCGTCATCATCTGCTTCGCGGGCACAAGGATCACGTCGTCAGGCATTATCTCCACGTTGGCGGCCGGGTCGCCGAACTTGATGAACCGCTCCAGGTCCAGCGTCATCTCGGCAGGGGCGGGCTGTTTGCGGGTGAGTTTGATTCGCGACAGGTCCGCGCTCTGTTCGGGTTCGGCGGCTTGAATCACTTCAATCAGTCGAGTGGAAACGTTCTCGCGCAACGGTATCTTCCCGCCTTTGCGCACTGCGCCAGTTACCGTCACATAGCGCGGAAACCGCTCTAGAATCACCACCGTCACCACGGGGTCTACATAGTACTTCTTGAGCATCTCGGTGAGCTTTTTGGCTAGCCCCTCCTCGGTCTCACCGGCGACTTTGATGGAGCCCAGCAACGGCATCTTGATGTAGCCGTTGTCGTCCACCTTATACTGCCCGCTGATATCCTTGTCGCCGACGAGGGTGATGCCCAGCGTATCCCCTGCACCGATGCAGGGTGGCTCGTTCTGCGCCAGCACCGATGAGGTAGCAAAAATCATCATCAGCAAGGTGAAAAGAATCGTCACGCGCTTCATAGGCGGCGGAACCCCCTTCTTGTGGCTTGCAAATGTGCACACAAACGTATTGTACCTCTCTTTGCCGGTGAATGTTGCTCATGAAACTCGCGATATCGTGAGTTTCTGAAATATATTATCGGCAGAAGCATGCGAATGATACATATCGCTGCCTACGGCTCGACCACCGCCCCCATGAACAACACCATGCCTGTGCGGGTATCGCGGATGGCGAAGAAGAAGGGGCGGTCTATTATCATCTTGAACGGAGGGCGCGGTTGCTGTACCGAGGTGATGCCCACCTGCACGGAGGTCACGGCAGCTGCCTCTGTACCCTCCTCGTCCACCTCTACCACCGCTTTGTGATGCACCTTTTCGAGGAACAGGCCGCTCTCGTCGCGCATACCCGTGAAGTCCGCACGGTCAGGGTCGAAGGCGACCGCCATGCCCAGCGACTTCAGGGCATCGTTCAGCGTTTTGTCGTATTCTGTCTTGAAGCGGGGCAATTGCAGTTCGCCGTCGGTGGTAACCAGCTTCGATGTCCACTCCTTCCAGCTCTTCGCGTCCAGCGACTTCAGCCACTCGCTCAGGCTGATACCCTCATTGGGTAGAACAATAACCATGCTCAGCCGACCTGCGCCGTACGGCAGGCTCACCATCTGAAAACCCTCGCCCTTCAGATAAGGAAACTTGCCGGTTTGCGCCATCATCGGCACGCGCTTCTGCTCGCCGTTTGCCAGATGGAAAGGTTTCTCCTGCGTCAGCGACTTGTCGAACGGCTTCTGCCACTTGCCGTTAAAATAGATGGCGTTGATGAGAAACAGGACCGTGCTCGCCGGGATGTTATCCACTATCTTCTTGATTTTGCCTCTGGTGTTGCCTTCCACCCAGCGGTTGATAGTCTGTGGTGCAGCGGGGTCGCCAAAGTCCAGCACGCTCACCTGCGCCCCGAAGTACTGGCGGTTGGTTTCCAGAAACTGCTTCTTGAACGAGATACCTTGCCTCGCCCAGAGCGAGTTGGCGATGGTGAGTTCCACTTTGGGGTCTGCGCTCTGCAGGCTCTGGCGCAGGTCCATTGCCGCCTGATTCAGTTCCTCCTTGCTTATCCCTTCCAGCGACATCACCTTCGCCATCGCCTGCTCGGTCTCGCCTGCTGCGCCGTTATAGGTCATGGCGAGGGCGAGGGTGATACTTGTTGGTGAGAGGAACACGTTCTTTTCTTCTTCCGCTTCGCGCAGCTGATGAAGGAGCGCAAAGCCAAACCGGTTGTTCGCCTCTACCAGCCTCGGGTCCACCTTTCTGGTTGATTCGGTCATCTTGCCGGTGTTCGGTTGTGGTGGGGGTTCGTTGCCCACACCGGTGGTCGCGACGTTACCGCACCCTGTGAACAACAGGGCGAGTATCGGGAGAAGCCAGACTGGTTTCATAGGCTCACCTTTTTCGGGTACGTTCATCTGTTAGACGCGACAAGGTACCTTTTTGTTATCCCTTCGGGCGCATCTGGGGGAAGAAGATGACATCCTGAATGGAATCTGCGCCCAGTATTACCATCGCCATGCGGTCTATGCCGATGCCTAACCCGCCAGTAGGGGGCATCCCATATTCCAGCGCGGTCACGAAGTCCTCGTCGTAGGGGTGTGCCTCCTCGTCGCCTGCAGCGCGCATGCGCATCTGCGCTTCGAACCGCTCGCGCTGGTCGTCGGGGTCGTTCAGCTCCGAGAAGGCGTTGGCGACCTCTTGGCAGGCGACGTATCCCTCAAATCGGCGGGTGAAGCGCGGGTCCTGCGGGTGCTTCTTCGCCAGCGGCGAGGTCTCTATCGGGTAGTCGGTGACGAAGATGGGTTCAATCAGGTTGGGTTGCACGAACCGCTCTAGCAGCTTCTCGATGATTCCGCCGACAGTGTGCTCGTTTTCAGTGGGCAAGCCCTTGCGCTCCATCGCCGCTTTTGCGCTCTCCAGTGTAGCGAACTCCTCCGGCTTGACTCCGGCGTAGACCTCGATCAGGTCGAGCAGGCGTCCGCGTTTCCAAGGAGGGGTCATATCCACCTTCTGGCCGTTGTATTCGATGAACGGCTCCCCACGCACCTCGATGCACACGTGGTAGAATAACCGTTCCACCAAATCCATAATGTCTTCGAGGTTGGCGTATGCCTGATACAGTTCCAGTAGGGTGTACTCGGGATTGTGGCGACGGTCCATGCCCTCGTTGCGAAATACGCGCCCGATCTCATACACCTTCTCGATGTTGCCCACAATCAGTCGCTTGAGATACAGCTCCAGCGAGATGCGCAGGTGGAAGTCCACATCCAACGCGTTGTGATGGGTGATGAAGGGGCGTGCTGCTGCACCTCCTGCCAGCGGCTGCAGCACGGGCGTCTCCACCTCCAGAAAGCCCTCGCTATCCAGAAATCGGCGTGTGGCTTGCACGATACGGCACCGATCCAGCAGAATCTGACGCGACTCGCGGTTGACCAGCAGGTCCAGATACCGCCTGCGGTAGCGCAGCTCCACGTCCTGCAAGCCGTACCAGTGCTGTTCCCCTTTCTCCTTGCCGAAGGGGATGGGGCGCAACGCTTTGGAGAGAATGGCGAACTCGCGCACGTGTATGGTGGTTTCACCTGTTCGGGTGCGGAACACCTCGCCCTGCACGCCGAGGAAGTCACCCAGGTCCAGCAGTTTAAGCAGTCCGTATCGCTCCTCGCCCAGGTCGTCGGCGCGGAGGTAGATTTGAATCTTGTCGGAGCCGTCTTGCAGGTGCATAAAGGAGGCTTTGCCCATCAGGCGCATCGCGACGATACGCCCTGCGATGCGCACCGTTTTGCCTTCCAGGTCATCGTAGTGGTTCAGTATGTCGGCGGCGAGATGTGTTCGCTCGTATCGCTCCTCGCGGTAGGGGTCTATACCCACCTCGCGCAGGGCTTGCAGTTTCTCTCGCCGCCTCAGTACCTGGTCGTTCTCTTCGTGCGTTAGTTCCATCGTTGTCCGCTACTTTCGGATTTGCAGAATCTGGTATCGCACCTTGCCGGCAGGTATATTCGCCTCAACCACTTCGCCCACCTGATGTCCAAGCAGTGCCTCACCGATAGGCGATTCGTGGGAGATGCGGTCTTCGTCGGGGTCCGCCTCAAAGGGGCTCACCATACGGAACTCCCACTCTTCTCCGGTGTCCAGATCACGCACGCGAACATACGAACCGATGCTCACGTGCTCGGTAGAGATGTCTTCCTCTTTCAGGATGACTGCCTGGCTCAGGATTTGGCGCAGCTCCAGAATCCGCCCTTCGATGAGAGCCTGCTCGCTCTTGGCGTCCTCATATTCAGCATTTTCCGTCAGCTCGCCGAAATCCTTCGCTTCACGGATGCGGTCGGCAACCGCTTTGCGCTCCACCTTGCTCAGGTGCTCCAGCTCCTTTTCGATGCGCGCATAACCTTCCGCGGTCAGCACTATCTCTTGTCCGTTGAAGGGGACTGCTTTCATCGATGTTTGACGCTCCTTTTTTGGCTTCTCGTGTCGCGCAGCACACGAGGCCCATCGTGATATGATATACGTAAAAACGGACGCACGTTGCGCCCGCGCCGGTTACCCGTATTTCCCTCTGATATTGTGCCATAGGTTACCCGTATTCCTGCTTGTTTTACAAGGGGGCGATATAAATTATCCTGATGGGGATGCGAATTGTTGCTCCGTGTGCGTTTTCCCGAAGAACACAGATAAACGGATTGGCGTTGAACCTGTGTCCATCCGTGTGTTCTCCCCGAAGAACACGGAATCCACCTCACGCTTCACGAACCCTTGTATCGAGAGGAGACATGCCATGTTCAGGTGGATACAGCACTGGTTCGGCATAGCCCGAAAAGCCATTCGCGGCTGGCGAGAGCATGATGCCCCCCTGCTGGCGGCGGCTATCGCCTTCTACGCGATGCTGTCGCTATCGCCGTTGCTGGTGGTGGCGGTAGCGGTCACCGCGTTGGTGGTGGAACCCGATGTAGCGTCGCAGTATCTGGTCAACGTGGTAGAGCAAGCGGTCAACAAGGAGACCGCGCGTTTCGCTCAGGAGGTACTGCGCAACACGCAACGTCCTTCCAGCAGCTTTTCCGCAGCGGGTGTCAGCCTCTTGCTGATGTTGTTCGGCGCGGCGCGCTTATTTCGCCAGCTCAAAGCGGCGGTGAACATTGTATGGCAGACGCGCACACCGGCGCAGGGGCTGCGAGCCACCGTGCGCGAGCATCTGCTGGCGGTACTGATGGTGCTGCTTGCAGCGATGGCGCTTGTGGTGTGGTTAGGTGCAGACGTGGTGCTCTCCGCCCTGTCTGCGCGGTGGATGCCGGTGCTGGCGGTGTGGCGGTGGCTGAACTTCGCGGCGGGATGGGCGCTGCTCACCCTGCTGTTTGCGACAGCCTATCGCCTCCTGCCCGACGAGCGAATACGCTGGCGTGACGTGTGGTCCGGTGCGATCGTTGGTGCGTTCCTGTTCGCGTTGTGCAAACTGCTGGTGGGCGTTTATCTGGGGTTAACGGGGGTACAATCGGCGTACGGCGCGGCGAGCGCGGCGGTAGTGCTCCTGCTATGGGCGTATTTCTCCACACAGGCGTTCCTGTTTGGGGCGGAGTGGGCAAGGGTTGTATGGGAGGAGGGGCAGAGGACCCCGCCAGAGTAGCGGCTACCACCCCTCCGGCTTGCCGCGCAGGACAAAGGTGCTGTTCCGCGACTTCGCGGCGGTAGCATCGCCGACACTGCCCTCCGGCGTGGTAATGCGCACCAGTTCGCCGGTAGCGAAAAGGTAACCCATGAGCCCGCCGCGCTCGCGCCCGGAAACGAACAAGAGCCAAGAAGAGATGTATCCCTGTGCATCAGCATTCCCCGTGCTATTCTGGCAAGATTCAAAATGCCCCTGAGGAGGCATTTCCTCCCCAGGGGCAAGCCACCGGGAAGAGATTATTCATCAGGATAGACACGGTTCGGCTCGCGGAACCACATCTTGGCGTGCCCATCGCGGAAGCAGATGTTCACCGCGTAAATCGCGCCGAACTGTCCCGTTTGTGGCGTCAGGTGCAGAGGCACGTCCTCGCGGAACATCTGGATGCGCCCCGGTTGCAGGGGCTTCATGTTCGGGTTGGAGCAGGACGGGCTTCCCCAGCCCTCGCCGATGGGTGGGAACCACGCCTCTTGGTCAATCCGTACCTGCCCTGGCACCTCAAACGTGCCGCCAATGCCGGTACAACCTGCGGTGTTCCAGAAGCGGTAGCTGGTGTAGAAGTGGTCGTACTGGTTGTCCTTCTGCGGCCCGACACCAGCGTAAGTGCTTCGGCAGATGTGCTGTTTCTTGTAGGCATCGGACGGGCAGTAGAAGATGTCGGTGTTCTTGATGTAGGGCACCAGCGCGGCGATGTACTTGCGTGGACCAAGGTCCGGGTCGGCTACAATTTCCGGATCACACCATCCTCTGTTGTCGGTACAGCACCCCGTGTTGTTGCAGATGGTACAACCGTCGAAATTGAATCCACGCCCGTTCAGGTGGTACATCATGCCGTCGTAGTCGTTGGCGTACTGCAACATCGCCAATCCCAGTTGTCGCATGTTGCTGAGGCAGCTGGTCTGTCGTGCCTTCTCGCGTGCCCGCGCGAACACCGGGAACAGAATCGCTGCCAGTATCGCGATTATCGCGATAACCACGAGCAGCTCGATCAGCGTGAACGCTCTGCGCTTCATGAGAGACAGCCTCC
>JBMFOT010000065.1:0-16052 GCA_049969495.1 Armatimonadota bacterium
TGAAGTGTACAACACCTGTTACGTGTTCGACCCCAGAGGTCGCCTGATTTTAACGCAGCGCAAGGTGCATCTCATCCCGCTGGAACAGCAGGAGGGCATGGACCTCAGCGCAGGCAGGGTGGAAGAGCTGCGGGTGGTGAACACGCCTGTGGGCAGGTTGGGCGTTGCCATCTGCCTGGACGGCTTTCATGCCGACGTCATCGAGGCTCTGGTGAGGCAAAAGGCACGTCTGATAGCGCAGCCATCGTTCAACCCCCTGCCGTGGACACAGGAGCAGGCGGAGAGCTGGAAAACGGGCTTGTGGCAGGCGTGCCAGCAGCATCCCGAGCTCATCGGCATCAACCCGATGATGGTGGGCAGGCTGTTCGATGACGTGGTGATAGAAGGGCGCTCCAGCATTGTGGCACACACCTCGCGTTCCCGTGATGGTTCGGGGTATCTGGCGCAGGCGAATAGTGCGACCCATGAAGAGATACTGATCGCGTAGACGCGCACACTATAACCACATCATAACCACATCCTGCTGACAAGGAGGGAGGGAAGGTGCCGGTGCTGGTCATGGGCATCGACGGCGGACAGAGTACCACGCGCGCGCTGATAGCAGACCTCGAAGGCAACCTGCTCGCACTGGGGGTAGGTGGCGCTGCGAACCATATCCACGAACCCGGTGGACCGGAGCGCCTTCGACGCTCTCTGCGGACGGCGATAGGCGGTGCGTTGCAAAGCGCCTCTTTATCCCCGCATACACGCTTGGCCGTGGCGTTATGCGGCATGACAGGAGGCGGTCCACTGGTGGAAGAGATTTGCCGGCAGGAGCTGCCCGCTGAACAGGTGGTGGTGGTACATGACACCCGCACCGCACTATACTGTGTCACACAAGGTGCGCCGGGCGCGGTGGTAATAGCCGGCACCGGCTCGGTAGCGTTCGGGATGAACGAGTCGGGCGAGACTGCCGCCGTTGGTGGATGGGGATACCTGATGGGTGATGAGGGAAGTGCATACTGGATAGCGCTGCAGGCGATAAACGCATGTACCCGCGCGGAGGATGGTCGCATCCCGGCTACATGGCTGAAGCGCGCCATCCTGGAGCATTTCGGGGTGGATAGCCTGGGCGCGCTGCACCATCTGATTTACTCCGGGCAGCTTTCGCGTGCCGACCTCGCCTCTGCCGCCAGAACGGTCTCGGACGCTGCCAGGCTTGGGGAGCGCGTAGCGACACGCATTCTCAGCAGTGCGGGCAGAGAGCTGGGGCTGATGGCGGTGGTGGTGCTGCGCAAGCTCGATATGCAGTACAGCAGGGTTGCCGTCGGGATAGTAGGAGGGGTCGCGGCGGCGGCAGAGCCATTGCATGAAGCCTTCCGCGAGCGAGTCTACCGCAGCACGCTGGCACAGGTTGTACGCCCGCGCTTCCCGATGGTGGCCGCAGCGGTGTGTATGGCGATCGAGCAAGCGGGAGTGTCGGTTGGTGAATCGGTGTGGCAACGGATACAGGAGCAGATGCCGCGATTCGGGCTGCAAGCGGTGGGGTGAGTGTGTGCGTAACAAGGTTCAACGTGTCAAGCCGCGGGCAGTGCCTTGATGTGGCTGGAGATGGAGTCGGGGGCATCACAGAGCACTCTCTCCAGAATGAAGACATTGCGAACCTGCGCGTTTGCCCAGGGAACAAGCCCCAGGCTCAACACGGTCAACAGCAAGAGCTTCTTCATCATCTAACCTCCTCCTTTCGGTGAAGAATGTAAGGTTTATCCGTTCGGGGTAGGGGGAGTGCAGGACCGCTCTCCGCAGTGAACCATTAACCGGTAAATCAATTTCGTCACTTACCCCCTTTCCCTTTACGCTAATAATAGCACAAGCTTCCAGAAAAGTCAAGCAATTTTACGAAATTTCATCGAAAATTTTGCGAAATCACCCTGTACCCTCTTGACAAACCCGTCGAGTAAGGCTATACTAAAAGTGCATTAACCGATTAGCGGATGGAAACGATGCGACGCGAACGGGTGACCATAACCGATGTGGCGCGAAAAGCGGGCGTGTCCAAAGTCACCGTCTCCTACGTGATTAACGGACGCGAGGGCAAAGTTCGCATCAGCGAGGAGACACGCCGGCGAATCTGGGAGGCGATACGGGAACTGGGTTATCGCCCCAACGCTGTCGCCCGCGCCTTGACCCAGCAGCGCACCCATACCATCGGGGTGGTGATGCAGTACGCGGCCATTTTCGGCGGGTGGTCGGGTTTTATTCTGGAGCTGCTGCACGGCACGTCGCATGAAGCCATCGAGAAGCAGTATGACCTGATGATGTACACCGGGGCGCACGGCAACGACGCGGAGCACGAAGCCAACGCGGTGATGGATGGGCGCATCGACGGCGCGTTGCTCCTGCGTGACATCGATGACCCGTTGTCGGACATTCTGGCGGACAGCGGTTTCCCGCATGTGCTTATCTTCACCCGTGCCCGCCGTCCCGATGTGTACTACGTGGACTGCGACAACGTGAAGGGTGGTTATCTCGCTACCAAACACCTGCTGGATCTGGGGCATCGCACGATTGTGCACCTGCGCGGAAGCTCGCACTCCGCGCCCGCGCTGGATCGATGGCATGGCTACGTGCAGGCGATGCGCGAAGCGGGCATCGAGCCGGAAGAGGGGTGGGTCATCGAGATGCCCGGTCCACTATCTGATGCCGCACCGCTGGTGGAGATAATGCGCTCTCCAAACCGACCGACAGCCATCTTCGCATGGAGCGACGATGTAGCCATTCGCGCCATGCAGGTGCTGCGTGAGATGGGATTGCGCATCCCGGAGGACGTGGCGGTCATCGGCTACGACTCCACCGAGGTGTGTAACCATACCGACCCGCCGTTAACCAGTGTGCGCCAGCCTATCTACGAGATGGCGCGCGAAGGAGTGAAAACGCTCGTTCGGCTGATAGACGGCGAACGCCCTCGTCGTGTCGCCAGAGTGTTCGAGCCGACTCTGGACATCCGTCGCTCTTGCGGGGCTTCCTGAGACGTAATCTGCACGAGGGAGGGCTTTTTCGCTTCAAGTGCGCTGAATCGGTTAATGTAACATGGAGAGGTGACAGGTATGAACATGAAAAAAGAGGTCAGTCCGACCGTGGCGATTGCGGTCATCGTGGCCGTAGTAGCTCTACTCATTGTAGGCTACATGGCGATGACGGGTGGTTTCAGCCGCGGCACGCGGACGGCAAAAGAGGCGGGTGCCGGTCCGCCTATGTATCCGGGCGTAATACCCGGCAAAACCAACACTCCCGTGGCTGCGCCGATAACACCGGGCGCGCCGGGGCGATAAAATCGGCAACACACCACATCTATAAAGGAGGTTCGTACAAAATGCAACACAAACGGGCTTTTACGCTCATCGAACTGCTCGTCGTCATCGCGATTATCGCGATTCTGGCGGCGATCCTGTTCCCCGTGTTCTCGCAAGCGCGAGAATCGGCAAGAGTCTCTTCCTGCTTGTCTAACATGAAGCAAATCGGCTTAGCCATCCGCATGTACACGCAGGACTACGACGAAGTGCTTCCCATGCGTCGAACCTGCCCGGGCGCCTGGTGTGCACAGGGCTGTGACGCAAACTGGAAACACATGCTGTTCCCTTACATCAAGAACTGGGACCTGTTCAAGTGCCCTACCAACCCGCTCAATCGCACTCTGGACGATACCAGCGGTGACCTAGACGGCAACGGCACGGTAGACTGCGAAGTGTACCCGCCTACGGTGCAGAAGACCTTCCGCAGCTACTTCCTGTACCATGCGTTCTTCAAGTCGGGCAACCCTGTTGGCTCGCCAGAGTGGTGGGCTGGTTTCAACTACGCGGAGGTCAACTTCCCGTATCCCGCAAACACTCTCATCGTCGGCGAGCATAAGGACGTATGGCCCGACTACGGTCCGTGGATGGCGTTTGTCCCCGACTGGGGTGCCGCCGGTGCTAACTTTGGCGCACGCCATCGAGGCAGCGACCGCGCCGTGAACCTCACCTACCTAGACGGTCACGCCAAGTGGACCACCTGGGATGCGGTCTGCACGCATGATAACCCTGACGGCACGAACAAGTGGGGCTACGCGAAGGATGCCAACGGGAACGTCATTATCGGCGGCATGGACCTGACCTGGCTGGACACCATGTGTCGCACCTTCCGCGAAGCAGTAGCGAACGGTCAGGTTCGCTAAAGCACCCTCCTCGAACGGGCAGGGAACCCCCTGCCCGTTCTTTTATGTACCAATGGAGTACAATCGGTCCGATGCGCAAAACTTCACACCATCAGCACAGAGGAGAGATGATGAACACCCGTCAATTGATGAACGAGGTACAGAAGCGCGCCTGGCAGTTTTTCTGGAACGAATCGCATCCTGAAACGGGGCTTACCAAAGACCGCGCCAGCAACTTCACTGCCGATGATTACACCGTCGCCAGTATTGCCAGCACAGGGTATGCATTGGCAGCAAATGTGGTGGCGGTGCAGCGGGGCTGGCTGGAACGCAAGCAGGCCGAGCAGAGAACGCTCCGCACCCTGCGTTTCGTGCTGGATGACATGTTCCACTTCCACGGCTGGCTGTACCACTTCGTGGACTGGCGCAGCGGCAAGCGCGTGTGGAACTGCGAAGTGTCCACCATCGACACCGCGCTGTTTCTGGCAGGGGCGTTGCTGACGGCAGAGTTTTTCAAGGGTGAGGTGGCAAAACTGGTTGACAGGTTCTACCGCAGGCTGGACTTCGAAGTGATGCGTACGGACGGCGGAAGCCAACCCAACGAGATGCTGCTTTCACATGGATGGCGCCCCGAAGAAGGCTTTCTGAAAACCCGCTGGCACTCCTACTGCGAGCATATTTTCCTGTATATCCTCGCTCTGGGCGCACCGCACCAGAACCTGCCTGAGAAGATGTGGGACGCCTGGCAGCGCCCGGTGGTGAACTATCAGGGCAAGTACGAGCACCTCACCGGCGGACCGCTGTTCATGCACCAGATGTCTCACCACTATATCGACCTGCGAGCACGTCGTGACAGGCTGGGCTGGGACTACTGGGTGAGCTCCGTCAACGCCACGCTTGCCAGTCGGCAGTTCTGCATCGACAACAAAGACAAATTCAAGACCTTCGATGACGATGTGTGGGGCTTAACTGCCTGCGACGGTCCCGACGGCTACCGCGGCTATGCGGCGATAATCATGTGGGATAAACCCGACGGTACGGTAGCTCCTACCGCGCCGATAGGCTCCATCATCTTCACTCCACAGGAATCCCTCCGCGCGATGCAAACCATGTACGACCGCTATAGCTCCCGGATTTGGGGGCGTTACGGCTTCAGCAACGCCTTCAATGTGGACCGTGACTGGTGGGATAAAGACGTTATCGGCATTGACCTGGGCATGGCGTTGCTGGCGATAGAGGACTACCGCACTGGAGGCGTGTGGAAGCTGTTTATGCGTCGTCCCGAGGTACGACGAGGTCTGCAACGAGCAGGGTTGCGCGTGACGAAAGAACCGGAGCCGCGCCCTTTGCGGAAACCACTCTGAGGACAACCACAAGAGGTTGTCCCTACAGGTGTCGGCTTCCCCGCGCGCGTCGACGAGGCGCCGGTTGCGGGCGAGTGTCTGGCTCGTAAGGTATGGGCACGTAATCCACGCTTGCCTTTCTCTGCACAGGCTGCGGGTAAAGCGCCATGAGCCGGTGCACCTCCTCGGGGAAGTCGGTGCTGACCGGTAGCCCCAGTGCTTTTGCCTCTTCCGCGCAGATGGGGTAGTCATGCGTCCAGGTGCCTTCGCTGAGCAGTGCTGCCAGCTGCTTCGCTTTATCTTCGGGCATCTTCGAGGAGAGAATCTCCTCCAGCAGGCGGCGCACCTGCCATATCGCTTTGCGGGCAACATCGGCTAGTATCAGCGTGCGGTCCTCTACGCGCTCCGGGCGTTTCATCTCCACCGCTCGTAAAATAGAGGCAGCAGGATACTCGCCCAGCTGAGGGTCTACCGGTCCCAGTACCGCATGAGGGTCCATCACAATCTCGTCTGCCGCGAGCGCAATGAGCGTGCCGCCGGACATTGCGTAATGCGGTATGAACACGGTTACCTTTGCCGGATGATTGCACAGGGCGCGGGCGATTTGCTCGCTGGCAAGCACCAGTCCACCCGGCGTGTGCAGGATGAGGTCTATCGGGCGGTTGGGTGGGGTCATGCGTACCGCGCGCAGCAGCTCTTCGGCGTCCTCGATATTAATGTAGCGGAACAGGGGGATGCCGAACAATGCCAGAGCCTCCTGACGGTGTATCATGGCGATGACGCGCGTGCCTCGTTTCTTCTCAAAGGCAGTAATCGCCTGCAAACGCGCCGCTTCCAGCATTCGCTGTTTGATAAGGGGCGCGAGGAACGAATATATCACGAAGAGCCAGAATATCTGGTTTACCAGTGCAGCGAAAAAGCCTTCCATCCCTCTCCCTCCACCTCTACCTCTTTCCACAGGCGGAGAGGAGATTCCTTCGCTTGACGGAAGCAACCCGTTAGTTTATACTTGGGTTGCTCCAAGCGAAATACATGCCATCCACCGGGTACATTCATGCACAACCAAGCGTCCGCCGCGTGACAGCTGGCATACTTTAAAGATTTGTCCAACTGCGTGGAACTGCTGGAGTTCAACCGGGGGCAGTACGAGCCCGATGAGGGTAAGCCCCTTCTGGAGAAGAGGCGGAGGTTCATCCGCGAGTAGTGCCTGCCCAACGGCGTGGATCAGTTCTATGGTCACAAGCGGATTCTCTGCGCTGGGCGCACGAGGCAAATCCCCAAGCCCGTCTGCTGGTGAACGAGTACGACCTTTTCGCCGATGCCGACGCCAGCGAGCGGTTTCTGCGACTGCTGGAGATGCTTCTGGAAAAACGTATTCCCTTGCACGCGGTGGGTATTCAGGCACACGACCGCATGGCCTTCTCCAGCAGAACTGTGGCAGGCGTGCGAGACCTTTGGCACGCGACTGGAGCTGCCTGTCTACTTCACCAAACTGATCTACCTCTACTCTCCCGAAACGGCGATACAGGGCAGTTATCAAGGACGGGACGATCCGCCTAAGGGGGTTCTTCGGAAGCTACCAGGTGGAAACCACGTACCGCGGGCGCAAGCAGGTTTTTCGCTTTCACCTGCAGAAGGGGGAAGCGCGATACAGAGAGTTTATCCTGACCGAGTGAAAGGAGGCAGTGGATGCAGATGCCGGTACCTTACCCGCGATTCTATATCTGCTACCGTAAGCGAAAACCGATTGTGATAGACGGCAAACTGGACGACGAGGCATGGCGCGACGCCGCATGGACAGAAGAATTTGTGGACATCGAAGGCGATAAAAAACCTCGTCCTCGCTTCCGCACGCGGGCGAAGATGTTGTGGGACGACGAGTACTTCTACATCGGCGCGGAGTTGGAAGAACCACATGTGTGGGCAACCCTGACACAGCGCGACTCCATTATCTACCACGATAACGATTTTGAGGTGTTTATCGACCCCGATGGAGACAATCATCACTACTACGAGATAGAAATCAACGCCCTGAACACCATCTTTGACCTCCGCCTGGAGAAACCCTATAAAGATGGTGGCACTGCTTTGATAGAGTGGGACATCCCGGGGCTGAAGACAGCAGTTTACGTCGACGGCACGTTGAACAACCCGTCCGACATCGACGGCGGCTGGAGTGTGGAGATGGCGATCCCGTGGAAGGTATTGGCAGAGTTCGCGGGATGTCCGGCTCCACCGCGCGACGGCGACCAGTGGCGGGTGAACTTCTCACGGGTAGAGTGGCTGGTACGCGTGGTCAATGGACGATATGAGAAGGTACCCAACATGCCCGAGAATAACTGGGTGTGGTCGCCTCAGGGTGTGATCAATATGCACCGCCCCGAAACCTGGGGTTATGTGCAGTTCAGCACGGCTCCGCCCGGCAAGGCTCGATTTCGTTTCGACACCACATATCCCATTCGTACGGAGCTGATGCGCCTTTACTACGCGCAAAAAGCTTTCTATGAAAGACACAAGCGCTGGGCAAAAAGTTTGCAAGAGCTGGAATGGAAACCTCAGCCTCTGCGCGGCTGTGAACCGCCAGTTTTGCAGATGACGCAGGAGGGTTATGTCGCTAGCATTCGCTGTAAGCTACCTGGAGGCAAAACCCGCGAGGTGAAGGTTCGCCACGACTCAAGGTTGTGGGTGGAGTAGCACGTGCAAAAAGCAGGGCGGATTTGGTACCATTATGCTGAATCAGCACAGTGAGGTTATTCCTGATGAACGGACGAGTTTTCAACTTTTCGCCTGGTCCTGCTACCTTGCCGCTGCCAGTGCTGCAGGAGGTGCAGCAGAACCTTCTCGCGCTACCCGGGGTGGGCGCGTCCATTCTGGAAATCAGCCACCGCTCAAAGACCTTTGAGCAGATTATCGCGCAGGCGGAAGAGAATATCCGTCGGCTCCTGAACCTGTCGGAGGAGTATCACGTGCTGTTCTTGCAGGGAGGAGCCAGCCTGCAGTTCTCGCAGGTGCCAATGAGTTTCCTGCGCGGCTCGGGGCGTTCTGCCGATTACATCGTGACCGGCTCGTGGGCGAAGCGTGCGCTGGCGGAGGCGCAGCGTGAAGGCGATGTGCGTGTGGTCTGGGATGGGAAGGGTGACAACTACAGCCGTGTGCCCCAACCGGGCGAGGTGCAAATAGACCCCCGCGCCGTTTACGTGCACTTCACCTCCAACGAGACCATACAGGGTATCCAGTTCGCCACAGAACCCGAAACCGGCGATGTGCCGCTGGTGTGCGACGCCTCTTCGGACTTCCTGTCGCGCCCTATTGATGTCACACGCTACGGGCTGATTTACGCGGGAGCGCAGAAGAACGTCGGACCGGCGGGTGTGACCATTGTGATTATCCGACAGGATTTGCTGGAGCAAGTGCCGGACAACCTCCCCACCATGCTCAACTACAAGGTACATGCGGAGCATCGGTCGCTATACAACACGCCGCCGGTGTTTGCGGTGTATATCGTAATGCTGGTAACACGCTGGCTGCTGGAAAATATCGGTGGGTTAGAGCGGATGCACGCCATCAACCGACAAAAAGCGCAGATGTTATACGACGCCATCGACCGGAGCGAGGGCTTCTATCGCGGGCACGCGCAAGCCGATAGCCGCTCGCTGATGAACGTCACCTGGCGTCTGCCCAGCGAGGAGCTGGAAGCGGAGTTCGTCAAGCAGGCGAAGGAGGCGGGGCTGCACGAGCTGAAGGGGCATCGCTCGGTGGGTGGTATTCGCGCCAGCATCTACAACGCCATGCCCATCGAAGGCGTGCGCACGCTCGTGGAGTTCATGGAGCACTTCCGCCAGAAACACGCCTGAGGCTGAACGGGGAGGTTTACCTATCCTTCATTGGGTGTACGCTCCGTCTTGCTGATGGGGGGTATCATGAACCGAATGGAAATGCTTGCCGAGCTACTGGAGCGCGCGTATCGCGGTAGTCGTTACCATTCTCTGCGTCGTGCGCTGGACGGAGTGGACGAGGAGATGGCGCGGTGGCGTCCTTCGCACTACAAGGGCTTCCCGTGGATGCACGGTTCCATCCTGGAAATCGCCTTCCACGCCGCCGGCGACAAGCACGCTCTGCACAATGTAGCGTTTGGGGATGGCACGCTCACCTGGCAACAGATTCAAGAGCGATTCGAGCAGGATGGTGGAAACCTTGCTGCCGCCGTCCGCCTCGCCGATGCGGGGCACGAACAGTTGTTGGCGACCCTTCGCGCCCTCACCGATGACCAGCTGGCGCAGAAAGTGCCGTATTATCATGGCAAGAGGCTGAGCGCAGAGGAGATTTTCCTGCTCGCCATCGAACATGACATCTATCATGCCGGACAGGTTTGGTATGTGCGTTGCCTGGTGGAAGGTGTCAGAGGATAGCATACAGGAGGTTCCCTATGCACTATTCGGCACAGGTGAACTGCCCTATCGAGTGGGGATGGGTGTCCTCGCGTTCTTACCCCGACCCATTCCACGATGTGGAACTGGACGTGCTCTTCACTGCGCCTGATGGCAGCGAGCAAAAAGTGCCCGCCTTCTGGGCTGGAGAGCAGGAATGGCGCGTACGCTTCGCCCCTTCGCAGGCGGGGGAGTACTGCTGGCGCACGATATGCACCGACACAGGTAACCCTTCGCTGCACGGGGTAGAGGGAACGCTATCAGTCACGCCATACGAGGGAAGTAATGCCTTGATTCAGCGCGGCGGCTTGCAGGTTTCGGCGAACGGACGTTACCTGCAGCATCGCGACGGCACGCCCTTCATGTGGTTGGGTGATACATGGTGGATGGGGCTCTGCAAACGGCTCCGCTTCCCCGGCGACTTCACCGCGCTGACCGCCGACCGCGTAGAGAAGGGTTTTACAGTTATCCAGATTGTGGCGGGGCTGTACCCCGACATGGCGGCGTTCGACGAGCGCGGCGCGAACGAGGCAGGTTTCCCTTGGGAAGAGGGATGGACGCGCATTAACCCACGCTACTTCGACATGGCGGACCTGCGCGTTCACTGGCTGGTGAAAAACGGTCTTGTCCCCTGTATTGTCGGCTGCTGGGGCTACTACATCCACTGGCTGGGCGTGGAGAAGATGAAAAGGCACTGGCGCTATCTCATCGCGCGGTGGGGATCTTACCCCGTTGTATGGTGTCTGGCGGGCGAGATACTGATGCCTTTCTACGACGACCACTCCCGTCCGCGTGAGTGGCACGAGCAGTACGCCCATAAGACCCGCGCGATGTGGGAGGAGGTGGCACAGTACGTTCGCGCAGTAGACCCATACAACCGTCCTGTTACTGCGCATCCATCGGTGTCCGCACGCGACAGCCTCTCTGACGAGGTGCTAGATTTCGATATGCTCCAGACCGGCCATGGCGACCGCACCAGCCTGCCCAGCACGGTGCAGCAGGTAGTTCGCTCGTATAGTCGCCAGCCGGTGATGCCGGTGGTGGAAGGAGAGGTGTGCTACGAAGGCATCGGCGAGGCGAGCCGGCAGGAGGTTCAGCGGCTGATGTTCTGGGCGTGCTGGCTGAACGGCGCGAAGGGATTCACCTACGGTGCAAACGGTATCTGGCAGGTGAACACGCGCGAGAAACCTTACGGTGCCTCCCCGCATGGCATGGCGTGGGGGGATACTCCATGGGAGGAAGCGTACCGCCTGCCCGGTTCCGCGCAGCTGGGCATGGCGAAGCGGTTGCTGGAGCGTTACGAGTGGTGGCGTATCGAGCCCCATCCCGAATGGGTGGAACCGCACTGGAACGAACAGAATTTCTTCTTGCCGCATGCGGCGGGCATCCCGCGCGAACTGCGCCTCATCTACGCACCGGCTTACCAGTGGAGGCTAACGGTCAAGGCACTGGAACCCGGCGTTGCCTATCGGGCATTTCTGTTTGACCCTGCCACCGGAGGGGAGATACCGCTTGGCGAGGCTCGCGGCGATGAGCAGGGCAGCTGGACGACGCCTGTGCTGCCGAAGTTTCAGGACTGGCTGCTGGTGCTGGACAGAGGGTGACCTCTCCCGTCCACGAGGAGGTCAGGTAGGGGTATTTCATAAGGCTCGGCAGGAGCCTCGCCCTCCCCCATGACAGACCACCCTCCGGTTCAGTCCGAAGTAATGACCCTGCGAAACCTGCCTCTCTCCCAGACATACGATACGGTTGAGTGTAGGCTACCACCATCCCCAGCCAGAGTAGCAACGCGAAGCAGATGGATACATTCCTCATAAACTCTCAACCCCCTTCATCACTGCTCTCAGCGCCTGCACCGGCTGCTTGGCGCTGTCGGAAGCCTTGGGGTCATCCAGCAAAGCGCGGGCGATGTCGCCACCGCTAGACCACGTGGTGCATAGGTGGCCAATCATCTTCTCTGTGGCGTTCTTGCGGGCATAGTCGCGCAGGGCAAGGGCAGCCTGCACATTGCGCCAGCTGGAAGGCAATACCCGAAAGCCCTTCTGCTGGAAGAACGGCACCGAGGGATACTCGTCGCGCAGTTCATAGTGCCAGTCGCAGATGATGATGTCTTTCGGGATCATGTCCACGGCGGGCGCGGTTCCGTTCTGGCTGGCTTCCCATTTGCCGTACTTCATCACCGAGTCGTCCAGCAATCTGTCGCCCCACATCAGCATGGTCAGTTTGCGCTTCTTCACCAGATGCTGGTGATAGTCCTTCACTGCTTTGGCAAACAGGTCGGCGGGGTTCTTCCCCCGACAGCGGGGGCACTGATCGCTGGCGATGAGGAATACTTCGTCCATTCCCACATGGAAGGCGTCCGCCTCGAAGGCGTCTATCAGTTCATCCATCAGCGCAAACACCACCTTGTTCACCTTCGGATGCAGGGGACACCAGCTACGACAGTAGATATCGGGGTTATCCAGCGGGATTTGAGGTGTTTCATCGAACTCTGGATATTTGACTAACAGAGGGAAAGTAGTCTTTGCCCACGACTGATGCCCCAGGCAGTTGAACTGCGGGATGAGGCGGATGCGGTACTTACGACAAGTTGCCAATATGGTATGGATATCCGCTTTGCTCAATGCCCCATTCATCCGCAGTTCGGGGTGGGAACGATACTCGTAGCTGTAGTTGACCTCCAGAATCAGCACGTTGACGCCCAGCGGAGCGAGGATCTGCTCAATCGCTCTGTTGAGCAAAGGCACATCCTCCTGCTGAGGCACCATGATATGCACACCTTTCCACTGCTCTTTATCCTGAAATGCCATCTCTGGTTACCTCCACGTAGTCAGGTACGCTTTCAATTTGCATAGGCTCTCGGGTTCTCCTGTGCCTGCAGGAAGCGAACGACGCTCTGCCGAACCGAAAGCGGAAACCACAGCGCAGAAAGGAGCAGAGGAATGCCGAAGATTACCATCATCGGCGCGGGGAGCGTGGTGTTTACCAAGAACCTGCTGGGCGACATCCTGAGCTTCCCCGAACTGGCGGAGTCACACATCGCCCTGATGGACATTGACCCCGACCGCCTGCACACCGCTAGGCGCGTGGCGGAGAAGGTAGCGAAGGCGGTGAATGCTCACCCCACGATTAACGCCACCCTCGACCGACGCGAGGCGCTGGACGGCGCGGACTACGTGATTAACACCATTCAGGTAGGCGGCTACAAGCCTTCCACCGTGATTGACTTTGAAATCCCGAAAAAGTATGGCTTGCGGCAGACCATTGCCGACACGCTGGGCGTTGGGGGCATTATGCGAGCGTTGCGCACCATTCCTGTTCTGCTGAGCATCGCCCGCGATATGGAGGAGCTGTGCCCGGACGCCCTGTTCATCAACTACACGAACCCGATGGCGATGAACGTGTGGGCGTGGTATCGCGCCTCGAAGGTGAAAGTGGTGGGACTGTGTCACAGTGTGCAGGGCACGGCGTGGTCGCTGGCGGTGGAAGACCTCAAAATACCCTTCGAAGAGGTCAACTACGTGTGCGCGGGTATCAATCACCATGCCTTCTACCTGCGGTTTGAGCGCAACGGGGAAGACCTGTATCCCGCGCTACGGCAGATATATCTGGAAGGGCGCGTGCCCCCCTATAACCGGGTGCGCTACGAGATGATGATGCGGCTGGGTTATTTCGTCACCGAGTCCAGCGAGCATTACGCGGAATACGTGCCCTATTTCATCCGCCGTGACCGCCCCGACCTGATAGAGCGATTCAATATCCCCTTAGATGAATACATCCGTCGTTGCGAGGAGGTGATCGCCCGTTGGGAGCGGATGCGCGTGGAGTTCGAAGGCGACGAGCCAATAGAAGTGCACCGCAGCATGGAGTATGGCTCGTTGATTATCCACAGTATGGAGACGGGCGTCCCGCGCGTGGTGTACGGCAACGTGCGCAACGATGGGTTGATTACCAACCTGTTGCCCGGCTGTTGCGTGGAGGTGCCCTGTCTGGTGGACAAGAACGGCGTGCAACCCATCCGCATCGGCGACCTGCCCCCGCAACTGGCGGCGATTATCTCAACCAACGTAAACGTGCAGTCTCTGACGGTGGAAGCGGCGTTGACCGGCAAGCGCGAGCACATCTACCACGCGGCGATGCTGGACCCGCACACCGCGGCGGAGCTGACGCTGGACGAAATCTGGTCGCTGGTGGACGACCTGCTGGAAGCGCACGGCGAGATGATACCAATGGGTAAAGGATAGGGTAAAAAGGCGGCAGGGTAGACTACCCTGCCGCAAACTGTAGAGAGCTTGAGAGCGGCCCTGTATATGATATGCCCGAGGTTCCGTTATGAGGTGGTCAACTGCCGTCTCGTCGCCGGGTGGCGGCGAGGCGACAGAACAAGTTTCTTGAAGCGTTCACGACGCCGATGCTCCATCATTGCCTGCACCAGCCTGTGGAACGCCTGTACGTATGCACCGGCGCCTTCTGACAGCGCGTGGTGCAGCTCCCCGACTGGGTCGCTGACGAGGATACGTACGATTTGCGCTTTATACAGCAGTAGTTCCAGCGCGTCCGCCATGTATTCAGGCACCACGCCTTCCGCTGCCAGCGAGCCGGGCAGATAGCGCCCGCACAGCGATTTGCGCCTCTCCCGCTCGAACTCGTTCACCGCTTTACGCCACAGTCCGTCGCCCAGGTAGCGGATGGTGCGCAGAACGCCCAGCAGGTCGAGATAGCCGTTGGGGTGTTCGGGCAGCGGTTGCGCCACCGAAAGCACCCGCACGCGCAGGGCGAACTGTGATAGCGCTGCGATATAGCGATCCATGTCGTGCATCACCCTGCGGAACACCTGTGCCTGCAGGGGGCACTGCACGTTGTATCCCACGATATAGCGCGGTGGATGCGCCGGCAAAAAGGTGTCTATCGGCACCGCAAAGATGCGTTGAACCAGCTCGTCTATCTCATGCCCCGCCTGCCAGCGTTTCAGGAACTCGGTTCGTAGGTTCTCCAGCTGCTCCAGCCGTTGCGGGTCGGGCAGGCGCAGGGTCTCGCTATCCTCAAACGGCACTTCATCTAGACCGTCCACTTCCACGTGCACAAAAAAGCGGAAGGTGGAAGCGTTCACCATGAGTTGAACCTCCGTCACTTGACAGAATACCCCAAGGCGCATGTTCTCCCTAGTTGCCCTCGCGGGCGTCAGAGTGTTCTACGGGAAGTCTACTCGGTGTGAAGTACCCTCGTGGAAGTACTCTGCGGATTCTCTTTCATCTATTTTGATGAAGCAGCGCGGGAGAATGTTTCAGGTTTTTGAGGAGATTTTAAGCTTCGGACCTGACTGAGCTTGGATTCTGCTTTGCTGAGGAACTCTGGATGCGTTTTACCAGCGTAGAAAGGCATTGTCAGTGAACATTACCCAGCAATTTATCTTGTTTTTGTCCCTAAGGAGTTGACTTTTGTTGAAACATTTTGTATCATCGGGTGTCTATAAAATTAAGCATTATGACTAAGCAAGACTACAAGAGGGATGCCCATTTCCTCTGTACGTGGTGGAGCGAAATCGATGTACACGCGAAGGTTCATCGGAGCAAGCTTGGTTGGGATATGGTTGTGGAGCATATCTCCGCTTTGCGCTCAGGCTCTACCTGTTCCTGAGGTGATTTCACCTCAGAACCGGCAAGTCTATGCCTGGGGCAGAACCGAGCCTGCCGTCCGTATAGTGGTGCGGGCGGTTCCTTCTTCGCCTACCATACGGTATTTCGTTACCGCCAACATATTCACTACAGCAGGCAGGCTGGTTGAACGAGTCTCGCTTCATGATGATGGTTTGCACTCAGACGCAGCAGCTGGCGATGGTGTATTCACCAACATATACCCTCTCAGAGAGAAAGGCGAGTTTCAAATCAGGGCCCTGCTGCAACAGAAGGATGTTGCCTCAAGGGTAAGCCGTGAGAAGTGGAGCGAGCCGGTTGTTTTCTCAGTAGAACAGGTTCCGTATGTGGACATTACTTCACCGAACCACCATGCAAAGGTAGCATCTATTGCCAAGGTATCCGCTGCGCTGCTCGTCGGCTCAGAACAACAACCATACCGCCCTACAGATGACGAAGTAAGGATACGCTGTTGGGT
>JBMFOT010000065.1:16062-18532 GCA_049969495.1 Armatimonadota bacterium
GCGACCGTCCCAAACTTTCTCGGCTCGCATCGAGTTTCCGCGACCGGGAAAATATCGCCTCTTCATGGCGGCGCAGATATTGCGCAATGGGCAGTGGATAGAATCGGAGCCGGATAGCGTGTGGGTCAATGTGGTACGTCCACCGATGTTGCCGTTTGGCATCGCAATCTTCTCATTCTTGATTGCGTTACTGCTGCCTGCTAAGCAGTTGTGGTTATACCGGCACATGCTCGAAATCCGCACCAAAGATGGGCGCACCCATCGTGTAGAGGTGCCCCCTCAGAAGTTAAAGGATGTTGTTATGAGCGTCGGGGGAAATGACTGTGATAAACGCATCCCCGGCGTAGCAGACAAGCTGTTCACCTTGACCGCAAAAGCAGGAGAGAAGTCGTTGCACGTTCAGGTAGAAGGGGAAAGCAAGTGCTTGGAGGTGCGTCCTAATCCCAATGCTGTTGCTTTTTCAGCAGGGGGTCTACCTGTCTACTATAGGGAATGTCAGCCGGTTGGGAAAACGAGGTTCCCCAACTGGTCGTTTACCACCCTTCCAAAGCGGGTTTTGCTTTTCCTGGCCATTGTTACACTCCTGTACGGAGTGTGGAGATACTGGCAGTTTGTTCATATGATACCATCTTCATAACCAGGAGGTAGGAACAATGGGTCACGTCTCTACCGCAAGCGAGAAGAAGGATGTCTTGAGCGCTGTGCATTTTACTGAAGGCGGCGAGTTTCGCCCTACCCTCGTCATCGGCCTTGGGGGAAGCGGTGTGGAGACCGCCCGGCGGCTGAAGCGCATTCTGAATCAACGGTACAAGATGAACAACCTGATCAGCTTCCTCTTCATGGACACCGATGAGGGCGTGTACACGGCAAACGGTGAACTGGCGAACGTGGAGGAATTCGAGCGTGCTTCGGTTGCTGTACGGAACCCGGAGCAGCTTGTCGAAGAATTGAGAAAGAACCCCAAACTTCATCCCTACTTCCACGAGTTTTTAGATGACAGCATAGACGTGGTTATCCTGAAAAACGCAATCGGCGCCGCGGGCATCCGACCGGTCGGTAGGTTCGCCTTTCATGCCTCTTTCGATACCATTTACCCGAAGTACGTCAGTCCGGCAATCGAACGTATCATGGGGGTCCAAACCCTTGCCAAAGCGATGATGCTCACGGCAGAGCAGCAGGTGACAGTTGCCCATTCTCACCCGCGCATTTACATCATCAGCTCTTTGTGCGGTGGCACGGGCTCCGGTATCTTCTTTGACACCGCAGTGGTCGTGAGACATCTGTTAGAACAGAATAATCTCGATGGGGAGATAGTGGGGATATTTTATCTGCCCTCCGTGTTCCGCCATGAAAGCGGAATCAGCTCCACAATGATGGAGGTTATTGAAGCCAACGCCTATGCGGGTCTGATGGAGCTGGAATACTTCTCTAATCCTAAGCGCATTCAGGAGGAGCGGTGGACTTTCACCTACCCGATGATAGGTATGCTCACACTCAAAGAGCCCCTCTTCGACGAGGTATTCCTTGTAGAAGGCACCAATGCCAGCGGACAGAGCGTCAATGACAAGAGAGTTGCTTTTGAGATGGTGGCGCGGAGCCTGATGCTAGACATCGGCTCGCCGCTGGGGGCGCGCGCTCGAAGCGCAAAGCGGAACTCTATAGCGGTCATCGAAACCATTCCCTGTGCGGAAACAAGCGAGCCTAGACTCATGAATAGCCTTGCGGTAACCAACTTGTCCATCCCGATAGAAGAGCTCACGCGATACTGCGCCGCCCGTGCAGCGATAGAGGCATGGTTTGATCGGGATGGTCAGCGTGCCTCCGATAATCTGCCGCAGCAGGTAGAGACTTTTTTGAAGACGCACAGCATGGATGTGAGCGAAAACAGCGACTCGCTCATCGAACACCTGCTTGTGTTGGACAACTCACGGCTACACTACAGTCTCCCACAAAAGCAAGATCTACTAAACCAGGCTGAGAACGCGGGGCATAAACGGTGGGAGGACAAACTGAACTATGTAGCGCAGCGGCTGCAAGAGGAATTCGAGCGCATCCGCACCAGGTGGTTACCGGAGCAGGTGACAACGTTGCAAAAGAAAGCTGAAGAGCATCTGCAAAAAGCCCTCGATGCCGCTGGAAGAAGAGCAGAGGAGATTTTGAATAGCCACGGACACGAAGCGGCGTCGGCTTTTCTGCACCAGCTTGCCACAGCCATAGACGAGGTGCAAAAAGCCTTAACCGCCAGGATTAAGAACAAAGAGGAGGCTATCAGCGAGGCCGAGCAAGGCTTCTGGGCGAAGTGCAGGACACTCAAAGAGGCAAAAGTGAAGTGGGGTGGGATTGTTGGTCCACCCTCGGAAGTTGCCGCGATCGACGAAGCCATAGACCATCTGAAAACCTTCGCAGACGCGGGTCTCTACTGCGAGGCTGCCCATGCTGTGCTTCAGGCGCTGGAACGGCGCGCAGCCGC
>JBMFOT010000066.1:0-18105 GCA_049969495.1 Armatimonadota bacterium
AAAATTAAACTCTGTTGTCAAGGAGCATCCGCTTCTCACCACCATCTGTTGCCTGTATTCTACCATATCCCCCGCAAAAATGCAAGCCTTTTGCGCCCAGTTTGGCAAAATTTTCGTTTGGCTGCGAAAAAAGAGTCGTCTACCTCCTTCGTGGAGATAACAAACCGGAGGTAGACGACTCCCCTGCGACAAAAGATATTCTTTACCTATCGCAGTCAACCGGTGAATCAAAGGCGCCCCAATGCTGTTCTCACCCCGTTAACCTTGCAGGTCACCCCGTGCTTGTGGTATACTGGGTTGCGCAAGAGCGTTGTACCTTGTCAAGTTGCAGGGGAACACCCCTCTAGAAGCACGGAGCCAATGAGAGACTTCCTGCCCGATGTGGTGGCGGTAGTGGGACCCACCGCCACCGGCAAAACGGATGTGGGTATTCTGCTGGCAGAGGCGCTGGGCGCAGAGATTATCTCCGCGGATTGCATGGCGGTCTATCGGGCAATGGATGTGGGCACCGCCAAACCCACGCCAGAGCAGCAGAGGCGCGTGCGCTTTCACCTCATCGATGTCTGCAATCCCGATGAACCCTTCAGTGTTGCCAGGTTTCAACAAATGGCACTGGAGGCGATTCGGCAGATTCGACAGCGTGGGGCGCTACCGCTCGTGGTGGGAGGCACAGGGCTGTACGTGAAAGCGTTGCTGGATGGATTTCATATTCCCCCCGCCGCTGCAAACGAGGCGTTACGCCGGCAGCTGTGGCAGGAAGTAAGGAGGTTGGGTAGCGCAGCGCTATACGCGCGGCTACAACAGGTAGACCCGCAGGCGGCGTCGCGCATCCACCCCAACGATGCAGTGCGCATTATCCGTGCGCTGGAGGTGTATCACCTCACCGGACGACCGATTTCAGAGTGGCAACAACGCCAGCCTCCCGCAGAGGTGGGCAGGGCGCGTCGGTTTGGGTTAACCCTGCCTCGCGACTTGCTCTACCGGCGCATCAATGAGCGTGTGGAGCGGATGTTGGCGCAGGGCTGGCTGGAGGAGGTGCGCCGGCTACTGGAAGCCGGTTATGCCCCCCACCTGCCCGCAATGCGCTCGCTGGGCTATGCCGAGCTGGTGCAGGTGGTTCAGGGCAAACTGCCACTGCAGGAGGCGATAGCGCTGATACAACGTGAAACTCGGCGCTTCGCCAAGCGTCAATTAACATGGTTTCGCGCCGACAAGCAGATTGAATGGGTAGACGCTTCGCAAGGCGCTGAAGAGACGGCGCGACAGATACTGGAGCGGCTGCGGAGCGAACCAGAACACACTTGATGGATTTTGGGACGGAGGGGAGCCTACGACATGGCGAAGACTCAAATCAACTTGCAAGATGTTTTTTTGAACCAGGTGCGCAAAGAAAATATTGCCGTCACCATCTACTTGATTGGAGGCGTGCAGCTGCGCGGGTTGGTTCGCGGGTTCGATGCCTTCACGGTGCTGCTCGACAGTCCGGGCAAGCCCACCCAGCTGGTTTACAAACACGCGATTACCTCGGTGGTGCCTTCCAGACCGGTCTCCACCTATCGCCCGCCTGACACCGCAGCGCGCGCGGTCAGCACGCCGGCCGAGGGTGCAGAAACCAGCGAGACCCCCACGGAGAACGCCTGACCGTTTACCAGACCTGTAAGGGCGAAGGCGATGCAATCGGGAATACCGCAGCACCATGGCGGTACAATCTTGTGAGACACAGGAGGCGATGTCACGTAAAGTGCAGTTTACCAAAATGCATGGGATCGGCAACGACTTCGTGGTGCTGGATTGTCTGAAGTCGCAGATAGCGGAAGAGAACCTACCCGATTTAGCACGTCGCCTGTGCGACCGACGGTTTGGTATCGGCGCGGACGGGTTGATCCTGGTGCTGCCCTCGCGGGTGGCGCACCTGCGTATGCGCATGTTCAACCCCGACGGCAGTGAGGCGGAGATGTGCGGTAACGGCATCCGCTGTTTCGCCAAGTACGCTTACGACCGCAAACACGTCACCAGCACGCAGATGAACGTGGAAACGCTGGCGGGGGTGAAACCGCTGAAACTGAGCACACAGGGCGGTAAGGTCACCTCCGTAACGGTGGATATGGGCGTGCCCCGTCTCGCACCGGAAGAGATACCGGTGCGCGTGGACGGCGCGGAAAGCGTCATCGGTTATCCTTTGCGTGTGGCGGGCAAAAAGCTGGAGTTCACCGCCGTCTCGATGGGCAACCCGCACGCGGTCATCTTTCTGGATAACGTTGCCGGCTTCCCGGTGGAGAAGGTCGGACCCGAGGTCGAGAACCATAAGCTGTTTCCCAAACGCACCAACGTACAGTTCGTGCAGGTGGTGAACAACCGCGAAATCATCCTGCGTACCTGGGAGCGCGGTGCGGGACTAACGCTTGCCTGCGGCACAGGCGCGTGTGCCTCGGTGGTGGCAGGCGCGTTGAATAAACTCACCGGCAGGGAGGTGCTGGTGCATCTGCCCGGCGGTGACCTGCAGATCGAGTGGCTGGGCGATGGGCGTGTGCTGATGACCGGCCCCGCCACCGAAGTGTTTGTGGGAGAGATCGATATCTGAGTGAAGGAGGAGACAGGTTTGCCTGCACGTGCATCTCGTCTGGATAAGACCCCGCCCTATCTGTTCGGTGAAATCGCCAGACTGAAGGCGAAGGCGCTGGCGGAAGGGCGCGACCTGATAGATTTCGGCATCGGTGACCCCGACCAGCCGACCCCGCGCGACATCATCGACAAACTATACGAAGCGGCGCAGGACCCCGCCACCCATCGCTACGATGAAACCCCTTACGGCGAGCCCTTCTTCCTGCAAGCGGTGGCGGAGTGGTACCGTCGTCGCTACGGCGTGTCGGTGGAGCCAGATGGCGAAATCCTGCTGCTGATAGGCTCCAAAGAGGGACTGGCACATCTGGCATGGGCGTACATCGAGCCGGGCGACCTCGCTCTGGTTCCCGACCCCGCCTATACGGTGTACGCGATTAACACGCGCATGGCAGGCGGAGAAACCTACACCATGCCCCTGAGGCGCGAAAACGGTTTCCTGCCCGACCTGTCGGCAATCCCCTCGGAGGTGGCGCGACGGGCAAAACTGCTGTTCCTGAACTACCCGAACAACCCTACCGGCGCGGTCGCCACCCAGCAGTTCTATCGCGAGGCGGTACAGTTCGCCCGCGAATACGACATCCTAGTGGTGAACGATGCCGCGTACTCGGAAGTGGTATACGATGGATACCGCCACCCCAGCCTGTTGCAGATAGAAGGCGCGAAAGAGGTGGCGATAGAGTTTAACTCGCTCTCCAAGATGTTCAACATGACCGGCTGGCGCATCGGCTTCGCAGCGGGCAACCGCGACGCCATCGCCAACCTGAACAAGATGAAGTCGTATGTGGATAGCAAGCAGTTCGCCGCCATTTCGCGCGCGGCAGCATACGCGCTGCTATACGCTGACAACACACGCACGCTCAACCTCTACCAGAAACGACGCGATATCCTGATAGAAGGACTCCAGTCCATCGGCTGGGAGGTGCAGAAGCCCAAAGCCACCTTCTACGTGTGGGTTCCCACCCCGGGCGGAATGTCCTCCATCGAGTTCGCCAAGCAGCTGCTGGAGCGGGCGGGCATCCTGGCGATACCGGGCATCGGCTACGGTGAGCACGGCGAGGGCTACGTGCGTTTCTCCATCACCGTCGGCGGCGACCACCACGGCGAGCGGGTGGAAGAGGCGGTCAGGCGGATACGAGAGCATTTCGGATAACCGCCCCTTGACCGCGCATCATCCGGTGTGGCACAATCTAGCGTACAAAAACAATCGCTCAGGAGGGGTTGCACACCGATGATTTGCGGTCAAAAGCAGTACACGCTCACGCCCGAACAGGTGCAGTTTTACCGTGAGAACGGCTACCTGTTGCTGAAATCCGTGTTCACCCGTGAAGAGGCGCAGTATCTACGAGAAGAGGCGCATGCGCTGATCTCCCGTCTGGCGCAGATATACTCTGAGAACGGCATCAACGCCGCGTGGGGTAGCTCCAAAAAGCTCACCGATTTGCCTGCCCAGCTCCTGCACTGTCACAACGCTCAGTACCACAGCGCCGCCTTCGCCCGGCTGATGCTGGACCCCCGCTTGACCGACCGCATCGCCGACCTCATCGGCGAGAACATCCAGCTGCACCACACGAAGCTGTTCATCAAGCCGCCGGAGAAGGGCGCACCGTTCCCGATGCACCAGGACTATCCCTACTTCCCCCATGAGAAGCACACCATGCTGGCGGCAATCGTGCATTTCGACGACGCTCCCATCGAGAAGGGCTGTGTGTGTGTCGTGCCTGGCAGTCACAAACTGGGTCCCTTGACGCATAACCCCGAAGGCGGCTGGCACTTACCGATAGAGCAGTACCCGCTGGAGTCGGCGGTGCCCGTGCCTGCCGAAGCAGGGGATGTGGTGGTGTTCAGCTACCTCACCATTCACGGTTCGGGGGTAAACAGCAGTCACGAGGCGCGTACCACCCTGCTTATCCAGATGCGTGACCCCACCGACCACCCGACGGTATTGACCCATCTCTCACGCGGGCAAGGGCTTATGCTACGCGGTTTTGACCCCGAGGCGGACGCCGGACCGGGCACCGATTCGGTGTCGCGATACATACGTTCTCAACAGGCGGAGGCTGTATTGCGGTGAATAGCCGGGGGGCAGAGGCTTGCCTCTGCCCCAACAGCCTCAAAAGGTCAGCGAACGCGACACCTGCAGGGGGAACTTCTGCGCGATGGCGATGTTGATGCCAAAAATCTCCCCGCCAATCGCCCAGCCGTTTTTCGTGCCGTAGCCGGCGCGTATCGCCAGTCCGCCCGGCAGCCGCTTCTCCGCACCGAAACGCAGTTCCCGCTTGCCGGTGTTGTTGGTGATGTCCACCCAGTCGGTAACGTAAGTGATGCCCAGCGCGCCCTCCATTGCCACGCCCGCATGGATCGCGCGCTTGAGCGGTTTCACCGCGCTCTGAGGTGCGCCCGGTGTCTGCAAGGTATTCGGCGCGGTAAAGGGGAATTCGATGCTCGGCTCGATCAGGTTCTCTACCACCAGCGCGTAAGAAAGGGGCAAATCCCTGTTCGGCTTCCAGATAATGCCCACGTCGACGGCTGCACCGCGCTTGTCCAGATAGTCCGCCGTGCCCAGCTCCACTGCCCGGCTACCCGCGTTCCCCGAGGAGAGGTCGTTCTGGTCGGCGAAGTAGTGGGTGTAGAACACGCGCAGGAAGCGTAATCTCGCGCCGACGGCAACCTCGCTCTGTTCGCCGCCTGCCGAGAGACGTGCCCCTACCGTGATGTCGGGCAGGCTAAAGGCGACTATACCGTAGATATCGCCCTGTGCGCCGGTCAGGTCGTTGCTCTCGCCGCGAGCCCAGCGCTGCAGCTGCGGGTTCGGATAGAGGCGGAAGTCGCCCACCGCCCCGGCGGTCACCGCGATTCCATTGAACACCAGACCGAAGTCGGCGTTGAGCACCGCCTGCACCTTCTCTTTCTCGCCAAAGGTGCGCACGATGCGCGCAGCGTCGGCGAGGTCTACTACCCCCTTCTGACCGATGGTCACGGTATCGCTGATCTGGCGCAAGGTGGCGCCTTCCGTGTCCATGTTCAGGTTACCCAAGCCGAACCTTACCCCACGTACGTACGCAACCGCTGCGGGGTTCAGGTACATCTGCTCTGCGGGGTTGCGCATCAGCGCGAGGCCCGCTCCCGCCATCCCTCTGCTCGGTGAGCCGAAGAGGGAGATTTCATCGGCGCACGCGCCGATAGCCATCGCTGCCCACAACACAAGGGCGATAAACACTCGTTTGCTCATGGCATGTCCTCCTAAAGCTCCAGAGTGCCGGTGCCTAAACCGGTCGTGAGGCGAATCCGTGTGCCGTCCGGCAGACCCGGGTCGCTGGTCACATTCGCCGTCAGGGTGACCTCCACCGTGTTACTTCCTCCCTGCGTCACGATTTGCGCCAGCGTGTTCAGTTTGTCGGGTTCGTTCTCCACAATCACGCCAAGGCAGGGGTCCGCCCCTTCTCCTTGCACGGTGACCGCATAGTTGTTGCCGGTAGTGTGCGTCAGGGTAACGGTACCGACGACCCCTACGTCGAAGGTCACCCGCGCCTGATTGTCGGAAAAGGTGGCGTTGAGATGGAAGTCCCTCAGGGTAATGGTATCGGGCAGAGATGCGCCTTCGGGAACCTCTACCTGCGCCGACTGGATTCGCTGGCAAATGATGAACCGGCGCACATTGCCAATGGTGACGTCGGTGCTGGTGTTGGAGAAGGAGCCAGTGTAGCTGGCGAACGCCTGCTTGGTCACCGCACCGCCGTTGCGCGAACGGGACGCAGCACCGACAAGCAGTTCCATCGTCTCGCCCTCCGACCGCCCCAGCGGATTGGAGATGGGCAGGCGTCCCTCCTCTTTCAGCCCTGCGCCGCAGCCTGCCAGCAAAGGCATCAGCAACAGCAGCAACCAGATGCATCTTGACATATCTTACAAAACACCCCCTTTTTGAGAAATCGGTTCGGTATTCTTTCGCGCCCTACAGCGCAAATACCTGTTGCGCAGGAAGCCACAGCCCCTTTGGAAAAAGTCGGCATTTTATGGTATCCTCTTTAGAGGTGTCCACTATGGAAAAGACCTCCGTACAGACCATCGGTGAATCCCAGCAGCTGCGGTTGCCCACAGTGGCAATTGTGGGGCGGCCGAACGTGGGCAAATCCACCCTGTTCAACCGGCTGGTGGGCAAGCGCGTGGCAATCGTGGAAGACACCCCCGGCATCACCCGTGACCGCCTGTACGGGGAAGCCGAATGGCGGGGACGCACCTTTCAGGTGGTGGACACAGGTGGCGTGCTGCTGGAAGATGAAGACCCCCTCATCACGCAGGTGCGAATCCAGGCGCTGGCTGCGATGGAGGAGGCGGATGTTATCCTGTTTCTGGTGGATGCAGTAGAGGGCATCACCCCTGCCGACGAGGATCTGGCAGAGGTGCTGCGCACCACCACCAAGCCCGTTCTGCTGGTGGCGAACAAGGTGGACAACACCCGCCGTGAGGCAGACGCCACCGAATTCTACGCGCTGGGTTGGGATGAGGTCTTTCCCATCTCGGCTATTCACGGGCACGGCGTCGCCGACGTGCTAGACCGGGTGACGGAGCTGCTCCCACCGGCTACGCCCACCGAAGAGGAAGACACCGCCATCAAGCTCGCCATTGTGGGACGACCGAACGTGGGCAAATCCTCGCTGGTGAACGCCATCCTCGGCGCGCCGCGTGTGATAGTGAGCGAAATACCCGGCACCACCCGCGATGCCATAGACACCCCTTTCGAACGCGACGGGCAGAAGATGGTGCTGATTGACACCGCAGGCATCCGTCGCCCGGGTAAGGTGCAGGGTTCGATAGAGTACTACAGCGTGTTGCGGGCGCAGAAGGCAATTCAGCGCTGCGACGTGGCGCTGCTGGTGCTGGATGGTCCGCAAGGCGTTACCGATGGCGATAAGCGCGTGGGCGGCTACGTGGTGGAAGAGGGACGCGCCTGTGTGGTGGTGGTGAACAAGTGGGATATGATGAAGAACCCCACCAGCAAAACGCTAATGAGGGACTTCACGCGCATCTTCCGCAAAGAGTGTCCGTTCCTGCACTTCGCACCGCTGGTGTTTGCCAGTGCGCTAACGGGCATGGGCGTCCCGGCAGTGGTAGATACCGCTCTCGAGGCGGCGCAGGCACATGCCCATCGTATTCCGACGGGTGTGTTGAACCGCCTTATCCACGATGCGATAGACGCCCGTCCTTACAGCCGCAAGGGAAGAATGTTGAAGGTATACTACGCCACAATGCCCTCCACCCGGCCGCCGACGGTGGTGCTGTTCGTGAACGAGCCGGACATTATGCATTTCTCGTACCTGCGCTATCTGGAGAACGCCATCCGCCAGCAGTTTCCGCTGGAGGGCACGCCCATCCGCATCGAGGTCAGAGAGGCGACGGGAAAGCACCGGAGTGGGCAAGGCAGCTAGTGACAGAGAACCCTTTTGAATTGTCATGCTGAGCGTTAGCGAAGCAGCTCAGAATGGTGGAGAAGCGGAACTGATGGAACAACCCGCTAACCCTCTCAACCCGTTAACCGACGCGCAGCTGCAGGAGCTGGGCATCCGCGACCTGCAGCGGGCACGTACCATTTTCGAAATCCTGCGCGGCTGGGGTCCGCACGCCGAAGCTTTTGACCAGATGCTACCCCACCTGCTACGGGCGATACAGCTCTCGCCAGACCCCGACATGGCGCTGAATAACTTCGAACGCTGGCAGGCGAACCTGGCGAACCGTCTGCCCTATTACCGCTTCCTTGCCGAGAACCCAACGGTGCTGGAGATTTTCTTCACCGTGTGCGCCACCAGCCAGTTCTTCTCCGAGATTCTGATACAGAACCCAGAGTACTTCGAGTTCTTCTCCGACCCCAGCCTGCGCCGACGCCCTAAAACCGCCTCCCAGCACTACCGCGACCTGCAAAATCTGTTACGCACCTGCACTAGCTACGGCATGAAGATAGACGCCCTGCGCCGCTATAAACAGCGCGAGGTGTTGCGCATCGGCGTCATGGATATTCTGGCTGGAACACCGGACCTGCCGGAGGTCGCACAGGCTCTCAGTGACTTTGCGGACGCCTGCGTGCAGGTGGCGTACGAAATAGCGCACGAGGAGCTCTCCCGACGTTACGAGATGACCGGCACACCCGCTTTTGCAGTCATCGGCATGGGCAAGCTGGGCGGAAGGGAACTGAACTACTCGTCCGACATCGACCTTATCTTTGTGCACGATGACGACGTGGGGGTGATGGGCAAACTGACCGGCTCCCAGTACGCCGAGCGACTGGCGCAGGAGATAGTGAACGTGCTGGCACGCAACACCGAGCGCGGCTTTGTGTTTCGGGTGGACCTGCGCCTGCGTCCCGAAGGTAGGTACGGTGCCCCCAGCCGTTCGCTCAGCAGCTACCGCCACTACTACGAGAGCTGGGCGGAGACGTGGGAACGACAGGCGCTGATTAAAGCGCGTTTTGTGGCGGGCGACCCGCGCGTCGGTGAGGCGTTTATGCGCATGGCGGAGGAGTACACCTACCAGAGCTATGTGCCCGCCGAATGGGTGGAGGACATCCGCCACAACAAACGCCGTCTGGAACAGAAAGCTGCTCTTGCCGACGAGACGCATACCAACGTCAAAATCGGCGAGGGGGGCATCCGCGATATCGAGTTTGCGGTGCAGTTACTGCAGCTGCTGGTGGGGGGACAACACCCTTCGGTACGCACAGGCAACACGCTGGAGGCGTTGCAGCGACTGCGACGCGAGGGGTTCCTGACCCCCGAAGAGGCCATTATCCTGCGCGAGAGCTACTGCTTCCTGCGCACGGTGGAACACCGCCTGCAGATACTGTACGAACAGCAGACCCAGAAGTTGCCTGCTGACCCGCGACAGCTGGAACTGCTGGCGCGACGCATGGGCTTCGAAAACGCCGCTTATTTTCGGGAGACCTACGACCGCGTGCGGGCGCAGGTGCGCAAAATCTTCCTGAGAGTGTTCTACGGCGAGGCGGGCGACCGTGTGATGGAACAGCAGGAGAGCCCCTTGCGTGACCTGCTGAGCGCGATTGACGACCACCGAGCGCAAGAGCTGGTGCTCCAGCACCTGAAGCAGAACGGTTTTCGTGACCCGCAAGCGGCTCTGCGCCTGTTGCAAATCCCGCTGGTAGGCACGGACGCGGGGCTGGAAGACGCTGACAGTCCACCTGCCGTTACTCGCGGGGCGGCAAGCCCCGCTATGCGCCAGAGTTTTTTGCGTATCGCGCCCGCGCTCATCACTTACGCCTCACGGAGCCCCTCGCCCGATGATGCCCTGCTGGGCATCGAAACCCTTGCGCTGGCAGTACCCAATCGGGCGCAGCTATACACCGCCTTCGCCGACAGCCCGGAGGTGTTGCGTCGGCTGGCGGAGCTGGCAGGAGCAAGTCCACCCACCATGCGCACGCTCAGCGGTCATCAGGAGCTGCTAGACACCCTCTTCAGCGAGGAGATTATCGCCAGCGAGCCCAAAACGCGCGAGCAGATGCTACAAGAGCTGCGCCGGCGACTAGGGTTGCCGGAGGAGCTGCGCCCCGGCACCCCGCGAGGCTACCCCGAACGACAGGCGCAGACGATAGCCTCTTTCATCCGTCGGGAAAGGCTGCGCATTATCGCCCGCGATGTATGGGGCGAGGCTCGCGGCGCGGATACCGCCAGAGACCTGACCCACCTGACGGAGGCGGTGCTGGAGTGCGCACTGCAGATGGCTCAGGCGCGTGCGATAGAGGCGCACCCCGAATGGGAGCAGGTGCTGCGCTCGGTAGCGGTAATCGGCATGGGCAAGCTGGGCGGTTGGGAGCTGGGCTACGCCTCCGACGCCGACATCCTGTTCGTGTTCGAGCATCCTGCCTCCGTGCCCCACGCGGAGGCGTATGCGGTTACCGCCAAAATGTGTGAGGAAGTGCTGCAGTTCTGCCGACTGGTGCATGCGCAGGACGTGCCGCTGGAGGTAGATGCCCGCCTGCGTCCAGAGGGACGCTTCGGAGCTATCGTGCGTACGGTGGACGACTACCGGCGGTACTACCTCACGCGCGGCGAAACGTGGGAGCGACAGGCGTTGATTAAAGCCCGCCCCGTTGCGGGCAACCCCGTGGTCGGCGAGGCGTGGCGGCAGATGGTGGAAGAAGAGGTGGTGTACGCCCGTGCACTGAGTGAGGAGGAACTGGAGTCCATTCGCCACATCAAACGTCGCGTGGAAACCGAGCGGCTCAAGCCGGAGCACCGCTGGCGCGATGTGAAACTGGGATACGGCGGGATGGTGGATATCGAGTTCACCGTGCAGATGTGGCAACTGCGTGTGGGCAAACAGCATCGCAGTGTACGTCACACCGGCACTCTTTCCGCCCTGCACGCCCTGCGTATGATTGCGATGGTCTCTCCCGCAGACAGCCGAAACGCAGCAGAGGCATATCCGCTCTGGAGCACCGTGCGCAACGCGCTCGCCCTGCGTTACGGGATGCCGCGCGACGTAATACCCGACGACGAGGCGGAACAGCGTATCCTGGCGAGGATGCTTGGCAGGGAAGATTACGCGCAGATGCTGCAGGAGTTCGAGCAGCTGATGCACGAAGTAAGAGAGTGGGTAGAGCGCGATTTGTTGGGAGACTGACTTCATGTCCACAACCGATTTGCTGCTGTGGCTGGGGCGAGATTACGGGTTGGCACTACTAGTCGGCTACCTTATCGGAGGTATCCCCTTCGGCTGGTTGATTGCCAAACTGTGGAAAGGGGTGGACCTGCGCGAGGTAGGCAGCGGCAACATCGGCGCCACCAACGCCTACAGGGTGCTAGGACCGGTGGCAGGTATTCTCGTTTTTCTGCTGGATACCGCCAAAGGCAGTGTGCCCATCCTGCTGGGCAATCTGTTCGATTGGGACGGCATCTCGGCAGGCATCGGCGCGATTGTGGGACACAGCTTCTCGCCCTACCTGCACGGCAAGGGTGGCAGGGCAGTCGCTACCAGCCTGGGGGTGTTTCTCGCGCTGTCGCCGTGGGCGTCGTTGTGTGCGTTCGCCACGTGGGGCGTGCTGGTGCTGTTGACCCGCTACGTATCGGTCGCTTCGGTGCTCGGCTCGCTGTCCCTGCCACTGGTGTGGATGTGGGTGTTTCAGACGAACGACGTTGTGCATGGAGCGGCTCTGCTCGCTGCGCTGTGGATTGCGTGGAAACATCGTCCGAACTTCCAGCGTCTGCGGGCAGGCACGGAGCCGCGAGTGAATCTATGGGGGAAGCGCTGATGGGAACAACACGTCATCCATACGCCCAACTGGCGCGTGATGCAGTAGAGCACTTCCTGCGGGACCACGAAATCATCGAACCGCCACCAGATTTGCCTCCACCTCCTGTGGAGAACTGGCAGGGCGTCTTCGTTTCGATACACACTTCCGACGGGCAGCTGCGCGGGTGCATCGGCACATTGCGTCCGCTTCATCCCGACATCGGCAGGGAGATTGTTCTGGTTGCGCTGGACGCGGCGCTGAAAGACCCTCGCTTCCCGCCGGTAGATGTGTCGGAGCTGCATGAGCTCGAATATACCGTCTATGTGCTCCATCCGCCCGAGCCGGTACAATCGGTGGAGGAGCTGGACCCGCGTATCTACGGCGTTATTGTGCATACAGAAGACGGCAGGCGCGGTCTGCTGCTGCCCGATTTGCCGGATGTCCGCACGGTGGAACAGCAGCTGCACATCGCCTGCATGAAAGCGGGCATTGCCCATGGCGAGCAGTTCTCGGTGGAGCGATTCAAGGCGGATAAGTTTGAGTAGTGTGTCAATTCTCGCGTCGAAGGAACATCCGCCTAAAAAAGGTAAACCTTCCCCCGAGCCGAATCGTCAGATGATAACGACAACTCACCGAAGGAGGTAACAGATGTTCCGCTGGTTATGCGTATCTCTGCTGGTCGCACTGACAACGTGATGGCGTCGGCGACGCCGCTGGATGACTACGTGGCTGCCGAGGATAACACCTACGGCTGGCAAATCGTGAACACCCGCGAAATGGCCGGTATCACCGCGCTGGAGGTCAGTCTCACCTCGCAAAAATGGCGCGACATCGTATGGAAGCACCGCATGTATATCCTGAAGCCCGCGCAGTTGAAAACCCCCGAATTTGCTGTGCTGTACATCACCGGTAGTAGCGGGATGGCGGAGCTGGCAGCGTTCGGGCAGGTAGCCAGCAAGGTGGGGGCGCTGTGCGTTATCCTCAACGACGTGCCCAATCAGCCCCTGTTCGGCGGTCGGAGCGAAGACGCGCTGATCTCATATACTTTCATGGAGTTCGCCAAAACGGGCGATAAGACCTGGCCCGCCCTGCTGCCGATGACCAAAAGCGCCGTGCGCGCCATGACCGCCGTGCAGGAAATCGCCAAGAAGCAATGGGATATCGACGTGAAGGAGTTCATGGTCACCGGCGGCTCCAAGCGCGGATGGACGACATGGCTTACGGCGGCGGTAGATAAGCGTGTGCGCGCCATCGCCCCGCTGGTATACGATATCCTGAACTTCCCGAAGCAACTGCCCCATCAGGTAGCCACCTGGGGTAAGTATAGTGAGATGATTGCCGACTACTCCAGTAAGGGATTAACCGAAATGCTCTCCACCACCGAAGGGCAGGTGTTGACCACAACGGTAGACCCCTATTTCTACCGCGAACGGTTCAAGATGCCCAAGATGATTATCAACGGTGCGAACGACCGCTACTGGGTGATAGACGCCGCGCAGTTCTACTTCAACGACCTGCCGGGCGAGAAATATCTGATGTACGTGCCCAACGCCGGACACAGCCTGCAGGAGGGCTTGCCGCGCGTGGTGAACAACCTCATCGCGTTCTACCTGGCGGTAGCGTCCAAACAGCCTCTGGCACAAATCCAGGCGGACGTGAAGAGGCAGGGCAACAAACTGCTGGTGACCGTGACCACCAAGGGCAAGGTGGAAGGTGTGCAAATCTGGACGGCGCAATCCAGCACGAAAGACCTGCGCAGCTCGAAGTGGACAGCGCAGGACGCCAAGCCCGCAGGCAACGGCACATACACTGCCGAAATCGCTTTGCCGACCGATGCCGTCGCCTTCGCCCTGTTTGCCGATGCACAGGGCAGCGTGAACGGTACGGAGTATCATGTGTGCACCGTGCCGGTGGTAACGGTGATGAAGTAGGGGCGAATGGTTATTCGCCCCTACATTACCGCGGCAATTGTCGCGTTGGGCCCGGAGCCAGTCGATGCGAAGAGGTTTTCACGCTCGTGACGAAAGATGGGTAGCATGGTTGTTCCTGCTGCCCAATTTTCTCGGCTTTGCGGTGTTCACCGCGGGACCGGTGCTGTTTTCGCTGGTGGTCAGCTTCAGCAACTGGAACCTGCAGCGCACCGTCCCCTTCCAGTGGATTGGCGTGGCAAACTACATCGAGCTGATGCATGACCAGCAGTTCTGGCTGTACTTCATCAACACGCTCTACCTGATGCTGGGGATGCCCGTTGCCATCGCCGGCTCGCTCGCGCTGGCGATACTGCTCAGCCAAAAGCTGCGGGGCATCGTGCTGTATCGTACGCTCTTCTACCTGCCCAGCATCACCAGCGGCGTCGCGCTGATGATACTCTGGAAGGCGCTGTACAACCCCGATTTCGGTCCCATCAACGCGGCGATTAACGCGGTGAGCCAGGCACTGGGGCTGGATGTGAAAGCGCCTCAGTGGTTGCTCTCCACCGCGAACCTGCTGGGGCTGGATGTGGAACAGGTGCGCGTGACCGCGAAGCAGTTCGGACTGGGCGCACGCGACGCGCTCATCATCATGGGCATCTGGATTGCCATCGGCGGCAACAATATGCTACTCTATCTTGCTGCGCTGACCAACGTGCCGCAGGAGCTGATAGAAGCGGCGCAGCTGGACGGCGCGGGCAAATGGTCGGTGTTTCGCAACGTCACCTGGCCCCAGCTCGCGCCAACTACCTTCTTTATCGTGGTGATGAGCTTCATCGGTGGGCTGCAGGGCGGTTTCGAACAGGCGCGGGTGATGACCGCCGGCGGACCCGCAGGCACAACCACCACGTTGACGTATTATATCTACACCAAGGCGTTCGAGGAGTTCCAGATTGGCTATGCTTCGGCGATTTCGTGGATACTGTTCGCCATTATCTTCGTGGTGACGCTGGTCAACTGGAAGTTCGGCGCCAAAGAGGTCAGCTATTGACTTTCCCTTGCGGGATTGACAGACCGGAGGTTTCACGATATAGTGAACCTGAGAACAGAAGGATAATGTATGGGAGCACAAAACACGGTTTTGCAAGAGGTAATCCTCTGGTAGAATCAACCGCCACCCAAAAACCTCCACCGGTCGCCGCCTGGTGGAACAAGGCAGGGAAGGTGGTGGTCAGCCACCTGGTGTTGACGCTCATCGCGCTGACCACCCTCGCGCCGTTCGTATGGATGGTGCTGGCGAGCTTCAAACCGCTGGAAGAGGTCGAGCAGATTAACCCCTTGCCCAGCGTGTGGCATCCCGAGAACTACGCGAAGGTGTTCGAGCAAATTCCCTTCGCCCGCTACTACTTTAACAGCGTGTTCATCGCCGCATGGGTGACCTTCCTGCAGTGCCTCACCAGCGCGATGGCAGCATACGCCTTCGCCCGCCTGCAATGGAAGGGGCGCGACACCGTGTTCCGCCTTTACCTTGCCACGCTAATGATACCCGGTGTGGTGACCATGATCCCCAATTATACGCTGATGGTATGGCTGCACCTGCTGGACTCGTACATCGGGCTGATTGTGCCTGCGGCGTTCAGCGCGTTCGGCACGTTCCTGCTGAGGCAGTTCATGCTCACCATCCCACCCTCGCTGGACGAGGCGGCGAAGATAGACGGCGCGACGCACTGGCAAATCTTCTGGGACATCATCATGCCCCTGTCGCGCGCGGGGTTGATTACGCTGGCGATATTTACCTTTATGGGCAACTACGGCTCCTTCTTCTGGCCGCTCATCCTCATCAAGAGCGAGCACCTACGCACCCTGCCCATCGGGATGCTCTATTTCGACACCAACTACGGCAGACAGACCAACCTCATCATGGCCGCCAGCGTGATGAATATCATCCCGCTGGTTATCCTGTTCGTGGTGTCGCAGAGATTCCTGGTGCGCGGAATCCAGCTGGGTGCGGTGAAAGGATAGATACGATGGACAAACCCTGTGCTAAACTACCGTCAGCGCGTGTGTAGTGACACGCGGTCGTACTGAGAAGCGGAAATGGCGTTCAGCGATCTATTCGACCACTACCTCAAACGGCTCACCGAAGAGACACAACGGGGCGATGCGCGTGAGGAGAGCTTGTACCCCGCGTTGAAGGAGCTGCTAGAGCAGTTCGCGCGGGGGAGGAGATATGCACATGTACACGTCACCGCGCAACCGCGTCCTACCGAAGCGGGCAATCCCGACTTCCGCGTGTGGGATGGCAACCAGCGCATCATCGGCTATCTCGAAGCCAAAATGCCTACCGCCGACCTGCACCGCATAGAGCAGACGGAGCAGATTCAACGCTATCTCTCCACCTTCCCCAATCTCATCCTGACCAGCTTTCTGGAGTTCCGACTCTATCGGGATGGACAGCGCGTAGCGACCGCTCAGCTGGCGCGACCTTTCGTGCTCACGCAGCTGCGCACGAAACCACCTCTGGAGGACGTGGAGGGGGTGGCGAACCTGCTCGAACGGTTCTTCACCTTCTCCCTGCCCCAACCGCTCACCGCCGAAGGGCTGGCGGTGGAACTGGCAAAGCGCACCCGCTTCCTGCGCGACATCGTGCAACAGCAGCTGGCTACCGAAGAAGCGGAGGGCACCGGACACCTGCTGGGCTTCTACGAGGCGTTCCGTAAATACCTCATTGGCGGACTGTCCCCTGAGGAATTCGCTGACCTGTATGCGCAAACCGTCACCTATGGCTTATTCGCCGCGCGCACCCGCGCTACAGACGGCTTCACCCGACGCGCTGCCTTCGACCATATCCCGCGCACCATCGGCGTCCTGCGCGACCTGTTCCGCTTCATCTCCCTCGAAGACCTGCCCGCCGAGATGGCGTGGATTGTGGACGACATCGCCGAGGTGCTGGCGGTGGCGGATGTGAACGGAATGCTGGAGCGCTACTACCGCGAGCGCAGGGGCAGCGACCCCATCGTGCATTTCTACGAGACCTTCCTCGCCCATTACGACCCTGACGAGCGCGAGCGACGCGGAGTGTACTACACACCCGACCCCGTGGTGCAGTACATCGTGCGCTCCCTGCACGAACTGCTGAAGGAGAAGTTCGGGCTCAGCGATGGGCTGGCGTCGTCAGAAGTGACCCTGCTCGACCCGGCGGCAGGCACGATGACTTTCGTCGTGCGCGCGGCGGAGACCGCCGTCCACGAGTTCGCACACAAATACGGCGCGGGCGGGCAGGGCGAGTTCATTCGCAAACACATCTTGCACCACTTCTTCGCCTTCGAACTGATGATGGCACCCTACGCGGTCGGCCACCTGAAGATGGCTTTCTTCCTCGAGGAGATGGGCTATCACCTGGAGGACGGCGAGCGCATCCCCTTCTACCTCACCAACACGCTGGACATGAGCGAGCTGGAAGCGAGCCGCCTGCCCGGGCTCTCCTCGCTGGCGGAGGAATCGCATCTGGCGGCGCGGGTGAAGCGTGAACAGCCGGTTCTCGTCATCCTCGGTAACCCGCCCTACTCCGGACACTCCGCCAACCGCGGCGAGTGGATTTTAGCCCAGATCGACACCTACAAGCAGGTGGACGGTAAACCGCTGGGCGAGAAGAACCCTAAATGGCTGCAGGACGACTACGTGAAGTTCCTGCGTTTCGCGCAGTGGAAGATTGAGCAGGCGGGCCGGGGTGTGGTGGGCATGATTACCAACCATTCGTACCTGGACAACCCCACCTTCCGCGGGATGCGCCGTAGTCTCATGTACACCTTCGACGAAATCTACCTCCTCGACCTGCACGGTAACTCGCTCAAGCGCGAGACTACCCCCGACGGTCGCCCCGACGAGAACGTGTTCGACATCCGCCAAGGGGTGGCTATCGCCTTCTTCATCAAAACCGGCAAACCCCGCGAAGGGGAGCCCCGGGTTTTCCACGCCGACCTCTGGGGCGTGCGGGAGCAAAAGTACGAGTGGCTGGAGGGCCACGATGTGGAGAGCACGCCCTGGACGGAAATCCACCCCAAGCCGCCCTTCTACCTGTTCGTGCCGCGCGACGAGGCGGAGCTCGAGCGCTACAACAGCTTCCGCAGGGTGACCGACATCTTCGAAAGGTACAGCGTGGGCATCGTCACCGCCCGCGACCACCTGACCATCGGCTGGACGGCGGAGGAGGTCTGGAACAGGGTGCGCGTCTTCGCCACCATGGAGCCCGAACTGGCACGCCACGCGTATCGGTTGGGAAAAGATGTGCGTGACTGGAAGGTAACCCTGGCGCAGGAGGACCTGAAAAAAAGCGGT
>JBMFOT010000067.1:0-17773 GCA_049969495.1 Armatimonadota bacterium
CGACCAGAAGCTCTGTATAACCACGCCGCAGTTTCACGACTATCACCCCCCGCAATATGACGTGTTTTTATTATCGGCAAGCTGTCGAGCGGCTCACAGTAGCAACAATAGAAGGTTTCCAGCACCTTTGCAGGAACCCTCTCACTGATGATAGAATATTGCCATGCTAAGCATTGCCGCAGGAGGCAGAACCGATGGAATGCGAAAACTTCTCGCTGCTGGCGCACATCTCCGACCTCACGGTGGAGCGGGCTATCCCCTTCAACGTGATGTTCGAACTCACCCATCGTTGCAATACGCGCTGTAAGCACTGTTACCAGCACCACCCCAAACGCGCCGACGGTGAACTGAGCACCGAAGAGTGGTGTCGCGTGATGGACGACCTCGCCGAGGCGGGCACGCTCTACCTGACGCTTACCGGAGGTGAGGTGCTGTTGCGTAAAGACTTCTTCGATATCGCCCGTTATGCCCGCAAAAAGCGATTCGCGCTGAAGATATACACCAACGGCACACTCATCACCCCCAAAGTGGCGGAGCAGATTGCCGCGCTGCGCCCCTTCACGGTGGAAATCAGCGTGTACGGCTCTAACGCCGAAACACACGACGCCATGACGCAGGTGAAGGGCAGCTTCGACCGCGTGCTACGGGCGGTGCGACTGCTGGTGGGGCTAAGACAGCGCGTCATCCTCAAGTGCCCGCTGGCCACCTCCAGCTTCGGGCAATACGAGGACATCATGCAGATGGCTCAGGAGCTGGGCGCGGAGTATCGCTTCGACCCCACCATCGCGCCGATGAACGACGGCGATATGTGCCCCACCAACCTGCGTATTGGCGTGGAAGAGCTGATCAAACTATACGATGACGAGCGGGTGTTCAAAAAGAAGGGGCTGCCCTCGATGGGACCCAACGACAAGGTGAAGATGTGTGACGCAGGACGCAACAGCATGGCAATCAACCCCTGGGGCGAGGTGTACCCCTGTGTGCAGATGCTTATCCCCTGCGGCAACGTGCGCGAGAAGTCCATCCTGGAGATATGGTACGGCTCGCGCGAGCTGCGCCACCTGCGCCGCATCACCCCCGACGACCTGACACAGTGCCAGACCTGCGAGGTAAGGCATTACTGCAGTCGGTGCCCGGGGCAAGCCCTTCTGGAAGACGGCAGTCTAACCGGTTGCCAGAGCCGCGCGAAAGTGATTGCCCGCATCCGCAAACGGCTTGCGGAACAGCAGATGCAGGCATCCAGGGGAAGCACCCTGTTGCGCGTGGTGGCTTAGCTCCGTACGGAGCGCGACCCTCCAAAACAAGCGCATGGAAGGCGAGGCTCCCACCGAGCCGACTGCGCCCGCTTGAGGAGCCTTTACAGCTGAAGCCATTCCCTGACAGACGAAGCTAGCCTTCGCTCTCGCAACAGACCGCTAAATGTATATCCTATATGTCTGCACATCCATCACCGCGCCGAGGATGCTCCACAGGGAACCCATTGTATAGTCGCCCAGTATCAGCCCGAGGAAGAAGGGCACGGCGATGTTGTGTGCGCGCATCCCGCCGTAGCGAACCAGCAAGCCCTTAATCACCCACGCGATGAAGAAGTTGAACCAGAAGTAGTCCATCGCGTACGAGACCGCCAGCGCGTAGCCCGCAGGGTGCAAGGGCCACCACAGGAACAGGTTGCGCATCAATCGCAGGAAAACCACTATCAGGAAACCGCCCACCATATACCCGATGCGGGTGCTCTCCTGTTTGACGGGCGCGTTAATCCAGTTGGTCAACCAGCCAAAGGACTCCCAGCCCAGCCAGTCCTTGAACCCTACCGCCTTCGCGTCCGCCCCCGCACGATAGGTCACGTGCAGATTCGCCCAGCAGGTAGCGACAAAACCGAACAGCGTAGCGACCACGATCACCCAGATGAGCCCATTCAGCGACTTCGGATACCCTTCAAACATCTTCATCGCTTCCAGCTGGTTGGGCATGGGATGCGAGCGGTAGCCGCGGTTAAACCAGTAAAGGGTCTGAATCAGCGTCAGGTCGCGCGTGCCGATGTTCTGGCTACCGAAGAGAGCAGTCATCATGCGGTTAGGGTTGACGAAGTAAATCTCGTGGGGCGTGCCCAGCTCGGCGCGCACGCGGGTGATGGTAATCGCCAGCAGGAAGTAGATGCCGAAGAAAGTGGCCCCTACCCACAGCGACAGTCCTATCCACTGGGCAAAGACGATAATCACCACGAGGCACACCGCAATCAACCCGAACGCCCAGCGGAAGCGGCGGCTCTCCTCGGGGTCAGCGGGATTTTCTGCCCATGCCTGTCGCCATGCGTTCGTAAAGTGGCGACGCGCACCGTATACCACCACAATGCCCAGAGCTGTCCATGCCCCCGCCGCCTGTTCGGGGAAGAAGGGGAAGCCCACGTTCGTCGGGGCATCCCAGCCGAACACCGCGCCCACCACCTGAAACAGCTTCCGCGCTACATAGAAGAACCAGCATGAGAACTGCAAGTCTAACGGTGTAAAAAACGCCAGCCCGATGCCGAAGGGATACATGCTGATAGGCGTCCAGCCCACCGCGTCCCACGGGCGGTTGGTGATGTGCTGGTGCAGGTCGTAGAGCTTAATATACTCAATATACGGCACCGAGGGATACAGCCAGTGGATACCGTTGAGCCCGCTGATCGCCATTGCAAGGATGAATCCCGCCCACATGGGCTTCTGGCGGAAGAATGGCACGCCACCGATGTGTCCTGTCATCGCCATCGGCAGCTGCACGATAGGGAAGACCAGCCGTTCATGTTCCGTCCACGAGCGGCGCAGAAGGATGTTCACTCCTAACATCACGCCGATGAGCGCGAATATTAGCACCGCCCACAGCAGCAAAGGCTCCAGGAACGGCTGGATACGATACCAGCGATACGGCGAGACATTGCCCTGGTAGAAGTCCTTCAACACCTGTTCATCGCGCACGAACAGCCGCCAGGGCAAATACTGAAACCACAACGCCTTCCAGTTGTTCTCAGGAGTGGCGAAGCGGACGGGATGCCCCAACACGCCGAACATGTTCTGCAGCATATCGTGCGCTGCCAGCGTGGAAGAGATAACCAGCATCACGTATATCGTTAGCAGCTCGCCGGGGGTCAAAGCGGAGCGCGGACTGAGCCACCGCCAGAACATGTTCAGGATAATCAGTGTAAACAGCATGAAAATAGGTGTAATGAAGAGGGGTAGTGAGGTACCGTCCAGCGTGTACAGACGCACCTCCACCACTGTAATCCAGAAGCAGTTGATGGCGATAAGCGGTAATCCCAGCAATACCGCCCGCAACGTGACCACGCGGGGCGCGGGTACTCCTGCTTGAACAACCTGTTCTCGTGCGCGTCGCGCGGCAATTCGGCTGGCGATACTGTGCAGGGACAAGGCTTCCTCCCTCAGTGAACACGATGCTTATACTTACTTCGGATGAGGCGAACGTCATTCCTGCGTTCAACCCACGGGAAAGTGAGAGAAGGAAGTGCAGTGCAGACTACCGGTTACAATCGCCATTCTATGATATAATGGTTGCTGATGGCAAAGAATGCCCTGAGGCAGAGCATCTCGCAAGCCGAAACCCGCAGCTTGTCCAACCGCGTCCTCTGGTAGAAGCCTTTTCCCAAAAAACGACACGGGGGGTTGTCTATGCGAAAGGATATTTTGCGCCTGCTGACAGGCGCGATGCTGCTCGCGTGGCTGGTAGCCCAGGCATCTGCCGATGCCCTGCTGCGGGCGTGGGCGGTGTCCGGCAACGAGTTTCCGTTAAGACTGTCCATTCAGTGCGTGCGTGGCAGCTTTCCCTCAGGTAGCGTGCAGACTGTGCGCTTTACCTTGCAAAACCCCGCACCTCGTCAGACGTTCCAGCTGCAGGCTTCCGCTACCTACACCACCAAAGACGGTCGACAGGTCACCACCTACAGTAACCCTGTTACTCTGGAGATCGACCAGACCGCCCGCGACTGTCATATCTACTTTTATGTGATTAACGGTTTTGTGGTGGAGGATTCGCTGTCTATTCCGGGGCTGGATTTGCGCCTGCCGAGTCGCTCCTCCTTCGTGGTGGTGCCGATTAATGAGGTGCCTGCCGGCACGGTGTTGAGTGGGCAGGTAAGCATCTTTGCGAAGTAGTAAGCGCCAGGGCAGGGAGTATTGATACAGTATCGCGTAGTGGTAAAATAGATGCTCTGCGTCGCTTCAACCGCTCCCGAATGTGCAGGTAGGTGTTTGTCAGCAACGAAATAATACCTTGTCGTACCTTGAGGGGAGGGAGCTATCATGAGCAACTACCGTATCGAACGCGATTCCTTAGGTGAGGTGCGAGTCCCCACCGATGCCCTGTACGGAGCGCAAACGCAGCGGGCGGTGGAGAACTTTCCCGTGAGCGGTATCCGCTTCCCGCGTGTATTCATCCGTGCGCTGGGGCTGATTAAGGGCGCTGCTGCCGAAGTGAACCACGAGCTGGGACTGCTCGATGAACAAAAGGCGCGAGCCATCCAGCAGGCGGCGGAGGAGGTCGCCGAGGGCAAGTGGGATGAGCATTTCCCCATCGACATCTTCCAGACCGGCTCCGGCACCTCCACCAACATGAACGCCAACGAGGTGATTGCCAATCGCGCTACGCAGATTCTGGGCGGTGAAATCGGCAGTAGACTGGTACACCCGAACGACCACGTGAACATGGGGCAGTCCTCTAATGACGTCATACCCACCGCCATCCACGTCAGCGCGTATCTGGAGGTGCAGGATGTCCTGCTGCCGGCCCTGCGCCATCTACACGAGGTGCTTCGGAAGCGCGCTGCCGAGCTGGACGATGTGGTGAAAACAGGCAGGACGCACCTGATGGACGCGATGCCGGTACGCATGAGCCAGGAGATAGGCGGCTGGGCGTATCAGGTGGCACAGAGCATCGAGCGCATCGAAAGCTGCCTGCCCAGGCTGGCGAAGCTCGCGCTGGGGGGTACGGCGGTAGGAACGGGGATCAACGCCCATCCCGAGTTCGCCTCGCGCGTGGCGGCGAAGCTGGCACAGCGCACCGGTATCCCCTTTGTGGAAAGCGATAACCACTTTGCCGCACAATCGGCGATGGATACCGCTACCGAGCTCAGCGGTCATCTGAAGACCACCGCTACCGCACTGATGAAAATCGCTAACGACCTGCGCTGGATGAACAGCGGTCCCATCGCGGGGCTAGGCGAAATCGCCCTGCCTGCCCTACAGCCCGGCAGCAGCATCATGCCCGGCAAAGTGAACCCGGTCATCTGCGAGGCGGTGATGATGGTGTGCGCGCAGGTGATGGGCAACGACCTGGCGGTATCCATCGGCAACGAGCGGGGCAACTTCCAGCTGAACGTGATGCTGCCGCTGATGGCGCATAATCTGCTACAGTCTATCACCATCTTGGGCAACGTGGCGCGCATCTTCGCGGACAGGGCGGTAGCAGGCTTCACCGTGAACCGCGAGCGCATCGCCGAGGCGGTCGGCAAGAACCCCATCCTCGTCACAGCCCTGAACCCCGTCATCGGCTATGACAAGGCGGCGCAGATTGCCAAACGGGCGTATGCGGAGGGACGCTCGCTCAAAGAGGTCGCACTGGAGATGACCGATCTCACTGCCGAGCAGCTGGACCAGTTGCTGGACCCGCGCCCCATGACCGAAGGCGGTATCGTGGGGAAGGGTGATGGAGGGTAGGAGGTTGTCCTCTCCTGCGCCAGGCGGTACACTGTTGGCAGGGAAACGTCTCAAAATCACAGGGCTGGACGGTGATAGACTGTCGAGTGCCCTGTCGCCGGTGAGGAGGGCAACCGGCGCAAGTCGCTTGCGTGAACAAAGGCGTTTGTGATATAATTCCCTGTTGACGGAGGAAAGCAAGAGGCATGAAACGTACCTATCAACCGAATAATCGTCATCGGCGCAAAGTGCACGGTTTTCGCGCCCGCATGCGCACGAAGGACGGGCGTAACGTGCTGAAGCGACGCCGTTTGAAAGGTCGCCATCGGCTTACAGTATCGGATACCTGTCGTCATTTCGGTCCGGAACACTAACAACGAGGAAAAGCCTGTGCTTCCCCGCCATGAGCGTCTTCGCCGACGCAAGGATTTCCTTGCGTGTTATCAAGAGGGCAAGGCGTACGCTCAGGCGCATTTGGTGCTGTACGTGCGCCCGCAGCCGAGCGGGCGCAGATTCGGCTTTGTGGTGGGCAAAAAGGTCGGGAAAGCGGTGGTACGTAATCGGGTTAAACGACGCCTGCGTGCCGCATGTCGTGAGTGTCTGCCCAACCTGAGTGACGGATTTGATGCGGTGTTCGTCGCCCGCAAAAACGCTGCTGAGGCGGACTATCACCGGTTGCTGCAGGAGATGCAGAACCTGTTCCAGAGCGCAAAGGTCTGGAAGGTGATTAGGGAGCCATGAACGCGCCACGTCCAACGCTGTGGCAAAAAACTCTGGTCGGGCTTATTCGACTGTACCAGCGTGTGTCACGCTTCACTCCGCCTACGTGCCGCTTCACCCCGACCTGCTCGGAATACACTGCACAGGCGATACTCGAACACGGCGTACTGCACGGGCTGTGGCTGGGTGCACGACGTATCTTGCGTTGCCATCCTTTCTCGCCCGGCGGATATGACCCGGTGCCGTCCCGACTGCCTCGGGAGCATCGGCAACGGGGTTCGGGCTGAAGCGACGCGTCGAACTTTCGTCGCGCTGGAGGTGTCATTACTCCTGGCGACATCCGGTAATAAAAAATGGTCTTACAGGAGAGGTCAGTTCCGTTGAGAACGCTATTGCTCGCACTACTACTTCTGCTGTCGTGGCTCGCGGTGCCGGTTCCGGCACAAACCCCGCAACCATCGCCCGATGCTGTGCTTCTACAGGCGCAACACGCCGAGCGACAAGGCAAGTTTCCTGAGGCGGAAAAGCTCTATCAGCAGGCTATCGAACAAAGCGGCTCCAGTCCGCTGGCTGCCGAGGCGAAACTGCGGTTGGCTGCGCTATACATGCGCAAGATGGAGCGATACGACGATGCGCTCAAAATCTACGAGGAGCTGATCAAACAATATCGCACCGGCGAAATCGCCGCCGAAGCCACTCTGCGTATCGGTGAACTGTACGAACTGCAGATGCAAAAGGCAACGAACGAGAAAGACCGCAACACCTTCGAGCAGAAAGCACTGGAAGCCTACCGCCGGGTGGAAAACGAGTTTCGCGATACCGCCGTCGCCAAAGGCGAGGGCAAACAACGGCTGGACGCTGTGCTGCGCCGCATTGACGAGCGAAACCGTAACCACCCCGCCTACCGCTTCTGGGATATTCTGGTCGCGCTGACGGGCAGGCAGCCGTGGCTCAGCTACTGGGTAGCCATCGTGCTGTTCACGCTGATAGTGATGGCGCTGCTCACCCCGCTGAGGCTGGCGTGGTTCCGCTCCTTCCGCGAGATGAAGAAACTGGAGCCGGAGGTCAAACGCCTGCGCGAGCGATACAAAGGGCAGGAGCTGAACGAGAAGATTATGGAGCTGTACAAGCAGCACAAGGTGAACCCCGCTGCCGGATGCTTGCCTATGTTGATACAGATGCCCATTCTCATCTACCTATACTATACCATCCGCATGTATGAGTATCAGTTCAGCAAAGGTTTCTTCCTGTGGATTAACCCGTGGATGGCGCAGAAGTTTCCGGGCATCGTGGGGGCGAACCTGGGTCAGCACGACCTGCCTTTGCTCATTCTGTACGCCATTAGCCTTTACGTCACGCAGCGGCTGACCCCCGTCAGCGACCCCGCGCAGGCGGAACAGATGAAGATTACCTCCCTGTTTATGACGTTTTTCATGCTGTACATGATGTACACGTGGCACTTTCCGTCGGCGTTTGTGCTGTACTGGTTCCTCTCTAATATCCTGATGACCGCCCAGCAGCTGCGCTACATGAAGCCAGAACCGGTGGCAGCGACGCCCGTCGAAGAGACCGCGAAAGCGCCAGAGCCTGTTCCTGCGGCGACCGCCGCCGGCAACCCGGGCAAAAATCACCACACACGCAAGCCGCGCCGCAGAAGGTAAACCAGGAGGAAAAGGAGGATGGTGGAACCTATGACCGATAATGCACCCGTGCAAAGCGTGGAAACCACAGGACGCACGATAGAAGAGGCAAAAGAGAAAGCGCTGCAACTGCTTCAAGCCACCGAGGAACAGGTGGAGTGGGAGATACTGGACGAAGGCTCTCGGGGTATCTTTGGTGTGCTGGGGTCTGCGCCGGCGCGTGTGCGGGCAACCTTGAAAACGGCGGTCAGGCAGGCTCCTTCCGAAGAGTCGGAGCGCAAAGTGATGGCAGTGGTCAACGCAGCGCTACGAGCCAGTGGGCTGGCGGTAAAAGCCATCAAGCGCGACAGTTACGACTGCTACGTGGAGCTGGAGCTGGTGGGGCGGGATGCTCAACGGTTCGCCGGTCCTCAGCTGGACGCCCTGCAGTACGTGCTGAACATCATCATCAATAAACGCTATGATAAGACTACCCGCGTGCTTCTGGACGTAGGCGATTATCGGAAACAGCGCGCTGAAAAGCTGCGGCGGATGGCGCTGGAAATCGCCAAACAGGTGAAGGAACGCGGCGAGGAAGCGGTTCTCGACCCGTTAAACGCCATCGAGCGGCGCGTCATTCACCATACGCTGATGAACGACCCTGACGTATATACCTATAGTGAGGGGGAAGAGCCCGAGAGGCGCGTGGTCATCTCCCCGCGTAAACAGTAACCGCCGATGCTGCAACTGACCGGCCGGGTAAAAGGCGTGGGTACCGACATCGTGGCGCTTCAGCGAATCGCTGAAGTGTGCGAGCGACACCCACGCTTCCCGCATCGCATCCTCACCGATGCCGAATATGCCTACTGCCAGCAGGGCAAAAAGAGCTTCCTGCAACACCTCGCCGGGCGTTTTGCTGCCAAAGAGGCAATCATCAAAGCGCTGGGACATAAGGTTCCCTGGCGCGATATGGAGATTCTGAATCACCCCTCCGGTCAGCCCTACGTGAACCTCACCGGTGAGGCGGCGGAGCGCGCTCAGGGGGGGAGGATACATGTGAGCATCGCGCACGAACCCACCTTCGCTATCGCGATAGCCATCTGGGAGGGTGAATGAGGTGTCTATTCGTATCGCCGTTCTCGTGTCGGGACATGGGCGAGGCTCCAATATGGCGGCGATTATCGATGCCTGCCAGCGCGGGGAGATAGACGGGCAGGTGGTGCTGGTTATCGGCACGCGCAGGGAAGCACCTGCCCTGCAACGTGCTGCCGAAAAGGGCGTTCGCACCCGTGTGATTTCACCGCGCAACCTCAGCGAAGAGGAGTACGCTCAGCGGTTGCTGCACGCACTGAACGAAGCGCGGGTGGACCTGGTGTGCCTTGCCGGATATATGCGTTTGCTGCCTGTACCGGTGGTGCGGGCATACGCGGGCAGGGTAATGAACATCCACCCCGCCCTGTTGCCCCTCTTCGGTGGTAAGGGCATGTACGGCGAGCACGTGCACCAGGCAGTGCTGGAATCAGGTATGAAGGTGTCGGGCTGTACCGTACATTTTGTGGACGAGCATTACGACACAGGGCCGATTATCGTGCAACGGTGCGTGCCTGTGGAAGAGAGTGATACCTGGGAGACGCTCGCCGCGCGCGTGCTGGTGCAAGAGCATCAGGCGTACGTGCAGGCGGTGAAGCTGTTCGCGGAGGGACGCTTGCGCATTGAAGGACGACGGGTGCGCATTCTGCCTCCAACATCACCATAGAGGAGGAGAGCCATCATGCTGGAAAAACGTGCTCTGGGCAACACCGGAAACTAGAGCACCCGCAGCATACCGCGCTTCTTGCGCACGTTGAGCGCGGCTTCTACCGTTTCGATGCGAAACTCGCGCATGAACTCGGCAAGACGCCGGTCCTCCGCCAGCTCGGGGGTGCCCTTCAACCCGTCCAGCACTGTACGCACGACAGCGTCCACGAACGGTGAGGCAAACTCCTTGCGCAAAGCGTAGAAGGAGCGTTTGCCGCGCTGTTCTTCTACTAGCAGACCCGCTTCCTTCAGTATCGCCAAGTGCTTGCTCACGGTGGATTGGCTCAAGCCCAGCACACCCATCAGCTGACACACGCACAGTGCCCCTTCCTGCAGAACCACAAGTATCCGCAGGCGATTGCTATCCGCCAGCGCTTTGAATAACTGCTCGATGTCTGAAAGGGTGGTCATCTTTTCCTCCACGCCCTATTATACCCCAAAAACTTGATTTATTTCCAAAAATGTGATACAATCATATCGTTAATTGGAGATATGAAATCACTTCGAAGGGGACTTCAGACAATGGCTGTGAAGAAGTGGATAGGTGTTGCGTTACTACTATTTGTTGCGCTGGCTCTCTGGCAAGCGATGAGCGAGCAAGGCGCGGTCGTCTCCTCCGGTCTTGAAAAGGATGCCGTCTCGAGAAGGTCTTCCCAACAGGCAAGTGCACAGATACCCTCACAGGGCAAGCATGTGGTGCTCTACTACTTTCATACCACCTTCCGCTGCGCTTCCTGTTTAACCATCGAGAAGACCGCTCGTCAAGTGGTGAGCGAGCGGTTCAAGAAGCAGGTGGACAGTGGCGGGCTACAGTTCTATCCGGTAGATGTGGAGGAGCCTCAGAATCGCCACTACATCGAGGACTACCAGCTCTACTCCAAGTCGTTGGTACTGGTAGAGTATCGGGACGGCAAAGAGGTGCGCCACAAGAACCTCGAGGGGATATGGCAACAGACCTCGCTGGAGGGTTTACGAGACTATCTCGCACAAGAGATCAGCACATTTGTGGAGGACACGCGCAAGGATGAATGATGTTCAGTTGGTGCCTTTGGTTGCCGCTCTGTGGTTGGGGCTGTTGACTTCTATCAGCCCGTGTCCTCTGGCGACCAACCTAGCGGCGCTGGGGTTTGTTTCTCGCCAGGTTACCGCCCCCGGCATAGTGGTGGTTTGGGGATTGTTATACACACTGGGGCGCGCCCTCGCCTATCTGTTGATTGCGGTGGGTGTGGTTTCGGGATTACTGGCTATTCCCGCCACGTCCCACTTCTTGCAGCACCACTTGCATAAGCTGCTGGGCCCCTTGCTGGTGGTTGTGGGCGCAGTGTTGTTAGACCTCGTTCCTCTGCCTATGCCGTCTAACCGGCTGGGGAGCTGGACTGCCGAACGAGCAGAACGACTGGGCGGCTGGGCTGCCTTAGCGCTGGGATTCGTCTTCGCGTTATCGTTCTGTCCGGTGTCCGCCGCGTTGTATTTCGGCGCGCTGATTCCGCTGTGTGCGAGGGGCGGTTTCTACCTTCCGTATCCGCTGATATACGGCATCGGCACGGCGGCACCCGTAGTGGCTATTGCCATCGTGCTGGCACGTGGCGTGCACGCTGCTGGGGCATGGCTCAACCGGCTCTCTCAGATGGAGAAAGTGTTTCGAGTGGGAACGGGTGTGCTGCTGATAGGATTGGGCATCTATCTATCGGGATCGGCAATTTTTCGCTGGTGGTGAGAAATACACACTTTTGACGAGGAGGCAGCCCACCATGTCACGTGAGGTAATGATTGTTGGAGGATTGAGCATCCTGTCTTTTCTGTCGGGGATGCTCGGTTTGGGAGTGGCATTCGCTGCCATCCCATTTCTTGGATTGTTCCTGAGCGATCTGGTGCATCAGGTGCAACCGCTCAGCCTCACGCTCAACGGGGTCACTGCGCTGTTTGCCACCTTCGGATTCGCCCGGTCGGGATATATAGACTGGAAAAAGGCGTTTCTTTTGGCTGTGGTGACTACCCTCAGTGCGCCCATTGGTGCGTTGCTGGCGCAACGGATTGAGCAGAAGGTCATCTGGGTCATCTACTTTGTCTCGGTAGCTTATCTGGCGTACCGGTTGTTCAAACCGGTGAAGGGGGAAGCAGCGGCTGAACCTCGTTTCGCCCTTGCGGTGGCGCTGGCAGTGCCGATTTCCATCCTGAGTGGCTTGCTGGGGGTGGGACCCGGCTTCCTGCTGATGCCCACGCTCATCCTGGTGGGCTTTGAGCCCAAAATGGCAGCAGGCATCAATGCCTTTGCGGTCACGCCACCTTCCTTCTCTGCACTGGTGCCTCACCTGCGTACGGCGCACTGGGAACCGGGTATCACCGTGTGGTGCATCGTGGTGGGTATCCTTTTCTCTTACGCGGGCGCGAAAGTGACTAGCGTCTATGTGCCCAGCCAGCGGTTAAAGCAGTTGTTTGGGGTGCTGATTGTGGTGGTAACTCTCTATAAAATCACAACGCTACTACATTGATTCAGGAGGCGAACCATGCAAGTCAAGGTCGTGCTGTGCAACTGCAAGGGACTGTGCCCTTCCTACAAGGACACAGACATGAATACCCTGCTGTTCGAGGTCGAGTCCGAGATGGACGTGAAGTACACGGTGCTCAACGCCCAGTTGTGCGGACAAGGCGGCAACGAGGTGCTTCGCGATGTACTCAAAAGTTCCGACGAGGATACCTACGTCGTCGTCGGAGCGTGTGCCCCGGATGCGCAGATGAAACTGTTCAAGAAGCTGCTGCGCGAGACAGGCTTCGATGAAAGCCGTTTCATCCCGGTAGACATTCGCAACACCAACAACGAGGGGGTGATAGAAAGGCTGCGTCAGGCGGTGGAGCAAGTGGTACCTACCGCGTGACCATCGCACACCTAGAAGGAGGTGAGATATGGTAGGGGAAGCGATTCGCGGCGGATTACTGGCTCTGCAGGACTACGTGGTATACCACGTGCTGACCTGCCTGATACCGGCGTTTCTGCTGGCAGGGGGTATGGTGGCGTTTGTGCCCAAAGAGGCGGTGCTGCGCTATCTGGGCATCGCCTCCCACCGCATCGTCACCTTCCTGAGTGCAGCCTTCGCCAGCTTTTTCGTGGCGGCGTGCTCCTGCACGGTGATTCCGGTATCGGCAGGGGTGTACTTCGCGGGAGCCAGCATCGGCGCGGCGTTCATCATCTTGTGGGTCGCGCCGGCGACCAACGTGCTCGCCCTCACGTATACCGGTGCGATTATCGGCTGGGAGATGGCGGTAGTGCGCATCGTCAGCGCGTTTCTGATGGCACTCGTGGTAGGCACGGTAATGACCACCGCCTTTCACCGTGAGGAGATGGCGCGGCTGGCGGAGGCGCAGGCAGCAAACGACGGCGTTCCATCTAACCCTGACGCAAGGGTGCAGGGGAAGGACATTGTGCTACTGCTGCTGATAGTCATTGACCTGCTTGCGCCCAACTACGTGATACGCACCGGTCCCTACTGGCAGAAGGTGGTCGTGTGGGCGGTGGGGATGGTGGTGGTCGCCGCCTACGCCTGGCGCACCAAGAGCGGTGAGGAGATACGCCACTGGCTGGGCGAGACGTGGTGGTTTGTGCGCATCATCCTGCCCCTGCTGCTGGCGGGCGTGTTCATCGTGGGCATTATCGGCGCGCTGCTGCCCCAGCCGCTGGTGGAGAAGCTGGTGGGCGGGAACAGCCTGCGGGCATCGTTTATCGCTACGCTGGTGGGCGCAATCAGCTACTTCGCCACGATGACCGAAGCGCCGTTCGTACACAAGCTGATGCAGCTGGGTATGGGCAAGGGGCCCGCTCTGGCGTTGCTGTTGACCGGTCCCGGCTTGAGCCTGCCCAACTGGATAGCTATCGCCCGCGTGTTCGGCGTGCGCAAGTCGGCGGTGTACGTGGTGACGCTCATCGTGCTGGGCACGCTGGTAGGGTGGGTGGCAGGTAACGTTGTATGGCGTTAGTGAGGTAAAACCAAGCAACAGGAGGTGTCGCTATGAAGATAGAGGTTCTCGGACCCGGTTGCCCGCGATGCTATACGCTCGAGAGGAACACCAGACAGGCGGTGCAGCTGCTTGGGCTGGATGCCGAGGTGGAGCACGTCACTAACCTGCAACTCTCCATCAAGCGGATGCAGGAGGTGCGCGCGATGAGCACGCCAGCTCTCGTGGTAGATGGCAAGCTGGTACTGCAGGGCAAAGTGCCGAGTGCAACGGAGCTGGTACAGTTACTCGCCTCGGCGATGGCAACGCAGCAGACATAGCGAAGGCAGGAAAAACTCACTCCGGGCGTGAATTATCCTTCTGGAGGACAGTCTACATGCCCAGAGTGAGAGTGCTGGTCACACTAAAACCCACCTTGCTGGACGCCCAGGGCAGAACGGTGCAGGAAGCGTTACATGCCCTGGGCTATACAGGTGTCAATCAGGTGCGCATCGGCAAGGTGATAGAAATGGACATTGCCGACGAAGGGCAGTCGGTGCAGGCGCAGGTGAAGGAGATGTGCGATCGCCTGCTGGCGAACCCGGTCACCGAGCTGTACGAGATTGAGGTGCTGGAATGAGGTTCGGGGTGGTGGTGTTCCCCGGCTCCAACTGTGACGCCGACGCCTACTACGCCATCCGCGACGTGCTGCAACAGCCGGTGGAGTACATCTGGCACCAGGATAATCACCTGCACAGCGTGGATTGCGTGATTCTGCCGGGCGGCTTCTCGTACGGCGACTATCTACGCTGCGGGGCGATTGCCCGTTTCTCGCCGGTGATGCAGGCGGTGGAGGAGTTCGCGAGGCAGGGAGGACTGGTTATCGGCATCTGTAACGGTTTCCAGATTCTGTGTGAGGCACACCTGTTGCCGGGAGCGCTGGTGCGTAACGAGGGGTTGCGCTTCGTGTGCAAGCACGTGTACCTGCGCGTGGAGAACACCGATACCCCCTTCACCAACCGGTGCCGGCGAGGTGAGGTGCTGCGCATTCCCATCGCGCATGGTGAAGGTCGCTACGTGTGTGACCGCGAGACCCTGCAGGAGCTGCAGGCGAACAACCAGATAATCTTTCGCTACTGCGACAGCACCGGCGCGCTGACAAAGGAAAGCAACCCCAACGGCTCGCTGGCAAACATCGCGGGCATCGCCAACGAACGCTTCAACGTGATGGGCATGATGCCCCATCCCGAACGCGCCTGCGAGGCGATTTTGGGCTCTGAAGACGGGCTGAAGATTTTCCAATCCATCGTGCACTCCGCGCTGGCGGTAGCACGGTAGCAAGGACGGTGCAATATGGCGAACTTCAAAGAGGGCGACCGCGTGCAGATTGTGTCACGCGAGCAGACAAACGGCGACATCAAGGAGCGCAGCTACTACCCTTACATGGGCGGCTTGAGGGGCACCATCTACCGCCTGTATAGCGATGGGCGTGCAGCGGTGCAGGTAGACCTGGACAGCCTGCCTGAAGAGGTGCTCACGCGCCACACGGAAGCGCAGGAGCGCATGAAAAACCGCTGGATAGAGAGCCTTTCGGAAGAGGCGCGTTCGCGCCTGACACCGGAGGAGCGCGAGTTTCACCTGAACTATGTGCTGCTGGTGCGTGTAGACGACCTGCAGCCCGAAGGCAAACGTGCCCGCGCGACAACCACTGCCAAAACCACCGAACCTGCGGGCAAAACAACCGCCACCTCAAAGCCTGTTGCCGATGCCGCCGCTACCCAACCTAAGACGCGCGCTACCTCCTCCCCTCCGGCAGGCGGGCAGGCAGTGGCTCGGCAGAAAGCGCAGACGGTTGCCGCTCCTCCCACAACAGAAAACGAGGCTCCTAAACGCAAGACGTTGAAAGACCTCGAAAAGGCGGAAGAGGAGTTCCTGAAAAGCCGACAGCAACGCAAGCGTTGAGCACTTGCAAAACCGCCTGCTTTGAGGTATTTTATAGATAAGCGACCCGCAACGTTGTGGGGTTAGCGGTGTTCCAGACCATCCAAAGGGAGGTATCACGATGTCCACCGAGATGACGGAAGGCGTAAAGCCTGTGGGTTTGCCACGTTTGAACGAGCCTGCTCCAGAGTTCGAGGCGGTTACCACACACGGGGTGATTCGGCTGTCCGACTATCGCGGACGCTGGCTCATCCTGTTCTCACACCCGGCGGATTTCACCCCCGTTTGTACCACCGAGTTCATCGCCTTTGCGGAAATCTACCCGGAACTGCAAAAGCGTGGGGTAGACTTGCTGGGGTTGAGTATTGACAGCGTTTACTCGCACATCGCGTGGATCCGAAACATCAAGGAGAAAACAGGGGTGGAGATCCCCTTCCCTATCATCGCCGACCTGAACAAGGAAGTTGCCTCCCTCTACGGGATGATTATGCCGGGTGAGAGCAAGACCGAGACCTCGCGCTGTGTGTTCGTTATCGACCCAAACGGTATCTTGAGGGCGATGATTTACTATCCGCTGACCACCGGACGCAATATGCAGGAGATTCTGCGCCTGGTCGACGCCCTGCAAACCACCGACGCGCACAAGGTAGCTACACCTGCCAACTGGAAACCGGGCGACAAGGTGATCGTGCCGCCTCCCACTACGCTGGAGATGGCAGAAGAGCGCGTCAAAGCCGGTTATGAGTGTATCGACTGGTACCTGTGCAAGAAGAAGCTGTAGCCGATGGCGTGCATCAGCGCAGAAGGCACCCTCACCGAGTCCGCCCGCAAGATGCTGGCATGCTTGCAAACGCTGGCTACGCCGGAAGAGGTAGCGCAAGCCACAGGGTTACCGCTTTTTCGGGTACGTAGCGGCTTGCGCGAGATGGCACAGGCTGGTTTGTTGGAGGAGAAGGAGGGGTGCTACGTGCTGACGGAGAGCGGAAAACAGAAGTTGTAGTTGCTCTCACCCCTTCCCCCTCTCCCACACTGTGGGAGAGGGGTTTTCGTTTACGATCTTACCTCTATCTGCCAGTCCACAATGTCCAGGTCGGGGTCGTTGCCGTTGACCACATCACCCTCGGGTTCCATACCGGTATCCGCGTTGCGCAGGATACGGTCGGCATCGGTCTGGATGGTGAGGTAGCTGTTCGGAAACTGGCGCGAATCGCCCAGCGCATCCCACATCTTCAACGAGGTGTCGGTAGGGTCCTTGGGGGTGCGGTCGGTGGCGATGATGTTGATTTGCAGAGCACGGATGTCCGCCGGGTCCTGCCCATCCCGCGCGATGCTGCCGAAATCCACCACCACGCGCAGGCTCTTGCCGTCTGCGCTGACAGACGCCTCCAGCGGCGCACCCAGCGCTTGAAACACCTGTAGGCGGTCGGGGTCCAGCACTTTGTACAGCATGAAACCGTTGAAAGGTAGCGCGCTGTGGTACTCCACAAAGTACTGGAAGGAACCCGTTGCAAAACCGTTGCCACCCCAGGGAGGCGCGATGGGCGGCACCGGACCACTCACCCCCAGAGGGTCGTTATCGTTATCTATGAGAATGAAGTAATAGTAATCCGGACGAATTTGCCCTGCCACACGAAACTGTACCACTAACCGCTTGCTAACCGCCTGCCCGGTTTCAGGGAAACGCGCACAACCGGCAAGCAGCAAAAGAAGCAGCCAGATTATCCACCAACGAGCACGCATTCATCCTCTCTTTTTGCCATTACAGGGACTATGCAAATTGATTCGCCGGTCCTCGGTGCGTCGCCTGCCTGCGGTATGGGGATGCTTTGTGTACTTTGTCGGATTTTAGAGATGGTACCACGTGATTTTTTTCTCAACATGCTTAAATTTTCTCGTATTCCGCTTGACAAACTTAGCACGCCTGTTTATAATAAGGGTACTTAAGCGAATAACCATTTTAGAAGGAGGCTGTCTCTCATGAAGCGCAGAGCGTTCACGCTGATCGAGCTGCTCGTGGTTATCGCGATAATCGCGATACTGGCAGCGATTCTGTTCCCGGTGTTCGCGCGGGCACGCGAGAAG